>NZ_CP083553.1:1607142-1915714 GCF_025144465.1 Leisingera sp. S132
GACGCGTTGCGCAACTTTTTGGTTCGTATGGGCTTTTCCCAAAGCCCGACGGTGATGGAGCCGGGCGACTATGCCATTCGCGGCGGAATCATCGACATCTTCTCGCCGGGTGAAAGCGGTCCGGTGCGCCTGGACCTCTTTGGCGATGTGCTGGACGGCGCCCGCCGCTTTGATCCGGCGACCCAGCGCACCACCGAAAAGCTGCAGGTGGTGGAACTGGCGCCGGTCTCCGAGGTGATCCTGGACGAGGCAGCCATCACCCGGTTCCGCCAGAATTACCGGATTGAGTTCGGTGCCGCCGGAACCGACGACCCGCTTTACGAGGCCGTCAGCGCAGGCCGCAAGCATCAGGGCATCGAACACTGGCTGCCGTTCTTCCATGAGAAGCTGGAAACCCTGTTCGACTACCTGCCGCAGGCGACCGTCACGCTGGATGACCAGCTGACACCCGCGCGGCTGGCGCGCTGGGACAGCATCGAGGACCAGTACGGCACCCGCAAACACGCGCTGGAGCAGAAAGGGCGGATCGACACCGTTTACAAACCCACACCGCCGGGTCTGCTGTATCTGGATGATGCCGCCTGGGAGGCGGCGGTTTCAGAAAAGCGCGTTGTGCAGTTCCACCCGCTGCCGCAGGCCTCCGGCCCCGGCGTGGCGGATGCGGGCGGGCGAATCGGGCGCAATTTTGCGCCTGAGCGGCAGCAGGAAAACATCAGTCTTTTTGGCGCTTTGGCTGCACACATTAAGGCGCGGATGCAGGAAGGTCCGGTTCTCATCGCCTCTTACTCAGAAGGTGCGCGGGAGCGTCTGACGGGACTTATCGAGGATGAGGGCCTGGCCGAAGCTATTCCGGTGATGGACGGCACCCGCATTGGCAAGTCTGGCCTGCATCTGGCCGTCTGGGCGCTGGAGCACGGGTTCGAAGACCCGGACATGACGGTGATCGCGGAACAGGATGTGCTGGGCGACCGGCTGATCCGGGCACCGAAGAAACGCCGCAAGGCGGAGAATTTCCTGACCGAAACCCAGTCGCTCAGCCCCGGCGATCTGGTGGTGCATGTGGACCACGGCATCGGCCGCTACAAGGGTCTGGAGGTGGTCACGGCCGCCGGTGCGGCGCATGAGTGCATCCTGCTGGAATATGCCGAAGCTGCAAAGCTGTATCTGCCGGTTGAAAACATCGAACTGCTGTCCAAATACGGCCATGACGAAGGGCTTCTGGACCGCCTTGGCGGCGGCGCCTGGCAGGCCAAGAAGGCCAAGCTCAAAGAGCGCATCCGGGAGATGGCGGACAAGCTGATCCGCATTGCCGCTGAGCGCGCCCTGCGCAAGGCACCGGTGATGGATCCGCCGCCGCACGCCTGGGAGGAGTTCTCGGCCCGCTTCCCTTATCAGGAGACCGACGACCAGCTGCGCGCCATCGAAGATGTGATGGAGGATCTCCACTCCGGCCAGCCGATGGACCGGCTGATCTGCGGCGACGTGGGCTTTGGCAAGACCGAGGTGGCGATGCGCGCGGCCTTTGTTGCCTCCATGTCGGGCTTGCAGGTCGCGGTGGTGGCGCCGACCACGCTTCTGGCGCGCCAGCACGCCGCGTCCTTTGCCGAACGGTTCCGGGGTTTTCCCCTGCAAGTCAGACAGTTGTCGCGCTTTGTTGGCACGAAGGAGGCCAGCCAAACCCGCGAAGGGCTGTCCAAGGGCACCGTCGACATCGTGGTCGGCACCCACGCGGTTCTGGCCAAGAACATCAAGTTCCAGAACCTTGGCCTCTTGATCATCGACGAGGAACAGCATTTCGGCGTCGCCCACAAGGAACGGCTAAAGCAGCTGCGCAGCGATATCCATGTGCTGACCCTGACGGCCACGCCGATCCCGCGGACCTTGCAGCTGTCCTTGACCGGGGTGCGCGACCTGTCGATCATCGGCACGCCGCCCGTGGACCGCCTGGCGATCCGCACTTATGTCAGCGAATTCGATACCGTTACGATCCGCGAGGCGCTGCTGCGCGAACATTACCGCGGCGGTCAGAGCTTCTATGTGGTGCCGCGGATCACCGATCTGCCGGACGTCGAGGAGTTCCTGAAGGCGCAGCTGCCGGAACTGACCTATGTGGTCGCGCACGGGCAGATGGCGGCAGGCGAACTCGACGACCGGATGAACGCCTTCTATGACGGCAAATACGATGTGCTGCTGGCGACCACGATCGTGGAGTCGGGCCTGGATATCCCGACCGCCAACACCATGGTGGTGCACCGCGCCGACATGTTCGGCCTGTCACAGCTCTATCAGATCCGGGGACGTGTCGGGCGCTCCAAGACCCTTGCCTATGCTTATCTGACGACCAAGCCGCGCCAGCGGCTGACCCCGGCGGCAGAGAAACGCCTGCGGGTTCTGGGGTCGCTGGATACGCTTGGTGCGGGCTTTACCCTTGCCTCCCAAGACCTTGATATCCGTGGTGCTGGCAATCTTCTGGGCGAGGAGCAGTCGGGCCAGATGCGCGATGTCGGCTATGAGCTGTACCAGTCGATGCTGGAGGAGGCGATTGCCAAGATCAAGGCGGGCGAGATGGAAGGCCTGTCGGATGCCGACGACCAATGGGCGCCGCAGATCAACCTGGGCGTTCCGGTGCTGATCCCGGAGGATTACGTGCCGGATCTGGATGTGCGCCTGGGTCTCTACCGCCGCCTGTCGTCGCTGTCGACCAAGGTGGAGCTGGAAGGCTTTGCCGCAGAGCTGATCGACCGTTTCGGCAAGCTGCCGAAGGAAGTGAATACGCTGATGCTGGTGGTGCGGATCAAGGCGATGTGCAAACGCGCCGGCATCGCCAAGATGGACGGCGGTCCCAAGGGGGCGACGATCCAGTTCCACAACGACAAATTCGCCTCCCCGCAAGGACTGGTGGAGTTCATCCAGGGCCAGAACGGCCTGGCCAAGGTGAAGGACAACAAGATCGTTGTGCGCCGCGACTGGAAGAAAGACGCCGACAAGATCAAGGGCGCCTTTGCCATTGCCCGCGACCTGGCAGAGAAGGTCGTGGCCGAGAAGAAGAAAGCCAGGGCCTAGGCTGGCAATCCGGCCTTGGCCAGCCCGTCGCGGACCGGGCTCATGTCGCAGGCCGGCGTCAGCGGCAGCCGCGCCATTCGTAGAACTTCAGGTCCGCCTCTATCGCCTTCTGGTTCCAGTGCACAACGCTGTGGTAGTCGCCGCAAAGCACGTCGATATGGGTCGGCATATGCACCAAATGGCCCGCATCCGGCACCAGCGTGCGCAGCACATCCGCCGCCTTCAGCGCCTTTTCGGGCACCGGCGACATTTCCATCAGATGCACGTAAAGATGCAGCAGGCCCGGGTGCTGCGTGGCGCCCGGTTCACTGTCCATTGCCCGTTCCAGTACCTCCTGCGCCTCCAGCGTGGCGGCACCCTCGGCGGGCAGACCGGACTTGAGGTCCCACATCCGCCAGGGCGTCAGGTTCAGAAGGCTTTCGGCATAGACCGTGCGCAGGTCCAGGTGATCCGGGCAGGCGGCAAAGGCTGCGCGCATCGCATCGGCAAAGTCATAGTCCCAGGCGTGCATGTCTTCGACCGTTTCGCGCTGGGGGTAACGGGCCTGAATGGCGCGGATCAGCTGCTGCTCAACCTCTGAGCAGCCTTCGATACCGCTCAGCGCGGCCTGGGCAGCGTCATGGGCCTCTGCCAATGCCTTGGCGCGGCCCTTGTCATCGCGCAGGTCCCAGGGCAGGTTGTAATTCGGGCCTGCCGCATAGGCCACGCCCCATTGGGCCATGGCGCAATCCGGATCATGTTCCAGCGCGCGGCGGAAGCAGGCGACGGCCTCCTCGTGATTGTAGCCGTAGGTCCAGACCAGTCCCCGGTCGAACCAGAGCTGCGCCTCAGGCGAAGCTGTTGTCACCGGGCAGGAATAGCTGCCGAGATCGTAATCATAGCCCATGAAGAACCTCCCCATTCACATGGGAAGGTTAGGGAGCGTCCAGAGCACGGGCAAGGCGCTTATTCGGCGGGCAAGCGTGCTTCGGCCTTGGCCATTTGCAGCATCAGCAGGAAGGCGATGCAGGCCATGATCAATAGCCCTGCTGCAAGCGGCACCAGCGAGCCGTCAAACAGCAGCCCCACCGGCGCGGCAATGGCGGCAGCCAAGACGGTTGAAATCGCGCCGATGACTGAGGCCGCCATGCCTGCGATATGGCCCATCGGCTCCATTGCCATGGCATTCAGGTTGCCGACCGTGGTGCCCACCATGAAGAAGACGCTGGCTTGCCAGGCGACAAACAGGCCGAACATCCACGGTTCCGGCATGCTCCAGCCGCTGACCAGCAGCATCGCGCCGGTGATCAGGATCTGGGCGGCCAGCGAGACGGTGACGATACGGCGCATGCCAATCCGGACCACGATGGCGGCGTTCAGCAGGCTGGCGGTGCCGGAAATCACCGCAACCAGCCCGAACCAGTAAGGAAAGCTGTCACCGCGGCCGAAGATGATGTCATAGACCGGCTGCACCATGGTCAGCATGGTGAACAGCATGCCCAGGCAGAGCGTCTGCACCATGATCGACAGGCGGACTGTGGGGTGGGTCAGCATCTCCCTGACCGCAGCCATCAGCAGCGGTGCGCGAAAGGCACGGCGGTCGTCAGCGGCAAGCGTCTCCGGCAGGCGGACGCTGGTCCACAGCACAATAACGGCGGCAAAAAGCGCGAACAGCAGGAAGATCGCGCGCCAGCCGGACAGCGCGATGATGCCTGCGCCCATCAAGGGGGCAATGGCCGGAACAATCATAAAGATCATCATGGCAATCGACATCAGACGGGCCATTTCGCGGCCCGAGTAGAGGTCGCGGACAACGGCAACGCCCACAATTCGCGGGCCGGCAGCACCGATGCCCATCAGCACGCGCGAGATCAGCAGAACCTCCAGCGACGGCGACAGCCAGGCTGTCAGCGCGGCGAGAACATAAAGGGCGCAGCCCGCGGCAACCACAGGCTTGCGGCCAAAGGCATCCGACAGCGGGCCGGTGAAGAAGGTGCCAAGCCCCATGCCCAGCACAAAGGAGGTCAGCACCAGCTGTGCGCGGTTGATGTTGTCCGGGCTGAGCGTCTGGCCGATTTCGGGCAATGCAGGCAGCATGGCGTCGATCGACAGCGCAATGGTGGCAAACATCATCGCAATCAGTGCAATGAATTCGGCCTTGGCCATGCCATGGGCGGGGGACTGTGACATCTGAAACCTCTAACAGCTCTTCAGATGGATCCGGGGAATGAGGCCGGTCTGGGAGCGGTCCGCTTCCGCTACCATAAACCTGCCAGCCGTGCCAGCGCCCGGCTGCACAGGAATCTGTGCATAGTTGCGATGCTAAGCAGTTTGCCGCAGGTTATTCCGTCCCGGCTGCTTTCAACTGCTGCAGAATGTCTTCGATTACCTGTTTCCACAGTTCCGGCGGCTGGGCGCCGGGCACTGCGTGCTGATTGGCAACAATGAAGGTCGGGACCGAGCTGACACCCATTTTGCGGGAATGCGCGTCGCGGTCGCGGATGGCTTGCACGTCGCTGCCGCCTTCCAGCAGGCGGGCGGCAACATCCGCTTCCATACCTGCCTCTTGCGCGACGTCTGCCAGGACGGCGTGATCGCCAATGTCCCGGGCGTCCACGAAATAGGCCTTGAACAGGGCATCCACGACCTGCGTCTGCTTGCCCTCGACCCCGGCCCAATGGATCAGCCGGTGCGCGTCCAGCGTGTTGGGGGTGCGTTGCATGGCTTCGAAATTGATCGTCAGCCCGGCCTTTTCCGCGTGCTCCACCACTGGCGCATAGGCCTTGACTGCGCCCTCCTTGCCGCCGAACTTGCGCTCCAGATATTCGCGCCGGTCCATGCCCTCGCGTGGCATGTCGGGGTTCAGCTGGAAGGGGTGCCACTCGATGACAAACGGATGGTCCGGCACCTCCGCCAGCGCCTTGTCCAGATGGGTCTTGCCGATATAGCACCAGGGGCAGATCGGGTCGGACAGGATGTCGAGCTTGACGGCGGGCATTAAGGTCATCCTTTGAACAGGGCAGGCAGGGCGCGGCGCAGCAGTTTTCCGTTGGCGCCAATGGGCAGCGCGTCCAGATGGACGTAAGCGCGGGGCTGCTTGTAGCGGGCCAGGCGCCGGGATGCAAAGGCTTGCAGGTCTTCGGCCTTCAACTCTTCGGGACCGGTATAGAAGGCGGCGATGACATAAGTGTCCTCCTTCACCTCTACCGCTGCGGCTCCTGCCTGAGTGATACCGGGATGGGCGGCCAGCGCGGTTTCGACTTCAATCGGCGAAACCCGGTAGCCGCCTGCATTCATCATGTCGTCGCTGCGGCCCAGATAGCGGATCTGGCCGTCCGCCGACATCGCCCCCTGGTCACCGGTCAGGAACCAGTCACCCTGATAACGGGCGGCGGTTTCTTCGGCTGCGTTGAGGTAGCCCAGCATCAGGCCGGGATCGGAGCGGTGAATGGCAATGGTGCCTTCCTCGCCCATCGGCACCGGGCCGCCGGGGCCGGCAATTGCCACCCGGCGGCCCGGCTGCGGCCGGCCCAGGGCACCGTCCTGTGACGGGTGCGCGGGCGAGGAAGAGATGAAGGTCGAGCATTCCGACATCCCGAATGCCTCGTATAGGCAGCAGCCGGTCGCGGCTTCCCAGGCGTCGTGAAGATGGCGTGAGAGCTTTTCACCTGCGCAAAGCCCGTGCCTCAGATCCGGCAGGTCCAAAATGCCGCCGCGCAGGAATTTCCGGAAGACGCCGGGGGCTGCGGCAAAGATCGTGGCACGGTGACGGCGCAAGAGGGCGGGCAGCTCTTCCGGAGGCGTGCCAGCGGCGGGGATCAGCGCGGTGGCGCCTGCCGCCCAGGGATCCATCAGCCCGGTGCCGAGGGTGTAGGTCCAGTTGAAGGCGCCGGCATGCAGCAGCCGGTCATCCCCGCGCAGCCCGTACCAGCCCTCCACCATCATCTGCCGCGCCCAGACTGCCCGGTGGGCGTGCGCGACTGCACGCGGATTTCCGCTGGTGCCGGAGGTATAGACCACATAGGCCAGTTGATCCGGGCTGCCAAAGGCGTACTCACAAGGAGGCAGATCATGCATTGCCAGCAGCGTAGCAGTGGTGATCTGGTGCGGGTGACTCGCACAGGCCACTGCCGGATCACGCAGCACGGCCGCGGGCTGAAGATCCGAAAGCATCCGCGCGGTTTCGGCGTCTGTCAGCTGCGAGGAGGTTGGCACAGGAACCAGGCCGGCCGCGATGGCGCCGAGATAGGCAACCGGAAACTCCACCGTGTTCCCGAGCCGCATCAGAACAATGTCCCCGGGCTTCAGACCAGACCGCAGCAGCCCGGTGCCGGTGCCGCGCACGGCGGCCTCCAGCCGGGCATAGCTCCAATCATCGCAGCCCGCGCCGTCAAGCACCGACAGCGCTGTTTTACCGGCCAGCCGCGCGGCATGGCGCAGCACATGGGCCGCAAGATTGAAAGGCGAAGGGCAGGGCGGATAGGGCCCCTGATCAAAAACTGACAGCATGGCAAATGGCTAGCCCGCGCTGTCCTGCGTTGCAAGGCGCGCGGGTGCGGCTTATAGAGTCCTCATGAAAAGCCGCGATCCGAAATCCCTGATCACCATTGCCCGTGCCAACGGCGGTGACGATCAAGCAGAACCCCTGGACCTGGGCGCCCGCGTGCGCGAGCTGCGCAAGGCACGCGATTGGACGCTGGAACATGCGGCCAATCAGGCCGGGCTGGCGCGTTCGACCCTGTCCAAGATCGAAAATGGCCAGATGTCACCGACTTACGAGGCGCTCAAGAAGCTGGCCGAGGGGCTCGAGATTTCCATTCCGCAGCTGTTCACACCGCCGCAGCGGGACCAGGTCAACGGCCGCATGACAGTGACCAAATCCGGTGACGGTTCAGCGCACGCCACCGCGACATATGAGCATGAACTGCTGGCCGACGGGCTGACGCGCAAGCAGATGCTGCCCTACCGTGCGCGGGTGCGGGCGCGGTCGATGGAAGAGTTTGACGGCTGGGTGCGCCACGACGGCGAGGAATTCCTTTATGTGCTGACGGGTGTGGTCAAGCTCTATACGGAATTCTATGAGCCCGTGGAAATGCGCCGCGGCGACAGCGCCTATTATGACGCAGCGATGGGCCACAACGTGATTTCCGTCAGCCCCGAGGACGCAACAATCCTCTGGGTGACGTCGCTGGCCTGACGTTCCGGGCTAGTGCTTGCGACCGTCCAGCTCTCTCAGCAGGCTTTCGATATACAGGAAATCGTCCACTTCTTCCTTGGCTTCATTCAAGGTGAGATGGTGGGTGCGGGCCAGATAAGCCACGAATTTGTCCCGGTCATCCAATAAGGACGGCGCGTTGCTGGCTTTCAGATGAGGAAAGCGCTGTTTGATGCGGGGCATCCTGTCAATCCAGCTGGCAGCTGCTGCTTGTACAGGCATTGGGGGGCACTCCCTGACAAACGGATTATGGTTTTCGGACCCCCATCCTAACACTTTTTGTGAGTTTTTGTAACGTCCGCCCCAAGGTGCCGGCCTGGGGCGGTGGGTGTAAGCGGTTTTTTGCTGGTTGTCAGCGCGGTGCAAACAGCCTGGGCAGCACCAGGTGGCCAATTCCAACCGCAATGAGCTGCATCAGGATGAACATCGGGATGTGGCCCGGGTAGATGCCCGTAAAGGTGTCGCTGAAGCCGCGCGCTATGGTGACGGCAGGGTTGGCGAAGCTGGTCGAGGAGGTGAACCAATAGGCGCCGGTGATGTAAAGGCCGACCAGTGCCGGCACGGCTTCGGGTCTTGAGCGCAAGCCGCCGAAAATCACGAACAAGAGGCCGAATGTTGCCAGGACCTCGGAAAACCACTGCGCAGTGCCGGTGCGGTGCATGGTGGCCGAGCTTTGCAGGATTGCAAGGTCGAACATCACATGGCAGGCCCAGACGCCGAGGATGCCGCCGCCGATCTGCACCAGGACATAAGGGGCAACAGTGCTCCAGGAATGCTCGCCGCGCAGGGCAAAGGCCAGCGTCACCGCCGGGTTGAAATGGGCGCCGGATACGGGGCCCAGCGTGGTGATGATGGCGTAGAGCATACAACCGGTGGCGATGGCATTGGACAAGAGTGCCAAGGCCACGTTGCCGTCCGCCAGAGTCTCGGCCATGATGCCGGAACCGACCACGCCGATCAGCAGCATGGCTGTGCCCAGCCCTTCGGCCAGCAGTTTCTGTCCGGTCATGGGATCTCTCCGATCCGCTTGAGCTGCTGCGAGAGATCGGTGGAGGACATGGTTTCAATCGGCAGTTCAAGCAGCGCCTTGGCGCGCTTCTCCAGCGTGACATAAGCGGTGCGGAATGCCGTGTCCCAGTCCGGCTGATCTGCTGCTGCCGGGTCCTCGACGCCCCAATGGGCGCGCACCGGCGAACCAGGCCATACCGGACAGGTCTCGCCGGCGGCAGAGGCGCAGACAGTGATGACCACATCCATCTCCGGTGCTTCGGCACCGGCAAATTCATCCCAGCTCTTGGACCGCGCGCCGGCGGTGTCATGGCCCAGCTCCTCCAGCAGCACCAATGACTGCGGATGCACCTTGCCGGTCGGGTTGGAGCCGGCGGAATAGGCCCGGGTTCGGCCCCCTCCCAGCGTATTGAAAATCGACTCCAGCAGGATGGAGCGGGCGGAGTTGCCGGTGCAAAGGACCAGAATGTTCATGTGGTGTGTCCGTGCTTTTGTTCAGTCGGGGGAGTTCAGGCGGCCGATATCGTCAACCTGATGCTGAAGCGACAGGCGGTCGAGTGTTTCAAAGGGCAGCGCCGCAAAGGTTCTGATCCTGTTTCTGAGCAGACCATAGGCCTGCTGGAAGGCAAGGCGGCGTTCGGCGTCGTTGCCTTCGGTCTTGACCGGGTCAGCCAGACCCCAATGGGCGCTCATCGGCTGGCCGGGCCAGGCCGGGCATTCCTCATTGGCGGCGTGGTCGCAGACGGTGAAGATAAAATCCATCTGCGGCGCATCCGGCGCGGAAAATTCATCCAGGTCCTTGGAACGCAGGCTGCTGGTATCAATGTCCTTGGCCCGCAAGAGCGACATCACCTCAGGTCGGGGCCCCGGAGAGGGTTGTGTCCCTGCAGAATAGGCGCGGAACCTGCCGCCGCCCTCGCTGTTCAAAATGGCCTCGGCCAACAGGGAGCGGGCAGAGTTGCCGGTGCAGACAAACAGGACATTGAACGGGCGTTCCGTAGTCGGCATGGTTTCCGCTTCACTGTTGACAGGGGTACAGATGTCGGGCCGGTTCCGGCAGCAGCCGGACAGCAGCCCGTCAAACATGCCGCGCAGGCCCGGCAGGTCGGCGGTATACATCAGCGAGGTGCCGCTGCGCTGCTGGGAGATCAGGCCGGCCTTCTTGAGAGCAGACAGATAGGCTGAGGCAGTGTTCGCCTTGAATTCCAGCGCCTGTGCTATTTCACCCGCCGGCACGCCGTCCGGGTACCGGCGCATCAGCAGCCGGAACAGCGCCAGCCGCTTCGGGTGCGCCAGAGCAGCGAGTTTATCCGAAAGCTCCATTTCCATAGTTCACGAATTATGGAAATAGTAGGCCGCTGTCAATGGACCTTAGCGCGGGCTGCAGCGCATCCTCAGGAGGTCAGTCGGCCTGATACCACCAGACGTCTGGCATGAACTCTGTCCGATCGCCGTAGATCGGCAGCCTGTCCGGGAACCGCATTTCCTTGATGTGGGCGATACGGCCGGTATCAAAGCTCCAGAACGGAATGACATAGCGCCCGGCGGTCAGCACCCGGTCCAGTGCCCGCACCGCTGCGGTGAAATCCTCAGGCTCGGTTGCGGTCAGCATTGCGTCAATCATCGCCTCTGCCGCCGGGCTGTCCATGCCCATCAGGTTGCGGCTGCCGGGCTGATCCACACCGCCACTGCCCCAGTAATAGCGCTGCTCGTTGCCGGGGCTCAGCGACAGTTCCCGGCGGAACCGGGTGAGGTCGAAGTCATAGGTGTTCTCCCGTTCGGCATATTGCGCGTTGTCCACGGTCTCGGCCGTCAGTGTGATGCCCAGCCGCTCCAGCGCGCGGGCGTAGATTTCGGTGACCGTTTTCATCTCGCCGTCGCCCTGACGGATCAGAACGCTGAGCTCCAGCGGTGTGCCTTCTGCGTTGCGCAGCACGCCACCAGTGACGGTCCAGCCAGCGTCCTCCAGCAGTTTCATCGCCTTGCGCAGGTTGCCGCGGTTGCGCTTGCTGCCGTCGCCCTGGGGCAAGGTGTATCCCTCCAGAGTGCCGGGCAGCAGGCTGTCCTGGAATGGTTCCAGCAGCGCGCGCACTTTGGCTTCTGCCGCCCCGGGCCGCATTCCCAGAGCCGAGCCGGAGAAATAGGAGGCGATGCGCTGCTGGGCGCCACCCGTCACGGTGCCGTTGATGTACTCGAAATTGAAGGCCAGCAGCATCGCCTCTCGCACCCGCCAGTCATCCAGCGGCGCGCGGCGGGTGTTCATCACCAGCCCGGTCATGCCGGAGGGGCGCTGGTGCGGGATCTCGCTCTTGACCACGTCGCCGCGGATGATCGCGGGGAATCTGTAGACGCTGTCCCATTTGTCAGCATTGAACTCGCGCAATGCGCTCAGTTCACCCGCCTTGAAGGCCTCGAACAAAACCGTTTCATCACCAAAGAAGTCGATGCGCAGCTCATCGAAATTCTGGGTGCCGCGGCGCAGGGGCAGATCCTTGCCCCAATAGTCCGGGTTGCGGGTGAGGGTGACAAAGCGGCCGGGTTCAAATTCAGCCACCGTATAGGGACCGGTGCCTATTGGCGCCCCTGCCGCTTCGTCTGTGCCGAACTCCTTATCCGCCCATTGCGCCTTCTGGAGGATCGGGCGCAGGCCGGCGATCAGCGCCAGTTCCCGGTCCTCAACGTTGAAGGTCAGGCGGATGCTGCGCGGTCCGGATTGTTCGATGCTCTCCACCTTGGTCCAGAACCCGCGGTAGCGCGGGTGGCCTTTGGTGCCCAATGTCTCATAGGACCAGATCACATCTTCGACGGTCACCGGGCTGCCATCAGAGAATCGGGCCTCCTGCCGCAGGGTGAATTCTACCCAGGAACGGTCCTCGGGCACCTCAATCGATTCGGCCAAAAGACCGTAAAGGGTGAACGGCTCGTCCCAGGAGCGGCCCATCAGACTCTCGTATCCCCAGAACCTCAGCTGCCACGGAGAGGTCCCTTTGAGGGTGAACGGGTTGAGGCTGTCAAAGCCTCCGGTGTTGCCGAACACAACTTTGCCGCCCTTTGGCGCGTCCGGGTTCGCATAGGGTAAAGACACAAAATCCGGTGGCAGTGCGGGGTCGCCGTACATAGCTATGCCATGGGCCGATTCTGCCAGCGCATAATTCGCGGTAATTGCCAGGGTGATTCCAGCCAGTGCCGCGTGAAGAGTCCGGAAATTTTCTTTTCGCTGATTCACAACAATCCCGCTCTGCCCTTATTTTCTTGCCTCCGCACGCTACGTGCGCTTTTTCGTCTTTTCAAACTTTTAGCTTGGACGAAAGCCGGAAATTGCTTATAAAGGGATCACTGCTCGATAGGTTTCTTGCCTGTATGAAACCTGCCTCAATAACTAACGCCCGCCTTGTGCGGGCGTTTTTTTCTGCCCGTTTCTCTCTTTTTACAAGTGGTGAAAATGGCAGGAATGACCTCTGCGGCATCCGTAGTCTTACGCGTTTCTTTTGCATCTGCAGCATGGCACAGTGATGGCAGATTCAGTCAGTCATGAGGTAGGACGCGATGACCTTGCAAGGAAAGACCGCCGTTATCACCGGATCGAATTCAGGCATCGGCCTGGGGGTGGCCCGCGAGCTGGCACGGGCAGGGGCCAATGTGGTGCTGAACTCCTTCACCGACCGGGAGGAGGACCACGCGCTGGCAGCAGAACTCGCCCGTGAGTTCAGCGTCAAGGCCCAGTACGTTCAGGCCGATATGTCCAAGGGCGCCGACTGCCGCGCGCTGATCGAAAAGGCAGGGGCCTGCGATATCCTGGTGAACAACGCAGGCATTCAGCATGTGGCGCCGATCGACGCGTTTCCTCAGGAAAAGTGGGATGCGATCATTGCGATCAACATGAATTCGAATTTCCACACCATGGCAGCTGCACTGCCCGGGATGCGTGCGGCAGGCTGGGGCCGGATCGTAAACATTGCGTCAGCGCACGGGCTGACCGCCTCGCCCTACAAGGCCGCTTATGTGGCCGCCAAACACGGCGTGGTGGGCATGACCAAGACGGTTGCCCTGGAAACCGCGGAGGAGCCGATTACTTGCAATGCGATCTGCCCGGGCTATGTGCTGACGCCGCTGGTCGAGGCGCAGATCCCCGACACAATGGAGAAATACGGCATGGACCGGGAAGAGGTGATCAAGAAGGTCATGCTGGAGCGCCAGCCGAGCCGCGAGTTCGCCACGGTGGAGCAGCTGGGCGGCACCGCCGTGTTCCTGTGCTCGGACGCAGCCGCGCAGATCACCGGCACCACCATCAGCGTCGATGGCGGCTGGACCGCGCTGTAAACGGTAGAGGAACCGGCGGGAGGGGGCCGGCCCCCTCTTGCCCCCCAAGGGGGCAATCACCCCCGGAGTATTTTCACAAAGGTGAAACAGGCAGGTGGCGTTTGGTGACACGGATTAATCTGGCTCTGCAGGGCGGCGGCGCGCATGGCGCGTTTACCTGGGGTGTGCTCGACCGGCTTCTGGAGGAAGAGGGGATTGAGGTCGCGGGCATCACCGGGACCTCTGCCGGGGCACTGAACGGGGCGGCCTTCAAGGCCGGCATGGTTCAGGACGGGCGTTCGGGTGCCAAGGCCGCGCTGGACGGGCTCTGGGCGCGGATGGGCGGGGTTGGCGACATGCGGTTCAATCATTGGCTGACGCGGTTCGATGCGGTGGCCTGGGCGGGCGCACTGGAAGCGGCGATGCCGTTTTCGCCGCTGGAAAGCCTCAGCCAGGTGATCTCCCCCTATCACTACGGCCCGTTCTACAAGAACCCGCTGCGGGAAGTGGTGGAAAAGTTCAACTTTGCCGAAGTCTGCGCCGGCGAAGGCCCGCAGCTGTTCATCTGCGCCACTTGCGTCCGCAGCGGCAAGATCCGCATCTTCGAGGGGGAGGAGATCAGCACCGATGCGATTCTTGCCTCTGCCTGCCTGCCGGACCTGTTTCAGGCGGTGGAGATCGAAGACCCGGAGACCGGCCGGCTGGAGGCCTATTGGGATGGCGGCTATACCGGCAACCCGGCGCTGTTTCCGCTGTTCCGCGAGGACCTGCCGGGGGATGTGGTGATCGTCAACATCAACCCGCTGGAGCGTGACGAGATCCCCAAGACCCCGCAGCAGATCCGCAACCGGGTGAACGAGATCAGCTTCAATTCCTCGCTGCTGCGGGAGCTCAGGGCGATCAACTTCGTGCAGCGGCTGCTGGCCGATGGCACCATTCAGCAGGGGCGGATGAAAGAGGTGCGGGTGCATATGATCGCGGATGACGATCTGATGACGCAGCTGTCGGTCACCACCAAGCTGTTCCCTGTGCCGCAGATCCTGGCACGGCTGAAGCAGGCAGGGCGGGATGCGGCAGAGGGGTTTCTGACCCAGAACCGGGAAAACCTTGGGGTGCGTTCGTCGGCTGATCTGCCGGCAATGTTCGGCTAGGCGTCTTCTTTTTCCAGGACCTTCGGCTTCTTGCCGTTCTCCACTGGTTTGGTGGGGTCCTTGGGGTTCGGGTAGACGAGGCCCGCTGAGATCACCAGTTTTGCCGAGTCCTCCACCGTCATGTCCAGTTCGATCACGTCCTCCTCCGGCACAAACAGCAGGAAGCCGGATGTGGGGTTCGGCGTGGTCGGGAGAAAGACGCTGACCAGCCCGCCACTGGTTTCCGCGCGCTTGGCAATCTCACCCTTGGCATGGGTGGAGATGAAGCCGATGGCCCAGATGCCCTTGCGCGGGTATTGCACCAGGCAAGCCTTTTCAAAGCTGCGTTCGGATTGGGCAAAGACGGTCTCGGAGATCTGCTTGATGCCGGAATAGACCGTGCGCACGACCGGCATCCGGTCCACCAGGCTTTCGGCAAAGGTGATCAGCGAGCGGCCAATGATGCCCTTGGCGATCCAGCCGACGATGATGGTGAACAGCAGGAAGATGATCAGCCCGACGCCGCGCAGGTTGATGCCGATATACTGTTCGGGCCGGAAGGTGTGCGGCACCAGCGGCAGCACCACGCTGTCGATCCAGCCCATGACAGACCACAAGAGCCAGATGGTCAGCCCCACCGGCGCGATCACGACGATGCCCGTAAAGAAGGAGGCGCGCAGGCTGGCGAACAGGCCGCGGCGGCGTTGGGGTTCTTCGTCGAAGGGCGTGGTCATAGATCAGTTTTCCAGGATTTCCGCGTGGAACCTAGGCACTGTTTTGGGGCGGAGCAATGGTTTCCGCCCCAAAAATCAACTCATTGTGCGAGATTGTTGAGTTCCTGTGCGATCTTTGCCGCCAGCCGCGCATTGTTGCGCACCAGTGCGATGTTCGCAGCAAGCGAGCGGCCTTCGGTCAGCTCGAAGATGCGGGACAGCAGGAAGGGGGTCACATCCTTGCCTGCGACGCCTTGGGCATCTGCTTCGGACTGGGCCTGGGCAATCACCGGTGCCAGTTCCTCTGCCGCGATCTGGGCGTCTGCCGGGATCGGGTTGGCGACCAGCTGGCCGCCGGGCAGGCCCATGGCATGGCGGGTGGCATGGGCGCGGGCGATTTGCTCAGGCGTGTCCATGCGCAGCGGTGCTTTCAGCTCCGACTGGGCCGACCAGAAGGCGGGGAAGCTGTCCTGCCCGTAGGCAATCACTGGCACGCCTTGGGTTTCCAGCACTTCCAGCGTCTTCGGCAGGTCAAGGATTGCCTTGGCGCCTGCGGCAACCACGGTCACCGGGGTCTGCGCCAGCTCCAGCAGGTCGGCGGAGATGTCGAATGTGGTCTCAGCCCCCTTGTGGACGCCGCCGATGCCGCCGGTGGCAAAGACGGAGATGCCGGCCAGCCGCGCCGCAATCATGGTTGCTGCCACGGTGGTCGCGCCTGTGCCGCCAGTGGCGATACAGGCAGGCATGTCCGCGCGGGAGATCTTGGCAACGCCCTTGGCCTGACCCAGCGCCTGCAGCTGATCGGGTTCCAGACCTACATGCAGCACGCCATCAATCACTGCCATGGTGGCCGGCACGGCGCCGGCATCGCGGATGTCCTGCTCCACTTGTGCTGCGACCTCGACATTCTGCGGGTACGGCATGCCGTGGGTGATGATGGTGCTTTCCAGCGCAACAATAGCGCGGTTCTCGGCCTTGGCGGCCTGAACCTCTGACGAATACTGAATGTCGATCAAAGCGGGGGTTCTCCTGAAACGTAGGTCGCCGCAGCCTTGAGGGCTGAGGCCAAAGCGGTCTTGCGGTCTTCGCCCCGTGCCTCGGCAACGATATGGGCGGCCATGAAGGTATCGCCTGCGCCGGTCACGCGGGCGACGGTAACGCGGGGCGGGTGCAGGGTGATGGTGCCTTCGGCATCGGCCACGGTGGCAGAGGAACCGCCATCGGTGACCAGCACCCGTGCGGCACCACGGTCCAGCATCGCTGCAGCGGCGGTTTCGCTGTCGGTGAACTCCGCCTGGCACAGGATGCCGGCCTCTTCCAGGTTCACATAGAGCGTGCCGCGTGTGCGGGTCAGGAAGGGGCGCAGCCGTTCCGCCTTGCCCGGCGAAGCAGGCGCCACGCGCAGGTCGGCCTTGGCAAAGGCCGGGCTGGCGACGATGTCATCCAAGAGCGACAGGGTCAGGTTGCCGTCGAGCGCCACCTGGCCCTCATAGGGTGCGGCCTCGGTGCCCAGCGAGCCATCGGACAGCGGCCGCAGGATCTTGTCGCCTGCAGCTTCCAGCGAATGCGCGTCGGCAATGGCGGCAATCAGCCCGTTGGCGCCCTCGACAGCCATGTAGCGGTCGGTGGGCAGGTCCTCGGAGCGGTAGATGTGATCGGTGATCAGGCCGAAGTGGCCGCACGCATGGATCAGCTCGTCACCTTCGGGGTCGCGGCCGACGGCAGTCAGCAGAGCCGGCTTCACGCCAAAGCGCGACAGGGTCATGGCGATGTTCATGGCAACGCCGCCGGGCAGCCGGGTGATGCGCCCGGGCATGTCCGATCCGCGCTGCATTTCACTGGTGCAGCGTCCGATAATGTCCCACAGGACCGACCCGATGCACAGGATGGCGGGTGTCTGAGAGTTTGGGGCTTGTGTCATAATGACCTATTGCCGCCTTTGGCAGGCCTCTGCAAGCGGCATCACCGGGTGGGCACCGCGAATGTCAGGGCAGCCCAAAGGCTTTCCCAAACGTAATCCTCGCCTGCCGGGGCAGGGCGCAGAACCACGGCGTCCAGCAGGTAGCTGTGCCCGGGGGCGACACTGACGATTGCCTCCCCCTTTTCATCCGTTGGTTGGGTGCTGATGGTAACGGCGCCATCCGGGGATTTGTCAAAGACTTCGATCTGGGCCTCCGGCCGGGGTTTGCCCTGGTACAGCACCCGGACCGGAAGCCCGCCCGCCATGTCATCCGTATAGGGATTGGCCAGGGCGACAATCTCCGTCTCCAGCCCGGCGGCCTGATCCGCCCCGCTGCCACTCCCGATTGCCACCAGCGCCTTGGCATGGCGGGTGTACTGCTCAGTAAACCCCGCATCCGGCAGCCCGCGCGCCCGGTGCTGCGTTTGGATGTCGCCAAAGGCCTTGTGATCAACGAAGGCCTGAAACTCCTCCCAGCTGTCGTAGGTGATGGTCTGCGGCCGGGTCTGGTGGATCAGCACGGCCAGCCCGTCTGGCATAGGATCGCCGCTGAAGGCCGGCATATCCCCCATGCGGCCAATGTAGGGCAGGGCGGTTCCGCTCTGAAACACCTCGAACCGGGCGATGCGGTGATCCAAGTAGGGCTGCTCCGCCCCCTTGAACTCCTGACCGTTGCGCAGCTTTGCCACCATGGTTTCCCCGGATTTAACTTGATATTTCTCCGGCTCAATCCAAAACTCGTGAGAGAGAACCGGCGCGGCGCCTAGGGTCAGCCCGGCACAGACAATAGAGCAGAACAGGCGGAATTGCATGGAAAGGTCCTTGGCTGTCAGGCGCGGCGCTACTTGGCTGCACGGCCTATTTGCGCTGCTGTTCTGTGTGGTTGCAATAGCAGCAGCTCCAGCCCGCGCGCATGAGGTCACGCCGGCGATTGCAGATTTCGCGGTGAAGGACGGGCAGATCACGCTGGAATTGCGTCTGAACGTGGAGGCCTTTGTTGCAGGAATTAACCTGGATGGCCTCTCTGATACCAACCAGACCGCGCAGGCCGCCGATTATGACGAGCTGCGCGCGCTGCCGCCGGACGCGTTGACCCCAATGGTGACGCTCTTTGCCGAGGAGTGGCTGGAAACCTTCTCCATCCAGGCGGCGGAGCCTGTTGATTTGGATGTTACAGGGATCACTATCCCGGAGGTCGGCGACGCCAGCCTGCCGCGGGCGTCCTTCCTGGAACTGGCCGGAGACATTCCACCGGGAACAGGCAGTCTCCGCATCACCTGGCCCAATGGGTCCGGCGGCGTGGTGCTTCGGCAGAACGGGGTAGATGAGCCCTATACGGGGTACCTGCAAGGCGGAGAGACCTCACCGCCGATCCCATTAGGGGGCGGCGCGGCCAAAACGCCGGTTGAGGCCTTTATGGAGTATATCCCTGTCGGCTTCACTCACATCCTGCCCAAGGGTCTGGATCATATCCTGTTTGTGCTTGGGCTGTTCTTCCTCAGCCCGCGGGTGAAGCCGCTTCTGCTTCAGGTGAGCCTGTTTACCGTGGCCCATACCATCACCCTGGCGCTGGGCGCGCTGGGAATGGTCAACGTGAACCCCGCCATCGTCGAGCCGATGATTGCGCTGTCGATTGTGTTTGTTGCGGTCGAGAACATCTTTGCCCGCAAGCTGCACACATGGCGCAGTTTCGTGATCTTTGGATTCGGGCTGCTGCACGGGTTGGGCTTTGCCTCCGTGCTGGGGGAGTTCGGCTTGCCTGAAAACCAGTTCCTGCCCGCGCTTATCGGATTCAACGTTGGGGTGGAGTTCGGCCAGCTGGCGGTGATTGCCGCCGCTTACCTCGGTGTGCGCCTGTGGTTCGGGCGGCACCCGAAATACCGTGGCCGGGTGGCGATCCCGGCCTCTGTCACCATTGCGATGATCGGCGGCTACTGGTTTGTGGAGCGGGTGTTCTTGTGAGCGAGTAACGCGTCAGCCCATTGCCCGCATCAGCACCTTCAGCGCCGCCAGCGGGTCTTCCGCGTGCCAGATCTCATCACCGATGCCAAAGAAGTCTGTATGGGGCGCGATGCCCCGCACCAGATCCTCAGTGAGGCCGCCCTCGGCCACAACCGGAACCTCGATCATCTGCGACCACCACTGGAACAGATCGGCCTCTGCTTGCGCGCCATCCCCCAGACCGGAAGTGCCCACCGGGCCGAAGCTCACGTAATCCGCGCCCGCTTCACCGGCCACCATGCCGTCGTGCTGCGAAGCACCGCAGAAACAGCCGACAATCGCATCCGGCCCCAGCGCCTTGCGCGCGGTGCGGATGGATTTGGACGCATCGGTCAGATGCACCCCGTCCAGCCCCAGCCGTTCCGCCAGAATCTGATGGTCGGAAATCACCAGCGCCACGTCGCGCGCCATGGTCACTTCGCGCAGCGCATCGCCTGCGCGGCTGAGGGTGTCCTGATCGCGGCTCGCCATGTCCAGGCGCACACAGGCCACGTCCACTTCATCCAGCACCCGCGCCAGCTGACCGGGAAATTTGCCCAGCTCGAAACTCGGCGGGGAGATCAGGTAGAGCTGCGGCTGCTCGGATGCGTCAGCAGGGCTTCCCATGGCGGTGCTCCATTGTTCAGGCGGTTTGACGGTGTTTAGCCGATTTCCGGCCGGACGCAAGGATTTGCGGCGGTGAAGACCCGGTAAATGCAGCCCGAACCCGCGCTGGACCTTGCCCCGCCGCCGCGCGGGCAGTACAGCAGTGCCGATTTTGCCGGAGAACACGATGCCCACCGATACGCCCCAGCCCGCCTTTGTCCTTGTCCGCCCGCAGATGGGCGAGAATATCGGTGCCGCGGCGCGGGCGATGTGGAACTTCGGCCTCGACCGGATGCGCATCGTGGCGCCGCGCGACGGCTGGCCGAACCCCAAGGCGGTGGCGATGTCCTCGGGCGCGGGCCGCCTGTTGGACGAGGCGCAGCTCTGCGCCGACGTGCCGGAGGCGCTGGGCGACTGCACCTATGTGTTCGCCACCACCGCCCGCCAGCGCGGCCTGACCAAGCCGGTCTACAGCCCCGAGCGCGCGATGCAGATCGCGGCAGAGAAAATCGCCGCGGGTGAGAAAGTCGCGGTGATGTTCGGCCCGGAACGTGCCGGGCTGGAAAACGAGGATATCGCTAAGGCGAACGCCATCATTTCGGTGCCGGTGAACCCGCTCTATGCCTCGCTGAACCTCGGCCAGTGCGTGCTGCTGACCGGATACGAATGGATGCGCCAGTCCAGCGAAGTGCTGCATGAAACCACCGATCTGGGCCGCAAGGGCGAATGGGCCACCGGCGTTGAGGTCGAGAAACTGGTGGAGCATTACGAGGACCGGCTGGATGAAGCCGGCTTCTTCTTCCCGCCGGAAAAGGCCGAGGGCATGAAGACCAACCTGCGCAACCTGTGGTCCCGGATGCGGATGACCCGTTCCGACGTGCAGATGCTGCACGGCATCATGCGCCAGATGGTCCGCTGGAAAGAACGCGGCGGCGAGTAAGCTGCTCTGGACCTTTGAATAACCCGCCCCTAGCTTGGCACCACAGACAAAGAGGCAAGCATGAGCAAGCGCAGCATTTTCGAAGAGGTCGAGGGCGAGAAGACGGACGCCCCCGCGGTGCAGCCGGGACTGATCGACCGCGGCCGCGGCGGCGCCCGCAAGGCGATCCGCGCCTGGCTGATGGTGCTGTTTGCGCTGGTGGTTGCAATGATCGTAGTGGGCGGGCTGACGCGCCTGACCGACAGCGGCCTGTCGATCACCGAATGGCGCCCCGTGACTGGAGCTGTCCCGCCGATGTCGGAAGCCGAGTGGCAGGCAGAGTTCGACAAGTACAAGGAAATCGACCAGTGGCGCATCCAGAACCAGTGGATGGAACTGTCTGATTTCAAATCGATCTACTGGTGGGAATGGGGCCACCGCCAGCTGGGCCGTTTCATCGGCGTGGTCTGGGCGCTTGGGTTCTTCGGTTTCCTCGCCGCACGCAAGATCCCGGCGGGCTGGACCGGCCGGTTGCTGCTGCCTGGCATCCTTGGCGGTGTGCAGGGCGCCATCGGCTGGTGGATGGTGGCCTCTGGCGTCACGCAGGGCGAGGGGATGACAGCGGTGGCTTCCTACCGGCTGGCCGTGCATCTGGGGCTGGCGTTCGTGATCCTTGGCTTCATTGCCTGGTATGTGCTGATGCTGGGCCGCGAGGAGCGCGAGCTGATGCAGGCACGCCGCGCCAAGGAAGCCAAGCTGTTCAGCCTGTCTACGGGCCTGATGCATTTTGCCTTTTTGCAGATCCTGCTGGGGGCGCTGGTGGCGGGCATTGACGCGGGCCGCTCCTATACCGACTGGCCGCTGATGGGCGGGCAGGTGATCCCGCCGAACCCGTTCATGATTGAACCTGTCTGGAAGAATTTCTTTGAAAACCCCGGGCTGGTGCAGTTCATTCACCGGGTGGCAGGCTATCTGCTGTTTGCCTTTGCTGTGGTCGCCTGGCTGCGCGGACGCAACTCGGCCCACGCGCGCACCCGTTTCGCGTTCAATGCCGTTTTTGCGGCGCTCTCCGTGCAAGTTTTGCTGGGGATCATCACCGTGGTTTATGCCGCGCCGCTGCACGCCGCGATTACCCACCAGCTGGTGGCTGTGGGCGTTTGGGTGCTGATCCTGCGCGCCCGCTTCCTGTCTGCCTATCCCATTGCAACCTCGATCAAGGATCATTGAATCATGAGCGCATTTGACGAATTGATGGCCTTCCAGCGCGAAACCCAGGCGCTGGGGCAGATTGCGGGCCGTCTGGGCTGGGATCAGGAAACCATGATGCCGCGCGGGGCGGCGCCGCAGCGGGGCGAGGAGATGGCCGCGATGGAGGCCGTGCTGCACGCCCGCCGCAGCGACCCGCGAGTGGCGGAGTGGCTGGAGCAGGCAGTGGCGCCCAATGAGGCGGGGGAAGCCCAGCTGCGGGAGATCCGCCGCAGCTATGAACGCACCGTCAAGGTGCCCGCCGATCTGGCCAAGAAGATCGCTCAGGTGACTTCCGTGGCGCAGGGCCAATGGGCTGCGGCGCGGGCGGATGAGGATGTGGCAGCCTTTGTGCCGGTGCTGGAAGAAGTCGTCGCGCTGAAACGCGAAGAAGGCCTGGCTCTGGCGGCGGGCGGTGATGTCTATGACGCCATGGTCGAGGATTATGAGCAGGGCATGAGCGGGGCTGAGATCGCCGGTATCTTTGATGCCATGCGCCCCGGGCTGGTGGAGCTGCGCGCGAAGGTGCTGGAGAAACCTGCGCCGAAAGGGCTGACCGGCACTTTTGACGAAGCCGCGCAGATGAAACTGACCCGAAAGCTCGCCAAGCAGTTCGGCTATGACATGTCCCACGGCCGGGTCGACAAGGCGGTGCATCCGTTCTGCTCCGGCGCGGGCCTGGATGTGCGGATCACCACGCGGACCAGCGAGAGTGATCCGTTCAACTGCTTCTATTCCACCATTCATGAGGTCGGCCACGCGGCCTATGAGCAGAACATCAGCCGCGATTACCTGCTGACACCGCTGGGCAGCGGCGTGTCGATGGGGGTGCACGAAAGCCAGAGCCGGATCTATGAAAACCAGATCGGCCGCAGCCGTGCCTTTACCGGCTGGCTGTTTGGGGAGATGAAAGACGCCTTTGGCGACTTTGGTGTTGCGAATGCGGATGCGTTTTATGCCGCCGTGAACACGGTGCATAAGGGCTATATCCGGACAGAAGCGGATGAGCTCCAATACAACCTCCATATCATGATGCGGTTCGGCCTGGAGCGCGCACTGATGAGCGGCGATCTGGCGGTGAAGGATCTGGAAGCGGCCTGGAACGACCGGTTCGAGGCAGATTTCGGTTATGCTGTGGACAAACCGTCCAACGGCTGTTTGCAGGATGTGCACTGGTCGGTGGGCCTGTTCGGGTATTTCCCGACATACACGCTGGGCAATGTCTATGCCGGCTGCCTGTATCAGGCGCTGCGCCGGGATGTGCCGGGGCTGGATGCAGAGGTGGCTGAAGGCAACACCGATGGCGCAACCAATTGGCTGAAGGAGAATCTCCAGCAGCATGGCGGGTTGCGCAGCCCGCGCGATACCATCAGGCACGCCTCAGGCATGGAACCGGGGCACGCGCCGCTGCTGGCTTATCTCGAAGAGAAGTTCAGCCTGCTTTACGACCTCTGAGTCGGCAGTGCATTACGGCTAAGGCCCTCTGGCGGCAGCGGAAATTCCGCTGCCCCGGAAAGGCCATATTTTAACGGTATTCTCTTAAACTCATGGGGGTGTGAGTAAGAGAGTAAACTGATGCATACAGCCGTCGCCTACCTGATCTTTGCAAGTTATGTGCTGGGAGCCACCCTGGTCTGAGGCATATGCCCGTCAGATCAGCGCCATCCGCTCCGCCCGTTCCGGATCCGGGAACGGCCGGTAGAGGCCGATGTCGGCCGTGGCGATCAAAGCCCTGACGTGTGAGTAGAGTTTTTCAACCTCCTCGTCATGCTCGCCCAGCACCCGGAAGGCCTGATCCAGCTGGGTCATGTCCTTGAATTCAATTTCCAAGAGGAAGTCACGGCAATTGTCGCTGGCCATGTCCAGCTTGCGCCGCAGCAGGCGCCAGCCCTGGACCACGCCGCGTTCCTGCAAATATCCCATCCATTGATCGACCGCGCTGGCGAAGCTCAGCGCCTTGGCCTCGTGCTGCAAGTCGATGGAGCAGTGGTACAAGTTCATTGGGGCATCCCCTTCATGAGAAATCAGAACTTGCCGTAACAATAGCCAAGATCCGTTAGGGGGCCGTTAACAAAGCGAACGCCGCCCCGGCAACGGGACGGCGTTCAATGTTTCCAATGGGATGGGGCTTGGAGGTGCTTATTCCTCGCCGCTGTCCTCATCCTCGCCGTTTTCGGCAATCCAGGCGACAGAGACCACTTCCTCTCCCTTGCCGGTGTTGAACACCCGCACACCGCCGGCAGAGCGCGAGCGGAACGAGATGCCGTCGACCGGCACCCGGATCGACTGGCCCTTGGAAGTCGCCAGCATGATCTGGTCGTCCATTTCCACGGGGAAGGACGCCACGATCTCACCGCCGCGCATGGCCTTGTCCATCGCGGTGACACCCATGCCGCCGCGGCCGCGCACCGGGTAGTCATGCGAGGACGACAGCTTGCCCGATCCGCCGGTGGTGATGGTCAGGATCAGGTTCTCGGCTGCCGACATCTCTGCATAGAGTTCGGTGGAGAAATTCGGATCCTCCGGTGCGTCCTCATCCGAAGCCTCGGCATCGTCGGTCAGTCCGGCCATCGCCCGGCGCATCTTGAGGTAGGCGGTGCGCTGCTCCGGTGTGTATTTGGAGTGGCGGATCACCGACATTGAGACGACATCGTCCTCGCCGGTCAGCCTGATGCCGCGGACACCGGTGGATTCGCGCGAGTTGAACACGCGCACGTCGGTGGAGCGGAAGCGGATGGCGCGGCCGGAGTTGGTGAACAGCATTACATCGTCATCTTCCGAGCAAATGCGCACGTTCACCAGTTTGACGGAGCCATCCTCTGGCAGTTTCATCGCGATCTTGCCGTTGCGGCGGACGTTGGTGAAGTCCGACAGGCGGTTTCGGCGCACGTCGCCGCCGGAGGTGGCAAAGACCACCTGCAGGTTTTCCCATTCTTCGTCCGGCACATCGACCGGCATGATGGCAGCGATGGAAACGCCTGTGGGGATCGGCAGGATATTGACGATCGCCTTGCCCTTACCGGTGCGCCCCGATTGCGGCAGGCGCCAGGTCTTCAGCTTGTAGACCATGCCGTCGGTGGTGAAGAACAGGAGCTGGGTGTGGGTGTTGGCCACAAACAGCGTGGTCACCACATCCTCTTCCTTGGTCTGCATTCCCGACAGACCCTTGCCGCCGCGCTTCTGGGCGCGGAAGTCGGCCAGCGGTGTGCGCTTGATGTAGCCGCCGGAGGTCACGGTCACCACCATGTCCTCGCGCTCGATCAGGTCCTCGTCCTCCATGTCGCCGGACCAGTCGACGATCTCGGTGCGGCGCGGCACGGCGAAGTTGTTACGGACTTCGCGCAGTTCATCGCTGATGATGCCCATGATGCGCTCGCGCGAGGACAGGATTTCCAGGTATTCCTTTATCTTGCGGGCCAGCTCTTCCAGCTCGTCGGTGACCTCCTTCACGCCGATCTGGGTCAGGCGCTGCAGGCGCAGCTCCAGGATGGCGCGGGCCTGGGTCTCCGACAGATTATAGGTCCCGTCGTCGTTAGCCGTGTGGGTCGGATCGTCAATCAGCGCGATGTATTCCAGGATCGGCTGGGCCGGCCAGCGGCGGGTCATCAGCTTTTCGCGCGCCTCTGCGGCGTCGGTGGACTGGCGGATGGTGGTGACGATTTCGTCGATATTGGTCACCGCAACCGCCAGGCCGCACAGGATGTGGCTGCGTTCCCGTGCCTTGCGCAGCAGATGCGCCGTGCGGCGGGCCACTACGTCTTCGCGGAAATCGATGAAGGAGGTCAGGAACCGGCGCAACGTCAGCTGTTCCGGCCGGCCGCCGTTCAGCGCCAGCATGTTGCAGCCGAAATAGGTCTGCATCGGGGTGAAGCGGAACAGCTGGTTCAGCACCACCTCGGGCGTGGCGTCGCGTTTCAGTTCAACCACCACGCGGACGCCGTTACGGTCGGATTCGTCCTGCACATGGGCCACGCCTTCGATCTTCTTCTCGCGGACCTGCTCGGCGATCTTCTCGATCATCGCGGCCTTGTTCACCTGATAGGGAATCTCGTCCACGACAATGGCATAGCGGTCCTTGCGGATCTCCTCGACGCGGGTTTTCGAGCGGATGATCACGCTGCCGCGGCCCTCGAGATAGGCCTTGCGGGCGCCGGAACGGCCCAGCATCACACCGCCGGTCGGGAAGTCGGGGCCGGGGATGTAGTCGATCAGCTGTTCACTGGTCAGGTCCGGGTCCTCGATCAGCGCCAGCGTTGCGTCGACCACTTCGCCCAGATTGTGCGGCGGGATGTTGGTGGCCATGCCGACCGCGATGCCGCCGGCGCCGTTGACCAGCATGTTCGGGAAGCGGGCCGGGAGCACGGTCGGCTCGCGGTCCTTGCCGTCGTAGTTGTCCTGAAAATCGACTGTTTCCTTGTCGATGTCCGACAGCAGGAAAGCAGCGGGCTTGTCCATGCGGACCTCGGTGTAACGCATGGCCGCCGGGTTATCGCCGTCCATCGAGCCGAAGTTGCCCTGGCCGTCCAGCAGCGGCAGCGACATCGAGAAGTCCTGCGCCATCCGAACCAGCGCGTCATAGATCGCGCTGTCGCCGTGCGGGTGGTATTTACCCATCACGTCGCCCACGGGGCGGGCCGACTTGCGGTAGGCCTTGTCGTGGGTGTTGCCGGATTCGTGCATCGCATAGAGAATGCGGCGGTGAACCGGTTTCAGACCGTCCCGCAGGTCCGGAATTGCACGGCTGACGATGACCGACATCGCATAGTCGAGATACGAATTGCGCATCTCGGCTTCGATGGAAACGGTCGGGCCGTCATAGGCCGGGCGTTCCGGCAGGTTTTCGTCCATGTTTTCAGGAGTTTCCGGCGTATCGCTCACGTTGGCTGCCCGCTCTTTCTTCTGGGTCTATATATTGTGTTCGCACCCTATCAGAGACCGTATATGGGGCGCAAGCACACAGCCCCCGAAAGCCGGAAACCAGTCGTTCACGCATCGGTAACGCACTGTTTTTGAGGAAATTAACCAATTGCAGCCTAGCATCAATCAGAGGCGGTAAGAATTGGAGGCTAGAGATGGAGACCAGCGAAACCGAGCTGATGCTCAAGGGATACGGGCTGACCACGGCAGAATTCACCTATCACATGCCGGATCATATCCATGTTCTGAACACCTTTGTCTGGCAGCAGTATGACCTTGCGCCGGATCACCCGCGGCTGTTTGAGTTCATCGAATTCTGGCAGCGCGAGATCGAGGGGCCGCTGCATTCTGTGCGGTTCAATCACCGCAAGATGATCGGCCCCGGCGAATGGCGCAATGTGGTCGGAGAGTTCCAGATCCACTGACCAGTTCCCATTGAGCGGGATCAGCGCCAGGCATAGACCGCGCAGCCGGTGGAGCCGCTGGTGGTGAAGCTGCGCCCGTCCGCAGCAAGGCGGCCGCGCCAGGTGACGGTGATACCAGGGAAAAAATCGGTACCGCTGATCTGCTGACCGTTCAGGTAGACCTCTGTGTTGGCATTCTGGCCCAGGGAGTCGCTGAGCCGCCCATGGTATTTATTGCCGCCTGCATGGGTGTAGTGGACGTTCCCAGTAACCTTGACCACCAGGGCACAGGTGGCCTTGAACTTCCAGGCGCCCGCCAATGAAACAGGGGCCGCCGCCGCTGAGCTTGCCGGGGCAGGGGCGGAGGCGCGTTTGGGCGCAGGTTTGCAGATTTCCCAGGACTTCTGGCGCAGTTCCTCCAGTGCGTGGGCGGTGCCCAGATCATCAGCGCCGAGGGTGCTGTCCGACGCTGCCAGATAGGCGGCAAAGGCGCTGCGGGTGCGGGGGCCGGTGATACCGTCCGGGCGGCCAGCCTGGCAGCCGATACCGTTCAGCGCTGCCTGCGTTTCCCGCATCACTGCCTTGGAATCCGGGATGACTGGAACGTCAGGCGGTTCCGGCAATTGTTCAGCGGCTGCTTCCGGCAAGGGCTGCGTGGGCTCCAAGCCTTGCCGCAGCTGCAGGGCGACCGTGTAGGTGTATTCGTTTTTGCGGCCCGTGTAGCGTTCCAGAAAGCTGTCGAGCGCCTGAGGTGTTCCGATGGAGCGGGCAATCTCAAAGTCTGTTTGCATCGTGCCTGCCGGCGCGGGCGCCGCTTCCACTGGCTGGGCGGCTTGCGTGAAATAGAACTCCCCCAACATTTCATCATAGTAGGCGGGCACCTGGCGATGCTGCACGGTCAGAGCCAGATCACGCACCTCGCGCCGCAGTCCGGCAACCAGCGTGCGCAGCTCCAGCCCCGGTTCGGACAGCAGCGGCAGCAGCGCGCGGGTGAAGACGGAGTTTTCTGCGGTATCCGCCTCGTTCAGCCGGTCCAGTGCCAGCTGGCCGGCCCCGGCGGAGAAGATCACGAAGGTGCCTTGCGGGGCCGCAATACGGCCCAAGCCACGGGTGGTGCCGATGCTGCGGCCCTCGACCAGCTCGAACGGGTTATTGCGGCAAGCGTCAATGACCACCACGGCGGAGCGGGCGCCGGTTTTGCGGACACGGTCCAGAAGATCCGACAAAGCGATGGATTCGGACTTCACAAAATCGCTGCCGCCCGCGCTGGGGGCGGCGATGTCGGTGGGCAGCAGGTAGTTCTCGCCATCGATTTCCACCCCGTGGCCGGCAAAGAAGACAAAGGCCGCATCGCCGGGTTCCAGCCGGGCGGTGAATTCGGAGATTTTCCGGTTCAGGCCGCGGCGGTCCTGATCAAGCGCTGTGGTGACGGTGAAGCCCAGCTCATTCAGTTTTGTTCCAATGGATTGCGCATCCGCGCGGGCCTTTGCCAGAACGGGGACGTCGGAATAGCTGTTGTTGCCAATGACCAGCGCCATCCGGTTCTGCGCGGCGGCGGAGAGGGGAAGGAGGCAAAGAAGCAGAGCAAGAAGCAAACGCATGACACAACACCCGGCGGACAATATGGAACCATGGTGCCATCCCGCCGCGTACAGGTCAAAGCGTCTAGTGATTTCAGGCCGAACAGCTGGCGCCGCCGAGGACGCAGAATTTTGCGCAATGGGGGTGGTTCAGCTGCACAGGGCGTTCGGCCTCGGCCAGGGTCGCGCCCATTTCGAACTCCGGCGCGTAAGGCAGCAGGGTGCAGGCCAGGACAGCCGGTGCATCCGCGCCCCTGCGCTTCACAACCATGCGGGAGGAGGCGCACATCACGCTGTCCGGCGACTTGTTCAGGATGCCCCAGCAAGCGCTTGTGATTTCTGGGACTTCGACGGTTTCGTCCATCTCCGGGAACAGGACGGTCTGGCCCGGGTTCTGCGCGTTGATGGCAAAGCCGTGCTGTTCGAACAGTGCGGCATAGCCCGCGCGGGCCTCGGCTTCGCTCTCGCCCCAGACGGTGCGGCCTGCCACGGCCATTGCAAAACCGTTGTCCCGCAGCCATTCCATGCCTTCGATGGTCCTGGCAAAGCTGCCCGCGCCGCGTTCCTTGTCATGCAGTTCGGCGCGGTGATGGTCGACCGAGATCCGCAGCGTCAGCTTGTCCCCGAAATCTTTGTGCAGGGCCAGCAAGCCCGCTTTGACGGTCTTGCGCATCATCGGGCGCATGGCGTTGGTCAGGATCAGAACCTCGAACCCCCGCTCCAGCGCGGCGCGGGCCATATGGATCATCTCTGGGTTCATGAAAGGCTCGCCGCCGGTAAAACCGATTTCCCGGACCGGCCAGTTGCGCGCCGCAATCTGGTTCAGGTAGTCCTTCACGTCACTTTCGCTCAGATAGATCAGCGCGTCATTGGTGGGGGAGCTGAGAATATAGCAATTGCTGCATTCGATGTTGCACAGGGTGCCGGTATTGAACCAAAGGGTTTCCGGATGGCTGAGCGGCACAGAGGCGCGCTTTTGACCGTCTGCCGTCACATAGGCGTCTTGGAACTTGCCTAGGTTGGCGGCAGATTTTTGCAGGTCTTTCATGCGGATGTCCTTTGGGGCAGTTCCTTTCGCGGCAAGCTACCTTATACTGGGCGGGAAATGAAAGCGGCCGGGCAGGCACATGACAGGGATGTGAGCGGCGGTGTGCTGCGCCTGCATTGGCGGAAACAGGAAGAGCAACATGGTTTCGCGTGTCATACCGGTCGATCCGTTTGACCTGGTGATTTTCGGCGGCACCGGCGATCTGGCGCAGCGCAAGATCCTGCCGGCGCTGTTCCGCCGTCATTGCGCCGGCCAGCTGTCCGGCGATGAGCGGATTATCGGTGCCGCGCGCACCAGCCTGACCAGCGAAGAATACCGGACGGTTGTGGCGGAAGCGCTGCGCGCCCATGCCGGGCCCAAGGCGTGCGGCGGCGGCGCGCTCGAGGCGTTTCTGCAGCGGGTGAGCTATGTGGCGCTGGATGCCCTGGGTGAGCAGGGCTGGCCGGAACTGAGCCGCCAGCTGCGCCCGGCTGAAGATGTGCCGGTCCGAGTGTTCTATTTTTCGGTCGGACCGGGCCTGTTCGGACCGCTGGCAGAGCGCCTGCACCGGCACGGGCTGGCCAATGCGGATACGCGGATCGTTGTGGAAAAACCCTTTGGCCGTGATCTGGAGACGGCCAGAGAGCTGAACCGGACGCTGGCGGGCCATTTTGAAGAAGGCCAGATTTACCGGATCGACCACTATCTGGGCAAGGAGACGGTGCAGAACCTGATGGCGGTCCGGTTCGGCAACATGCTGTTTGAGCCATTGTGGAACAGCCAGTATGTTGATCACATCCAGATCACCGTGGCGGAGACCGTCGGGGTGGAGGGGCGCGAGGAATACTACGAGCGCGCGGGCGCCATGCGCGACATGATGCAGAACCACCTGATGCAGCTCTTGTGCCTGATTGCGATGGAGCCGCCTGCGAAGTTCGACCCCGATGCGGTTCGGGATGAGAAGCTGAAGGTGATCCGGGCGATGGAGCCGGTGGAACCCCACCATATCGTGCGCGGCCAGTACCAGGCCAGCCTGGACCCGGAGGCGCCGCATCCGTCCTACCGCGGGCTGGTCGGCAACCCGCGCAGCACCACCGAGAGCTATGTGGCGCTGAAGGCGCATATCAGCAACTGGCGGTGGGCGGGCACACCATTCTATCTGCGTACCGGCAAGCGTCTGGTGAACCGGTCCTCTGTGATCAACGTGATGTTCAAGGACGCGCCGCATTCGATCTTCGGGGCTGAGGCCGGGCGGCATGCCAACCACCTGAAGATCCGTCTGCAGCCGAATGAGGGCATCACGCTCAGCGTGACCATCAAGGAGCCAGGGCAAGGCGGGATGCGGCTGATCGATGTGCCGCTGGACATGAGCTTTGCGGAGGCACTGGGGCCGGAGGGCGGCGATCCGCCGGATGCCTATGAACGGCTGATCATGGATGTTGTGCGCGGCAACCAGACGTTGTTTATGAGGGGCGACGAGGTCGAAGCCGCCTGGGCCTGGACCGATCCGGTAATTGAGGGCTGGAAATCCCGCGGCGATGTGCCTAAACCCTACGTTAGCGGTACCACAGGGCCGGAGGATGCCAATTTGCTGATGCGCCGCGACGGGCGGGAATGGAGGGGGATCAACCCATGAAATTCAACGAATACCCTGATCTGGACATGCTGGCGATCGAAGTTGCAAACCGTATCGCAGGTGATTTGAAGACCCACCTTTTGCACCATGACTCCGCGTCCTTTGCTGTGGCGGGCGGCACCACGCCGGGGCTGATCTTTGACGATCTTTGTGCTGCGGATATCGAATGGGACCGGGTGCACGTCATGGCGACGGATGAGCGCTGGGTGCCGCAGGAGCATGCCCGTTCCAACGCGGCAATGATCCGGAAGCGGCTGCTGCAGAACCGGGCTGCGAGCGCGCAGTTCCTTGCGTTCCATGTGCCGGAGCGGGAACCCGAGGATGTGCTGGCAGAACTTGAAAGCCAGATTGTGCCGGAACTGCCGCTGTCGGTGCTGCTCTTGGGTATGGGCGAGGATATGCACACGGCTTCGCTGTTTCCCGGCGCTGCAGGGATTGAGGCGGCGCTGGCCACGGACGCGCCGCCGCTGGCAGTGATGCGGCCGGACAGTCAGCCGGAGGCGCGGATCAGTCTTACGGCCAGGGTGCTGGATGAGGCCATTGCCAAGCATCTGGTGATCTTCGGCGATGCCAAGCGCAAGGCCCTGGAGCGGGCGATGTCGCTGCCGCCGGAAGACGCCCCCATTCAAGCTGTTCTGTCCGAGGCGTCAGTCCATTGGGCGCCTTGAATACTGGAAAGGTAGAAATGTTTACTGAATTGAAGGCGCTGCATTCCAAGCTTTGCAGCGAAGATATTGTTCATTTGTTTGATAAGGACCCGGGCCGCGCGCAAGCATTCAGCGTCAGCTTCGGGGATCTTCTGTTTGACTACTCCAAGACCTTGATCACCGGGGATGTGCGCAGCGCCCTGACGGGTTTGTGCGGGGATCGGGACGTGGCTGCCAGACGCGAGGCAATGTTCCGGGGCTGCAGAATCAACGAAACCGAGCAGCGCGCGGTTCTGCACACAGCCCTGCGCGATCCCGACGGACCGGAGCTGCTGGTTGACGGTGAAGATATCCGGGCGCCCCTGCGCCAGACGCTTGAGCGGATGGAGAAACTGGCCGCCGATGTCCGCTCTGGCGTGATGCGGGGGCCGGGCGGCATGTTTACCGACGTGGTCAACATCGGCATTGGCGGGTCTGACCTGGGGCCTGTGATGGCGACGCTTGCGCTGGCGCCTTACCATGACGGGCCGCGCTGCCATTTTGTTTCCAACGTGGATGGTGCGCATATTCACGACATCCTGCAACGGCTTGATCCGGCGACGACCCTGGTGATTGTCGCGTCCAAGACCTTCACCACCATTGAGACCATGACCAACGCGGCAACAGCGCGGCGCTGGGTTGAGGCCGGCGGCGGCGATCCGGCGCAGCAGTTCCTTGCGTTGTCGACCTCCGAGGAGGAAACGGCAGCCTTTGGCATTCCGCGCAAGCATGTGTTCGGGTTTGAGGATTGGGTTGGCGGGCGCTATTCGGTCTGGGGGCCGATCGGGCTGAGCCTGATGCTGGCTGTGGGACCGGAAGATTTCCGTGCCTTTCTGGCGGGCGGCAAGGCGATGGATGACCATTTCCGCAGCGCCCCGTGGGAGCAGAATATGCCGGTGATGCTGGCACTGACCGGCATCTGGCACAATCAGGTCTGCGGCTGCCCGACCCGGGCGGTGCTGCCTTATGACCAGCGGCTGCGGCGGCTGCCGGCCTATCTGCAGCAGCTGGAAATGGAATCAAACGGCAAGTCTGTGGCCATGGATGGCTCGGTGCTGCCGTATCCGTCCGGCCCGGTGGTTTGGGGCGAACCCGGAACCAACGGCCAGCATGCGTTCTATCAGCTGCTGCACCAGGGCACGTCGGTTATTCCTGCCGAGTTTCTGGTGGCAGCCCAAGGGCATGAGCCGGAACTGGCGCATCACCACAAGCTGCTGGTGGCCAATTGCCTGGCCCAGTCCGAGGCGCTGATGCTGGGCCGCAGCCTGGAGGAAGCCTGCGCGCTGATGCGGGCTAAGGGCTTTGAGGGTGCCGAGCTGGAACGCCAGGCGCGGCACCGGGTGTTCCCGGGCAACCGGCCCTCAACCACACTGGTCTATCCCAAGCTGACGCCGCACGTGCTGGGTCAGATCATTGCCCTTTATGAGCACCGGGTGTTTGTCGAGGGTGTGATCCTTGGCATCAATTCCTTTGACCAATGGGGCGTTGAACTAGGCAAGGAATTGGCCAACACGCTGGCGCCGCTGCTGGCCGGGGAGAAGACCGCAGACGGCAAAGACGGATCAACCTGCGCTTTGCTCGACTATATACGCAGCGCCAGCGGCTGATCCCGGTTTATGTGGCGGCGGGGCGGGAGCGCGCCCCGCGGCTATGATCAGGGCAGCGTGACGCTGCTGGTGATTGTGTTGACGAAGTGTCCGCTTGCCGGGTCCGTCAGTGACGAGAATGTGCCGCCGCCTTCCGCGCCGGCCCAAGGGCCTGTTCCGCCGCTCAGTTTCCAGCTGCCGGTCAGGGCGCCGGAGGCGTCCATGCCCTCGGCGTGCCAATGCAGCACGACCTTATCCCCGGCCTTGTCCGTGAAGGCGCATATGCCGCCGCCGGTCACTCCGGCTGGTGCGGCTTCAACTGCGCCGAAACAGGGGCCTGCGGCACCGTTCATCGGGTGATCAGCGTCCTCCATTTCAACATTCTCATAAGAACTGCTGGTCTGGATCACCATGTGGCCGTCGCCAATTTCGGTGGGGGAATTGCTTGCGGTGCCGGTACCAGTTCCGCCCTGTTCCCAGGTTGTGCCCGCACCTCCGGTTCCGGCGCTGAAGGCGCACAGGAGTGCGGCGGCAAAATAATGACGTGTCATACTAGTACCCTCCCAAACAAACAGCCCGGACCACGCGGGCCTGCGATACCAGTTTAGCACAAACAGCCGGCTGGTGCTTGACCAGCGCAGTCAAAGGGTTGCGCCGTTAGCGTGCTCGGCAAGTGTTTGAAAAATATGGAAGGCTGGAGCGGGTAGCGGGAATCGAACCCGCGCCTTAAGCTTGGGAAGCTCGCATGATACCATTTCACCATACCCGCTCGTGGGGGCAGGATTATGCTGCGGCGCCGGTAAGGTCAAGGGCGCCGCAGCGGAATTTTCAGCCGGACAGGATCAGCCGCGGCGGCGTCTGCGGCGGCCGCCGCCCGCGCCGTCGCCATCACCGCCACCGGTGTTGAAATTCACCTGCGGAAGGGTGACCACGGTTTCCAGGATCGGGAAGGGTTCCGCCGAGTTCGGGATCGCGGAGGCGTTCACGAAATGCTCCTGGAAGCGGGGCTCGACGGCGGTTTCGATCTTCTCGATCCGGCGCACGGTTTCCTCAATCTCGCCGCGCGCCTCGGTGTTCAAGAGCGCAATGCGGGCGCCGGTGCCTGCGGCGTTGCCGGCCGAAGTGACCTTCTCCAGCACACAGTCGGGGATCATGCCCAGCACCATCGCGTGTTTGGCGGAGATATGCGCGCCAAAGGCACCGGCCAGCACCACGCGGTCCACGGTGTCGACGCCGAACTTGTCCATCAGCAGGCGTGCACCGGAGTAGAGCGCGGCCTTGGCCATCTGGATGGCGCGGATGTCCGGGTTGGTGACGGTGATGGTCGGGCCGCCCTCGGCGGAGCCGTCCCACAGCATGTAGGCATTGGTGCGCCCGTCCTGGATGCAGCGGGAAGAGCCGGTCTGTTCAGCCGAACCGATCAGGCCGGAAGCGTCCAGCACGCCTGCAAGGCGCATTTCGGCAATCGCTTCGATGATGCCGGAGCCGCAGATGCCGGTGATGCCGGTGGTGGCGATGGCTTCGGCGAACCCGTCCTCGTCCGACCAGATTTCGGAACCAATCACCCGAAAGCGGGGCTCCTTGGTCTCCGGGTTGATTTCTACGCGTTCGATGGCGCCAGGCGCGGCGCGCTGGCCGCTGGAGATTTGTGCGCCTTCGAACGCCGGGCCGGTGGGGGAAGAGCAGGCGAGAACCTTTTCCTTGTTGCCCAGCAGGATCTCGGCGTTTGTGCCCACGTCGACAACCAGGACCAGGTCCTCGGATTTGTCGGGTGCCTCTGACAGGGCGACTGCGGCGGCATCGGCACCGACGTGCCCGGCGATACAGGGCAGCAGGTAGACGCGGGCGGCTGGATGGATGTTCAGCTCCAGCTCCACCGCGCGCAGTGCCAGCGCGTTGGAGGTTGCCAGCGCAAACGGCGCCTGGCCCAGCTCGAACGGATCAATGCCCAGGAACAGGTGGTGCATCACCGGGTTGCAGACAAACACCGCGTCCACAATCAGCGCCTTGTCGATTTCTGCCTCAGCCGCGATCTGGGTGAACAGCGCGTTCATGCCCTCACGCACCGCGCGGGTCATCTCCTGATCACCGCCCTTGTTCATCATCGAATAAGACACCCGGCTCATCAGGTCTTCGCCAAAGCGTATCTGCGGGTTCATGATGCCGGATGAGGCAACAACTTCACCGGTTTTCAGGTCACACAGGTGCGCGGCGATGGTGGTGGAGCCAAGGTCGACCGCGAGGCCGTAAACCGAGCCCTCATAGTAGCCGGGCCAGATGTGCATGATCTTGGGCGGGTGGTTTTCGTCGCCCAAGTGCACCGCGACGGTGACCTTCCAGCCGCCCTTGCGCAGGGCAGGCTGCAGCACATTCAGGATATGGAGGTCGGTCTTGACACCTTTGAGGTTCCATTGCTGGTCCAGCGCCTCGATCAGACGCTCCATGTCGCCGGTGGGCTTGTGCATGTCGGGCTCTTCCACCTCGACATAATACAGCCGGGTGGAGGGGTTCATGGCGATGTCGCGGGCCTCTGCGCGCTTGCGCACCACCTGGCGGTGGACCTGGCTTTCCGGCGGCACGTCGATGACGATGTCGCCCTGCACAGTGGCCTGGCAGCCGAGGCGGCGGCCGTCGATCAGGCCGCGCTTGTCCTTGTAGCGCTGCTCGACCTTGTTCCACTCGCTCAGCGCGTCTTCGGACACGGTCACGCCGTGCTTGGGGAATTCGCCGTAGGAAGGGGTGATCTGGCACTTGGAGCAAATCCCGCGGCCGCCGCAGACCGAGTCGAGATCGACGCCGAGCTGCCGCGCAGCGGTCAGGATCGGCGTGCCCGCGGGGAAACGCCCGCGCTTGCCGGAGGGGGTAAACACAACGAGGGGTTCGTCAGTCATGCCTGTGGCCTTCTCATTCCGCAATTTAGGCGGAGCATATGGGCTTTTGCGGCAAGCGAAAGGCGATGGGCGGCATTTTCCCGTCTGCTGACGCCATTTTTGACGAATTGATGAGTTTCAAATGCGTTTTCAGGGCGGGCTTCAGGTCAATCTTCCGTTTGCTCTTCAACTTCTTCAAGCCACGCCAGAATCTGTGCCCGATTGCCATCAAGCCGCGGGGCAGGGCGGCGGGTTGCCGGGTCCGGCAGGCCGCTCATCTTGATCGGATTGCCGGCAGACAGGTTTTCCGGGCGGCCGTCCTTGTCCAGAACGTCAACAACCATGTTGCGGGCCAGGATCTGCGGGTCGCGCAGCACCTGATCCACGGTCTGGATCGGACCGGTAGGAACGCCGGCCTCGCTCAGCACTGCAATCCAGTGATCCTTGGGCTGATCCAGAGTAATCGCTTCGATCAAGCGTTTCAGAAGGCGGGCGTTCTCGCAGCGCGCCGGGTTGGTGGCAAAGCGCGGGTCTGCGGCCAGCGGCAGCTGCAGGGCTTCGCAGAGCCGGGCAAACAGCGCGTCATTGCCTGCCGCGATCACGAACAGCCCGTCCGCAGCGTGGAAGGTCTCAAACGGGGTGATTGACGGATGCCGCGCACCGGAAGGCTGGGGCGCTTTGCCACTGACGGACGTGATGGCGATGGCGTGTTCCAAGAGGGCCAGCTGGCTGTCGAGCATGGCGACGTCGATGAACCGGCCCTGGCCCGTTTTCTGCACGTCCAGAAGCGCGGCGAGGATGCCGTGGCCGAGAAACATGCCCGCAACGATGTCCCCGATGGAGGCGCCGACCCGGACCGGCTCGCGGTTCTTCTCGCCAGTGATCGACATGACGCCGCCGCGCGCCTGAACCACCATGTCATAGGCCGGTTTCAGGGCGTCGGGGCCGGTGTGCCCGAAGCCCGAGACCGCGCCGTAGATCAGCCGCGGGAACCGGGCGTGCAGGTCGTCCCAGCCGTAGCCCAGCCGCTGCATCACGCCGGGACGGTAGTTTTCCAAAAGAACGTCTGCCTGGCCCAGAAGGCGTTCGAAGATTTCACGGTCCTGCGGCGCCTTCAGATCCAGCGCAATGCTTTGTTTGCCGTGGTTGATGGTGGCAAAATAAGCGCTGCTGCCGTTCTTGAAGGGCGGGAAGGCGCGGGTGTCGTCGCCTGCGCCGGGCCGTTCCACCTTGATCACCCTGGCGCCGAGGTCCGACAGGATCATCGAGCAATAGGGGCCTGCCAGAACATGGGTCAGGTCCAGAACGGTGATGTTTTCCAAGGGGGCGGACATGGCGAAATCCTGAATCATTTCTGCAGCTTTACTGATAGCCGGGGCAGCGCTGCGCGCTTTGACACAGATCAGCCTGCTGCCAAAGAATTGCTGCGGTGCAGGAATTCTTGGTGCCGGCCTCTTTCCACCCGCAAGCTTCTGTGCCATAGGGTCACCGCCAAACGGGGTTATGCATGAGGACGACCAATGCAGATTCGTGAGGCTCTCACCTTTGATGATGTTCTACTGGTGCCAGGCGCGTCGAGCGTTCTGCCCAATACCGCGGATACGCGCACACGGGTGACCCAGTCGATCGCCCTGAATATCCCGCTCTTGAGCTCGGCAATGGATACCGTGACCGAGGCGCGAATGGCGATTGCGATGGCGCAGGCCGGTGGCATGGGTGTGATCCACAAGAACCTGAACACTGAGGAGCAAGCACGCGAAGTGCGCCGGGTGAAGCGGTTCGTGTCCGGCATCGTTTACAACCCCATCACCCTGACCCCGGATCAGACCCTGGCGGATGCCCAGACGCTGCAGGAACGTTATCGCGTCACCGGCTTTCCGGTGGTTGATGGATCCGGCCGTGTGGTTGGCATCGTCACCAACCGCGACATGCGTTTTGCCACCGATGCCAGCACCCCGGTTTCGGTGATGATGACCTCGGACAATCTGGCGATGCTGCAGGAACCGGCCGATTTGGAAGAGGCCAAGTCGCTGATGAAGGCGCGCCGGATCGAAAAGCTGCTGGTGTCCGACAAGAACGGCAAGCTGACCGGCCTGCTGACCCTCAAGGATTCGGAACAGGCGGTTCTGAACCCAACCGCCTGCAAGGACGAACTGGGCCGCCTGCGCGTTGCGGCTGCCAGCTCCGTCGGTGACAGCGGCTATGAGCGTTCTGAAGCGCTGATTGATGCGGGTGTGGACGTTGTGGTGGTGGATACCGCACATGGCCATTCCGCAGGCGTGATCGACGCGGTGAAGCGCATCAAGGCGCAGTACAGCAGCATCCAGGTGATTGCCGGTAACGTGGCAACGGGAGAGGCGACCCGCGCGCTGATCGACGCAGGCGCCGATGCGGTCAAGGTTGGCATCGGCCCGGGCTCGATCTGCACCACCCGCATGGTGGCAGGCGTCGGCGTGCCGCAGCTGACCGCGATCATGGATTGCGCCGCAGCGGCGGGCGATGTGCCGGTCATCGCGGATGGCGGTATCAAGTTCTCTGGAGACTTTGCCAAGGCGATTGCAGCGGGTGCATCCTGCGCCATGGTCGGCTCGATGATCGCCGGCACCGATGAGTCCCCCGGTGAAGTGATCCTCTATCAGGGCCGCTCCTTCAAATCCTACCGAGGCATGGGGTCCATGGGCGCGATGGCGCGCGGTTCTGCCGACCGGTATTTCCAGAAGGACGCCGCCAGCGACAAGCTGGTGCCCGAAGGAATCGAAGGCCAGGTGCCGTACAAAGGCGGTGCCGGGGCCGTGATCCACCAGCTGGTGGGCGGGCTGCGTGCCGCTATGGGCTATACCGGCTGTGCAACCGTCGATGAGATGCGCAAGAACTGCAACTTTGTCCGCATCACCGGCGCCGGGCTGAAGGAAAGCCACGTCCATGACGTACAGATCACCCGCGAAGCGCCGAACTACCGGGTGGGCTGAGACCATGATGGCCGCTTGTGAAAAGAACGCGGAATACGGGGCAGGGGCATGACCCCCGCCGCCCGCCTGCAGGCGGCCATCGAAATCCTGGATCAGGTGCTGGCGGGGGAACCCGCCGAAAAGGCGCTGACTTCCTGGGGGCGGCGCAGCCGCTTTGCCGGGTCCAAGGACCGGGCAGCAGTGCGCGATCATGTGTTTGATGCGGTGCGCTGCCTGCGCTCGCATGCTGCCCTTGGCGGCAGCCGCAGCGGACGCGGGCTGATTCTGGGCGCATTGCGCGAGGCGGGACAGGACCCCGATGAGTTCTTCACCGGCCAGGGACATGCGCCCGCACCGCTGACCGATGCCGAGCGGGTGCAACCGCCTGCGCCCGTGGGGCCGGAAGCGCTGGATGTTCCTGCTTGGCTCTGGCCGGAGTTCAGCGCCAGCCTGGGAGATCAGGCTGAGGCTGCGGCACTGGCGCTGCGCAGGCGGGCGCCGGTGCATCTGCGGGTGAACACCGCACGCGGAACAGTTGAACAGGCAGTGAAGGCCTTGGCCGGCGAAGGTATCCAGACCGTGGCGCATCTTGCAGCGGCAACCGCTCTGGAAGTGACCGAAGGCGCGCGAAAACTGCGCAATGCCAAGCCCTATCAGAATGGCCTGGTGGAGTTGCAGGACGCAGCCAGTCAGGCGGTGACGGACCGTCTGCCGCTGAAGGATGGCATGAAGGTCCTGGACTATTGTGCCGGCGGCGGCGGCAAGTCTTTGGCCATGGCGGCCAGGGCCAGCCTCCAGAGTTTTGCACATGACGCCGACCCGCGGCGGATGAAGGACCTGCCAGAGCGTGCTGCGCGGGCGGGAGCAAGGGTTTCGCTGGTTTCAACCTCAGATCTGGACCGCTCCGGCCCGTTTGATCTGGTTCTGTGCGACGTGCCTTGTTCCGGTTCAGGCTCCTGGCGGCGGGCGCCGGAAGGTAAATGGCGTCTGACCGCCGAAGGGCTGGCGGATCTGCAACGCCTCCAGGGAGAAATCCTGCGCAAGGCGGCGGGGCTGGTGGCGCCGGACGGGGTGCTGGCCTATGCGACCTGTTCCATGCTTGATGGTGAAAACAGCGCGCAAGTTCAGAGGTTTATCGAGGAAAGTCCGGACTGGCAGCTGGAGGGTCAACACGGTTGGCAAGTGCAGGACGGCACCGATGGGTTCTATGTTGCCATGTTGACGCGTGCGAAACGCGGTTGTTAGGGTTTGGACCGTAGAACCTTTGTGTTTCTTAACGTGGTTTTAACCTAAACCGCCGCGTTATGGCGGCAAACTGCACTGACCATGGAGCCGCAATGTCCGGTCGCCTTGAATCCTCCGTCCCGGAACTGCGCGTTTACGCACCTGAACATGCCCGGCTGGCGGCAACCCTGCTGCTGGCGGTGATGCTGATGGCTGCACCTTGGATCCTTCCGCTGCCGCACTGGATGGGCCGCGGCCTGGTCATGGTGGGGCTGACGCTGGCGGCGGTTGCAGCGCTTCTGGTGGTGCAGGCGCGGATGCGGCTGAACGCGCGGGCGATGGCGGCGGAGCTGCTGACCGGCTTCATTGAAAAGGATGCGACCCCCAGCTTTGTCACCGACGGTGACGGAATGATCCACGCGTGCAATGGCGCTGCCGTTAAACGGTTTGAAGACGCGGGCCGCGAAACGCTGGCAGGCTCGCTGCGATCGATCCTCGCCAACCCTTCTGCAGTGCTCTACCGGCTGCAAAGCCGCGCCCGTGTCGATGGTGCGGCACGTGAGGATATCGTTACCCGCCGTGGCCATGTGCGTCTGGCGGTGCACCAGATGAGCGGCGGCAGTTTCCTGTGGCGGGTCGAGGATATCCTGGACCGGGGCGGCAATGGCCGTGGTGCCGATGCGCTGCCGGTGCCGATGATTACCGTGGGCCGCACGGGCGCGGTGCTGTTTATGAACGAGGCCGCACGCAGCCTGATCGGCGAACGGGTGAAGTCCACGGACCGGCTGTTTCCGGCGCTTCCGGTGCTGCCGGGGCAGATCAACACGCTCAGCACCAAGAGGGGGCCGGTGCAGGTGCTTGTGAGCGAGCAGAACCGCAGCCAGGGGCGCAGCGAACTGTTTCTGATGGAAGTGGATGAAAGCAGTTTTGAATCCGCCCAGGCAGGGTTCGAGGCGCTTCCGGTGCCCTTCCTCAAGGTGGCGCCGTCGGGTGAGATCCTGAGCAGCAACCGGATGGCGCTCCGGCTTCTTGGGGTCGACAGCTGCGCCAGTCTGAAACTGGGCCAGCTTATGGAAGGCCTTGGCCGCCCGATGTCGGATTGGCTGCGCGATACCGCGGACGGGCTGGCTCCGAATAAATCGGAATTCCTCCGTCTGTCGCGTTCTGACAAAGAGGTTTTTGTACAGGTCACGCTGACCCGCGTGGTGGAAGACGGGACGCCGCTGCTGATCGCCGTTCTGAATGACGCAACTGAGCTGAAGACGCTGGAGGCGCAATTCGTCCAAAGCCAGAAGATGCAGGCGATCGGCCAGCTGGCAGGCGGGGTTGCGCATGACTTCAACAACCTGCTGACGGCGATATCCGGCCATTGCGACCTGCTGCTGTTGCGCCATGACCAGGGCGATCAGGACTATGGCGATCTGATCCAGATCCATGAAAATGCTAACCGGGCGGCGTCGCTGGTGAGCCAGCTGCTGGCGTTCTCCCGCAAGCAGACCTTGCAGCCGGAAACTCTGGATGTTCGGGATACGCTGTCCGATCTGACCCACCTTCTGAACCGCCTGGTAGGAGAGAAGGTCACACTGACGCTTAGCCACGATCCGGTGATGAAATCGATCCGGGCCGACAAGCGGCAGCTGGAGCAGGTGCTGATGAACCTGGTGGTGAACGCCCGCGATGCGATGCCTCAGGGCGGTGAGATCCGGGTCGAGACCGAGGTCGTTTCGCTCGACAAGCCGCTGGAACGGAACCGGGCAACTGTACCCGCTGGTGACTGGGTGACGGTGAAAGTGTCAGACGAGGGTGTCGGGATTGCACCGGACAAGCTGCAAAAGGTGTTTGAGCCGTTCTATACCACCAAGCGCACGGGTGAGGGGACTGGCCTGGGCTTGTCCACGGCCTACGGTATCATCAAGCAGACCGGCGGCTATATCTTTGTCGATTCGGTGAAAGGCCATGGAACGCAGTTCACCCTGTTTTTTCCAGTCTACAAGCAGCAGGCTGAGCAGCTGGCCGCGGAAAAACCGGAAGCAGGCGCCGACAAGGCTGCCGCTGCTCAGCATGGTGAAGGTGTCGTTCTGCTGGTCGAAGACGAGGCGCCGGTGCGTGCTTTTGCGTCCCGCGCGCTCCGGATGCGCGGCTACACGGTGCTGGAGGCAGAATCGGCTGAGGATGCCCTGCGCACGCTGGAAGATCCCGGTCTGACGGTGGACGTGTTCGTGACAGACGTGGTGATGCCGGGCATGGACGGCCCCAGCTGGGTGCGCGAAGCGCTGAAGGAGCGGCCGGACACTCGCGTGGTTTTTGTTTCCGGCTATGCAGAGGGCGCCTTTGGCGAAGCAGAGCCGGATGTGCCGAACTCTGTCTTCCTGCCAAAACCTTTCTCTCTCAACCAGTTGACCGAGACGGTGCACGCGCAACTGCATTGAGGGGGTGAACCGCCGTTGCCGGCGGACCGTATCCGTCAGCGGGCCGTGATGCTGTTGTAGAGCTCGAACTCCGCCGCGCGTTTGCGCCGCAGGTGCGCTTCTGTCTCCTGGCTGAGCTCCGTGGCAGCCTGAGGGCTCACGTTTTTGCGCTCCAGACGGATTTCTGTGTCCAGGCGGGTTTCGAGAAACGTTGTCAGCGCTTCCTGATCCTCGTAGCGGAACAGATGGTTCACCCTGCAGCCATTGGGCTGCGTCTCCAGGAACTTTGCCTGACTGCCGACATTGGCAAAGGCTGGCGGTTTGCCCTTGCAATAGGCGTGCAGGAAGTCGTCGAAGCTGATCCCCTTGGTTGAATTCGGCTGACCGTCAAGTGCAGGCCGCTGACGGTACCGGTACCAGCTGCCGAGCCAGCTGACGGGTTCCCGTATCACTGCTGCAACCTCCAATTCCGCCCCGCAAACCTTTTCGAACATCGGCCGGATCCAGCGGTTGTAGCGGTAGAGCGGCGCGTGTTTCAGCTCCGGCGGATCGGAAATCACCAGATCGGCGCGGTCTCGCAGGGCCGCCTGAAACGCGGTGGTGCCGGTTTTGGGAACAGACAGAAGTGCCAGCCGTTCCTTAAAAAAAATCATCATTCCGTTAACTGCCCGGTAAATAATCTTGCTGCCGATTAACCATAAACCAATCTTTAACACCCCTGTCCCGAAGTGGGTACACCAGAAACTTGTTGCAATGTTCTCTTTTTGATCTCATATAGAACAAGAGGTGAACAAAGCAGTGATTGCCGCGCGCCCCGGTGTGTGACACATAGAAAAGGACAAGGGACTATGGCGGATCTTTTGACCATGAAAAATAAAGTAAGCGGTGACAAGCAAAAGGCGCTCGACAGCGCGCTTGCCCAGATTGAGCGGCAGTTCGGCAAAGGCTCGATCATGAAGCTCGGCGACGGCAATGCCATGCAGGAGATCGAGGCGAGCTCAACCGGCTCTCTGGGGCTTGACATTGCGCTGGGGATCGGCGGCCTGCCGATGGGCCGGATCATTGAAATCTACGGCCCGGAAAGCTCAGGCAAAACCACGCTAACCCTGCACTGCATTGCAGAACAGCAGAAGAAGGGCGGCGTCTGCGCCTTTGTCGACGCGGAACACGCGTTGGACCCCCAATATGCGGCCAAGCTGGGCGTTGATCTGGATGAGCTGCTGATCTCGCAGCCTGACACCGGTGAACAGGCGCTGGAAATCACCGATACGCTGGTGCGCTCCGGCGCGGTCAACATGGTGATCGTCGACTCGGTGGCAGCACTGACCCCGAAGTCGGAGCTTGAGGGCGACATGGGCGACAGCAGCGTCGGCGTGCAGGCCCGCCTGATGAGCCAGGCAATGCGCAAGCTGACCGGCTCCATCAGCCGTTCCAAGTGCATGGTGATCTTCATCAACCAGATCCGCATGAAGATCGGCGTGATGTTCGGCTCCCCCGAAACCACCACTGGCGGCAACGCGCTGAAATTCTATTCCTCTGTCCGGCTGGACATCCGCCGCATCGGCTCGATCAAGGACCGGGACGAGGTGGTCGGCAACGCAACCCGCGTCAAGGTGGTGAAGAACAAGGTGGCACCGCCCTTCAAGCAGGTGGAATTCGACATCATGTATGGCGAAGGCATCTCCAAGATGGGCGAACTGCTGGATCTGGGCGTGGCCGCCGGTGTCGTCAACAAGTCCGGCGCCTGGTTCTCTTACGGGGACGAGCGGATCGGGCAGGGGCGTGAGAACGCCAAGACTTTCCTGAGGGAAAACCCGGCCATCGCTTTCGACATCGAGGACAAGATCCGCGCATCGCATGGCCTGGAGTTCGAGCGCCCTGACGTGGGCGATGCAGATGACATACTTGAGGCTTAAGCGCCGGAAAATCTGATCAAATCCCGAAAGGGTGAGGGCGTAGCGCAGGCTGCGCCCTTTTTCGCAGGCGATGCCGCTTACCGCTGTGGACAGCGCCCGGGCGCGGGGGTAAACCTGCCCGGAACGCTTGTTTTAAGCCCGCAAGAGATCCCGCACATGCCGACGCTCAACGATATCCGCTCTACCTTTCTGAACTACTTTGCCAAACAGGGGCATGAAGTTGTCGACTCCAGCCCGCTGGTGCCGCGCAACGACCCGACCCTGATGTTCACCAACTCCGGGATGGTCCAGTTCAAGAACTGCTTTACCGGAGTGGAAACCCGCGACTACAAGCGTGCGACCACTTCGCAGAAATGCGTGCGCGCCGGCGGCAAGCACAATGACCTCGACAACGTTGGCTACACCGCGCGTCATCACACCTTCTTCGAGATGCTCGGCAACTTTTCCTTTGGCGACTACTTCAAGCATGAGGCGATCCCCTTTGCCTGGGAATTGATCACCAAGGAATTCGACATTCCGAAAGACCGGCTGTACACCACCGTCTATCATACCGACGACGAAGCCTTTGATATCTGGAAGAAGATGGGCGTTCCGGAGGAGCGGATCATCCGCATCGCGACCTCCGACAATTTCTGGCAGATGGGCGACACAGGCCCCTGCGGCCCCTGCACCGAGATTTTCTACGACCATGGCGACCACATCTGGGGCGGCCCTCCGGGCTCGCCGGAGGAAGATGGCGACCGCTTCATCGAGATCTGGAACCTCGTCTTCATGCAGAACGAGAAGTTCGCGGACGGCTCGATGGTGGACCTGGAGATGCAGTCCATCGACACCGGCATGGGGCTGGAGCGGATTGCAGCGCTGCTGCAGGGCACCCACGACAACTATGAAACCGATCTGTTCAAGTCGCTGATCGAAGCCTCGGCCAACGTTACCAACACCGATCCGTTTGGTGACCAGAACGTGCATCACCGGGTGATCGCCGATCACTTGCGGTCCTGCTCCTTCCTGATTGCCGAAGGCGTGCTGCCCTCGAACGAAGGCCGCGGCTATGTGCTGCGCCGGATCATGCGCCGCGCAATGCGCCATGCGTCCCTGCTGGGCGCCACCGATCCGGTGATGCACAAGCTGGTGCCGTCGCTGGTCCAGAAAATGGGTGCGGCCTATCCGGAGCTTGGCCAGGGCCAGGCACTGATCGAGGAGACCTTTGAGCAGGAGGAAACCCGTTTCCTCAAAACCCTGGACCGGGGTCTGAAACTGCTGGACGAAGCCTCCGCCGGTCTGGGCAAGGGCGACGTTCTGCCGGGCGAGACTGCGTTCAAGCTCTATGACACCTACGGCTTCCCGCTCGACCTGACCCAGGACGCCCTGCGCGCCAAGGAGATCGAGGTCGACACCGGCGGTTTCGACGCTGCGATGAAAGAGCAGAAAGAGAAATCCCGCGCAGGCGGTATTGGCCTGGGCGAAGCGGCGGATGTGAAGGTCTACTTCGACATCGTGGACGCCGCCGGTACAACTGACTTCCTCGGCTATGAAACCGAGAAGGCCGAGGGCCAGATCGTCGCCATCGTCAAGGACGGCGCCCAGGTGCAATCTGCGGCCAAGGGCGACACCGTGCAGGTTATCCTGAACCAGACACCGTTCTACGGTGAAAGCGGCGGCCAGGTGGGCGACACAGGTGTGCTGACAGTTGAGGGCGGCGCGTCCCGCATCACCGACACCAAGAAGGTGGAGGGCCTGTTCCTGCACATTGCCGAAGTGACCGGAGGCGAGATTTCCGTGGGCAAGGGCGCGGCGATGGAAGTGGATCACGCACGCCGCAGCAAGATCCGTGCCAACCATTCGGCCACCCACCTGTTGCACGAAGCGCTGCGCAACGCGCTGGGGGAGCATGTGGCGCAGAAGGGGTCGCTGAACGCAGAAGACAGGCTGCGGTTCGACTTCAGCCACAACAAGGCGATGAGCGCGGACGAACTGGCCAAGGTTGGCTCGGAAGTGAATGATTTTATTCGTCAAAATACTCCCGTGTCGACCCGGATCATGACCCCGGATGACGCGCGCGAGCTCGGCGCCCAGGCGCTGTTCGGCGAGAAATACGGCGAAGAGGTCCGCGTTGTCTCCATGGGCCGCGCACCGACCGGCAAGGGCCACGACGGCGATACCTACTCGATCGAGCTGTGCGGCGGCACCCATGTGAAGCAGACTGGCGACATCGGCACATTTGTCATCCTGGGTGACAGCGCGTCCTCTGCCGGCGTGCGCCGGATCGAGGCGCTGACCGGTGCGGCGGCGGTTGAGCACTTGGAGCGTGAAGCGGGCCGGATGGCTGAAGTCGCAGGTGCGTTGAAGGCACAGCCCGCGGAGGTTCTGGACCGCCTGAAGGCAATGATGGATGAGCGCAAGGCGCTGCAGAACGAGATTTCCAACCTCAAGCAGCAGATCGCCATGGGCGGTGGTTCCGGCGGCGGAGCCGAGGCCAAGGACGTGAATGGCAGGAAGTTCCTGGCACAGGCGCTTCAGGGCGTTTCCGGCAAGGACCTGCGCGGGCTGATCGACAAGCACAAGCAGAACATCGGTTCCGGGGTGATCCTGCTGATCGCCGAAGAAGACGGCAAGGTGGCCGTGGCAGCCGGTGTCACTGACGATCTGACCGGCGACATCTCTGCCGTTGACGTGCTGAAGGCCGCGGTTCCTGCCGTAGGCGGCAAGGGCGGCGGCGGCCGTCCGGATATGGCACAGGGTGGCGGTAAGGATTTCTCCGGCGCCGAGGAAGCCATCAAAGCTGCGGAGGCACTTCTGGCCGGCTGACCATTTGGTCAAAAAACACTTGGTCTTTCCGGCAATCTGCCTAAGCTGCCGGAAAGATCATCACTAGGGAGGCTCCGATGCCCGCACTTTGGATTGCACATGTGACCGTTACCGACGCTGACGCCTATGGCAAATATGCCGAATTGGCTGGTCCTGCCGTTGCCAAGCATGGCGGCGAATTCATCGCCCGCGGCGGCCGGTTCGTGCAGCTGGAAGGCAAGGAGCGCCCGCGCAATGTGGTGGCGAAATTCCCCAGTGTCGAAGCTGCGGTGGATTGTTATCACAGCCCGGAATACCAGGAGGCGCTAAACCACGCGCGCGGCGCGTCTGAGCGCGAATTGATGGTGGTGGAAACCAGCGAGTAAGCGCCGGGCAGGCAGAGATATTCTGTTTGACAAAAATTGACCCCATTTGGCGTTCTGCCAAATGGGGTTTTCGTGTTAGAGGGGAAGGGTTGCATGAGCGTCTGAACACCATTGCGGTGTGTGTGCTGCCGTGTTGATAGCGAGAGACCAGAACGGCGAATTCACGGGAGTTTTCCCAAGAAAGTTATGCGGATGAGCTTGTGATCTGCTGGATCATGGTCAACGCAAGATGGAAGCCGTGCCATGATTGTTCACATTATCTCCGGTGCACAGCCGGGTCCGCAACCTGGCCCGCAGCAGGCGCTGCAAGCTCAGCAGGCCCAACGCTCGGACGAGAGACTGTTTTCCGCGCAACCTGCCTCCCAAATACCAAGCAGCGCGGCGGCGTCCATGGTGGTTTTGGCTGTGCCGGATGCAGGCCGGGGGCGTAATGCCGAATTGCAGTCCGCGCTTAATCAGCAGCCCAAAGGCGGCGGCACGAGCGGTATCAATGAAGACGCTTTGAAAGTGCTGGAGGATGTTTTGAGCAATACATCGTCAGATGATGAATTCCGCGCAGAACTGAGGACGCAATTGGCTGCGGCCGGCCATGACCCGTCAAAGCCGATTATGGATATCCGGGTCTGAGGGGCGGCTGGCCTGTCAAGGAAAAGGCCGCTCTGCTGAGCGGCCTTTGTTGTTCTTACTGGCTGGCCTTGGACATCCGCTTGCGCTCATGCGGGTCCAGGTAGCGCTTGCGCAGGCGCACGGTGTTCGGAGTCACCTCAACCAGCTCGTCATCGTTGATGTAGGCGATGGCCTCCTCCAGCGACAGCGACATAGGGGTGGTCAGCCGGACCGCGTCATCGGTGCCGGAGGCCCGCACGTTGGTCAGCTTCTTGCCCTTGAGCGGGTTCACCTCCAGGTCGTTGTCGCGCGAATGCTCACCGATGATCATGCCGGTGTAGACGTCGGCCTGGGCGCCGATCATCATCTTGCCGCGCTCCTCCAGGTTCCACAGCGCATAGGCCACCGACTGGCCGTTCTCCATCGAGATCAGCACACCGGCGCGGCGGCCCGGGATTGCGCCCTTATGCGGCGCCCAGCCGTGGAACACGCGGTTCAGCACGCCGGTGCCGCGGGTGTCGGTCAGGAACTCGCCGTGATAGCCGATGAGGCCGCGCGAGGGGACGTGAGCGATGATGCGGGTCTTGCCTGCGCCTGCGGGCTTCATCTCGACCAGCTCACCTTTGCGGGTGCCAGTCAGCTTCTCGATCACCGCGCCGGAGTATTCGTCATCGACGTCGATGGTGGCTTCTTCGATCGGCTCCATGCGGGTGCCGTCGACTTCCTTCATGATCACCTGCGGGCGCGAGATCGACAGTTCAAAGCCTTCGCGGCGCATGTTCTCGATCAGAACGCCCATCTGCAGTTCGCCGCGGCCGGAGACCTCGAACGCCTCGCCGCCGGGAGTGTCCTGGATCTTGATGGCGACGTTGGATTCGGCCTCTTTCATCAGGCGGTCGCGGATGACGCGGGACTGAACCTTCTTGCCGTCGCGGCCCGCCAGCGGGCTGTCGTTGATGCCGAAGGTCACGGTGATGGTCGGCGGGTCGATTGGCTGCGCGTCCAGCGGCTCATCCACGGCCAGAGCGCAGATGGTGTCGGCCACAGTGGCCTTGGACATGCCGGCGATGGAGACAATGTCGCCTGCCTGTGCTTCTTCGATGTCCTGCTGGGCCAGGCCGCGGAAGGCCTGGATCTTGGTGACGCGGAACTGCTCGATCTTCTGGCCGATGCGGGAGATCGCCTGCACCGTGGCGCCAACCTTGAGCTTGCCGGATTCAACCCGGCCGGTCAGGATGCGGCCGACAAACGGGTCGCTGCCCAGGGTAGTTGCCAGCATGCGGAAATCGTCGTTCTGCTTCTTCACCTGCTTGGGCTCAGGCACGTGGTTCACGATCAGGTTGAACAGCGCGCTCAGGTCTTTGCGGGGGCCGTCCAGCTCATTGTCGGCCCAGCCGTTCCGGCCGGAGGCATACATATGCGGGAAGTCCAGCTGGTCCTCGGTGGCGTCCAGCGAGGCAAAGAGGTCAAAGCATTCGTCCAGCGCGCGGTCAGGCTCGGCGTCCGGCTTGTCGACCTTGTTCAGAACCACGATCGGACGCAGACCCAGGGCCAGCGCCTTGGAGGTCACGAATTTGGTCTGCGGCATCGGGCCTTCGGCGGCGTCCACCAGCAGCACCACGCCATCGACCATCGACAGGATCCGTTCAACTTCGCCGCCGAAATCGGCGTGGCCGGGGGTGTCGACGATGTTGATACGGGTGCCGTGCCATTCCACCGAGGTCGGTTTGGCAAAAATGGTGATGCCGCGCTCGCGCTCCAGATCATTGCTGTCCATGGCGCGTTCCGCCACAGCCTGGTTTTCGCGGAAGGCGCCGGACTGTTTCAGCAGCTCGTCAACCAGGGTGGTCTTGCCGTGGTCAACGTGAGCAATGATCGCAATGTTGCGCATATCCATGACGTTCGCCTTTGTAAGGAAGTTGGGCCGCGCATAGCCCGAACCCCGCACAAAGGCCAGAGGAAAACCGCCGCGGGCCGCTTCAAATGGCGATCAGTGACCCGAGGACTTGGAAAACAGGTGGATTATGACGATTCCGGACATGATCAGCACCATGCCGATGACGGCAGGCAGGTCCAGTTTTTGCCCGAAGACGATGAACGCAATGACTGCAATCAGCAGAATGCCAAGCCCGGACCAGATGGCGTAAACAATGCCCACGGGCATAAATTTGAGCGTCAGCCCCATCATGTAGAAAGAAAAGGCATAGGCGACGAGCACGATCAGAGACGGGCCAAGTTTGCTGAACTGCTGGCTGGCCTGCAGCGCAGTGGTGCCGATGGTCTCTGCTGCCACCGCGATGATCAGGTAGACGTAGTGAACCGGCATCTCTGCCTCCCTCTAACGCTGGCCGCGGGCAAACCCGCAGGTCTAACCACCCGCCTATCCGATCTGGTTGGGCCGGGGAAGTCCCGATGCGGCAGCGGCAGGCCGGTTTCCGCAAGCGCCGCTGAATGAACACGTCACTGTGCGCAGGCACACTTTACTATTAATTGGTCAATTATTAGGAGATCGTCCCAATAATAAGGGTTGGACCGAAATAGTGGTCTGATTCCTGGAATCGAAATGGGGATTTCCATATGTGCCGCTGGGCTGCTTACACGGGTGCCGACGTTTTCCTGGAAGACATCATATCAATACCTGCGCATTCGCTGATTGCGCAAAGCCAGAAAGCGGTGGAGTGCAAGACTGCCACCAATGGCGACGGGTTCGGGATTGCCTGGTACGGCCAGCGGGCTGAGCCGGGACTGTACCGCGATGTTTATCCGGCCTGGTCTGACTGTAACCTTAGTGCGTTGGTGCACCAGGTGCAATCCAGGTTGTTCCTGGCCCATGTGCGGGCCTCCACCGGCTCTGCCACCAGCCGCAACAACTGCCATCCGTTTACGGCCGGAAAGTGGAGCTTCATGCACAACGGGCAGGTCGGCGGGTTCGAGACATTCCGCCGCCATGCCGATATGTGCATCCCGGATGAACTGTATGAGCACCGCAAGGGCGCAACCGACAGCGAAGTGCTGTTTCTGCTGGCCTTGCGTGAGGGGCTGGACGCGGATCCGAAAGGGGCGCTGGAACGTGCGGTGGCGCGGATGGAAGGCTTGTCGCGGGCGCGGGGCACCACGCCGCACATGCGGCTCTCGGTTGCGATGTCGGATGGTACCGCACTATACGCTGCCCGTTATTCCTCGGACAGCATTGCGCCTTCCGTCTACTACCGGTGGAGCCAGAGCATGCAAGGCTGGGCCGTGGTGTCGGAGCCGCTGGAAGACACCGGGGAGGCTTGGAATGAGCTGAAACCCGGGGAATTCCTGACGCTGACGTCCAGGGGTGCGGAAACACAGCCGTTTCAGCCCTTTCTGCAATAAAGCGCAGCCCCGTAGCGGGGCTGCCTTACTGTCTACAGGCGGCCTGCTTCGCGGAACCATGGTGCGATCTGCGCGCGGACATGGGTCCAGACTTCCGGCGCGCCGCGGCTGACTTTGACGCCGACTCGAGCCTCCAGCTGCGGCAGGCTGACGTCATAGTCGACCCAGCTGCCACCGCCGTTCAGCAGGTTCAGGAGTACCGGCTGAACCCGGTCGACGGACTTTGCAAAGACCGCATCCGGGCTTTCCGCGGCCTCGAACTCCTCCCAGACCGCCCGCATGGGCTGGCCTTGCACGGCGGGAAGCATGCCGAAAAGGCGGTCGGCAGCAGCCAGTTCCTCGGCGGCCAGGGCAGCAAGCGCTGCGGGATCAATCACCCCGTGAATCGGCGCATCGCCAGCGTCGATTTCCACCAGGTCGTGCAGCAGCAGCATTTGCAGGACACGATCCACATCAACCGGCGCAGTGCTGTGTTCCGCAAGCACCCAAGCATACAGCATGATGTGCCAGCTGTGCTCTGCCGAGTTCTCATGCCGCGACCCGTCGCCGAGCTTGGACGCGCGGGTGACCAGCTTCAGCTTGTCGGCCTCATTGAGGAAGGGCAGGCGGGCGGTCAGCCGACTGCAGTCATAGCCAGTGTCCTCCCCCAGCAGCGAAAGCGCGTGGTGGAAGGCTTCAGGCAGGTGCTGTTCCAGTGCTGCCGCCCGGCCGCCGAACAGGTTCTGCCGGACCACGTCAACATGCCAGTCCAGCGGAGCAACGCCATAGAGCGTCTGAAAGATCGGCTGGCAGTGATCCACCCGTTTGGCAAATTGAGCGTCGGGCGTTTCTGCGGCTTCGAATTCGTGCCAAAGGGACAAGAATTCAGCGCCCTGATCGGCTGGCAGCAGCCCAAACAGCCGCTGCGCCGCCGCCTGCTCTGCCTTTGCCACCGCCTGCCAGTCGACGTCATCGGTAATCGGGTGGTCGCCTGCGTCGATCTCGACCAGATCGTGCAGCAGCAGCATCCGGATGGCGCGGAGCACGTCCACTTCCGGCGCAGCAAAGGGAGCAAGAACCAGCGCATAAAGCGCCAGGTGCCAGCTGTGTTCAGCGGAGTTCTCGCAACGGCTGCAATCGATGATCAGGTTCTGACGCTCAACCCGGCGCAGCTTGTCGGCTTCCAGCAGAAAGGCAAACTGTGCCTCCAGGCGGGCGCTCACGCGTCACCTTTCGCGCCAAGCTGGGCTTGCAGGTCGGCGACTTTCTTGTTGAGGAAGTCGCGCGCCTTGCGTTCAGCAAGGCGCACGCGGATTTCGGTCAGAAATGCCTCTTCAAGCGATTGGGAGGCGGCGCCAAGAACTTGGCCCACCTCCACATAAAACCGCTCTTCGCCACTGGCGTCCTGTACCTTGAGGGTATCGACCGCCAGTTTCTGGGCCAGCGTTTCGATTGTGCCCATCAGCGGGTGTTCTCTGTCAGGCGGCGCTTCACGTAATCGGAAACCGTGCCGATCATCGTGTCCATATGCGGTTCCTGGAAGAAGTGATCCGCGCCTTCCACCTCAGTATGGGTGATGGTGATGCCCTTCTGCTCATGCAGCTTTCCGACCAGGCTGGCAGTGTCCGCGGGCGGTGCCACACGGTCGGCGGTGCCGTTGATGATCAGGCCCGAGGACGGGCAGGGTGCCAGGAAGGAGAAGTCATACATGTTGGCTGGCGGCGCAACAGAAATGAAACCGGTGATTTCCGGTCGGCGCATCAAGAGCTGCATGCCGATCCAGGCACCGAAAGAGAAGCCCGCAACCCAGCAATGCTTGGAGTTGGAGTTCATCGACTGCAGGTAATCCAGCGCCGAGGCCGCATCTGAAAGCTCGCCCACGCCCTGGTCGTATTCGCCCTGGCTGCGGCCGACGCCGCGGAAATTGAACCGCAGAACCGTGAAGCCCATGTTGTAGAACGCATAGTGGAGGTTATAGACCACCTTGTTGTTCATGGTGCCGCCAAACTGCGGATGCGGGTGCAGCACGATGGCGATCGGGGCGTCTTTTTCTTTTTGCGGGTGATAGCGGCCTTCGAGGCGGCCTTCGGGTCCAGGAAAGATGACCTCGGGCATGGGCGGTTAAAATCCTACTCTCGTTGTCGGGTCTGCCGGCAGAATACTTGACGGGTTCGGTCAGGCATCTTAGAACAGTTCTAATCACGGGCGCTGGCCTCGCCATACACCGTCAGGCTGAGATACGCACAGTCGGAGGGAAGGTCAATGTTTTCGCACTCGCGCCCTGGTTTCGAGGGATAAATTATGAAGCTTTCCACCAAAGGGCGCTATGCGATGGTTGCGCTGGCGGATATCGCACTGCAGCCGCAGGGCGATCTGGTGCCGCTTGGCGATATCTCCAAGCGCCAGGATATCTCGCTGCCGTATCTTGAGCAGTTGTTTGTGAAGCTGCGCCGCGCCGGGCTGGTCGAGTCGGTGCGCGGCCCGGGCGGCGGTTACCGCCTCGCCAAACCCCCGTCAGAAGTGCGGATCGTGGATGTTCTGTCGGCCGTGGATGAAACGGTGGATGCCATGCACAAGGGGGCAGGCGCCTCCGGCGCCCTGTCCGGCAGCCGTGCGCAATCGCTGACCAACCGCCTGTGGGAGGGCCTGAGCGCGCATGTATATGTGTTCCTGCACCAGACCCGTCTGTCGGATGTGATTAAGAACGATCTGGCTCCTTGCCCGGCTGTGCCCAGCCTGTTTGCGGTGGTGGATGACTGAGGTGGGGGACAAGCAGCACACATCAGCCTATCAAGTCGGGGCGCAATCCGCACAAAAACTGCGCGGAAGCTTTGCCAATTGCTGCACAGCGGCTTATGACGCGGCAGCTGCCCGCGAAAAGATGACTCTATGAAACGTGTTTACCTCGACCATAATGCCACTGCACTGCTGCGCCCTGAGGCGAAGGCGGCGATGATTGCGGCGATGGAGGTCTGCGGCAACCCGTCGTCGGTGCATGCCGAGGGCCGGGCCGCTAAGGCGCTGGTGGAAAAGGCGCGGGCGCAGCTGGCTGCGGCCTTTGGCGCGGACGGGGCGGATATCGTGTTCACCTCCGGGTCAACCGAAGGCGCGGCGCTGGCACTGGCCGGACGCGGCCTGCATGGCGCGCCGGTGGAGCATGATGCGGTGCGGGCTTGGACTGTCGAGGACTTGCAGGTCTCGGGCGAGGGGAGTGTTCAAATTAGCGACCCCGCGCAATCCACACTTCAGCTTGCCAATTCTGAGACCGGCATTGTGCAGAGCTTGCCGGAAGGGCTGTCGGTCACTGATGCGACCCAGGCCTTTGGCAAACTTCCAGTAGCTTTCAATTGGCTGGGGGCCCAAATGGCACTGATTTCAGCGCATAAGCTTGGTGGCCCAAAGGGCATTGGCGCTGTTGTGATGAAACGCGGCACCGATCTGCCGGCCCAGATCAGGGGCGGCGGTCAGGAAATGGGGCGCCGGTCCGGAACCGAAAATGTCATTGGAATCGCGGGCTTCGGAGCCGCAGCTGAAGCAGCCGCAAAAGATCTGGCAAATGGTGTCTGGGACAGGGTTGCAGAACTTAGAAATATTCTAGAAAAGGCGCTTGTGTCTGGCGCAAGCCATACTATTTTTGTCGGGAAGGATCAGAGGCGGCTGCCGAACACCCTGTGTTTTGCAACGCCGGGCTGGAAGGGCGAAACCCAGGTCATGCAGATGGACCTTGCAGGTTTTGCGATCAGTGCCGGCAGTGCCTGCTCCAGCGGCAAGGTGCGCGCCAGCTCGGTGCTGACCGCGATGGGATATGACGAGGCCACAGCCCAAGGCGCCGTACGGGTGTCGCTGGGGCCCGAGACAACGGAAGAAGATGTGCTGCGCTTTGCCGAGGCGTGGCTGCAAAAAGAAAAGAAACATCGCGCCCGCGCGGCGTGAGTGAGGAGATGACAATGGCCGCTTTGGACCAGACCCAAGTCAAGGAAGGTGTTGACCAGGAAACCGTTGATGCGGTGCGCGAGGTCGGCGGTGCTTATAAATACGGCTGGGAAACCGATATCGAGATGGAATACGCGCCCAAGGGCGTAAACCCCGATATCGTCAAGCTGATCTCGGAAAAGAACGAAGAGCCTGAATGGATGACCGAATGGCGTCTGCAGGCCTTTGAGCGCTGGGAGCAGATGGACGAGCCGAACTGGGCAATGGTCAGCTATCCGGAAATCGACTTCCAGGACCAGTATTACTATGCCCGCCCGAAATCGATGGAAACCAAGCCCAAGTCGCTGGATGAGGTCGACCCCAAGCTGCTGGCGACCTACGAAAAGCTGGGTATCCCGCTGAAAGAGCAGATGATTTTGGCTGGCGTCGAAGGCTCAGGCGAGACTCCGGAAGAAGGCCGCAAGGTTGCCGTGGATGCGGTGTTCGACTCCGTTTCCGTCGGCACCACTTTCCAGAAGGAGCTTAAAGAAGCAGGTGTCATCTTCTGCTCGATCTCCGAGGCGATCCGCGAGCACCCCGAACTGGTGAAGAAATACCTCGGCACCGTTGTTCCGGTCTCCGACAACTTCTATGCGACGCTGAACTCGGCCGTGTTTTCGGACGGCTCCTTTGTCTATGTGCCGCCGGGCGTGCGCTGCCCGATGGAGCTGTCGACTTATTTCCGCATCAACGCGGAAAACACCGGCCAGTTCGAACGCACCCTGATCATCGCCGATAAAGGCAGCTATGTCAGCTACTTGGAAGGCTGCACCGCGCCGCAGCGCGACACAGCGCAGCTGCACGCCGCGGTGGTGGAAATCATCATCGAGGAAGACGCCGAGGTGAAATACTCGACCGTCCAGAACTGGTATCCGGGTGATGAGAACGGCAAGGGCGGCATCTACAACTTCGTGACCAAACGCGCCGACTGCCGCGGCGACCGCGCCAAGGTGATGTGGACCCAGGTGGAAACCGGCTCTGCCGTGACCTGGAAATACCCCTCCTGCATCCTGCGCGGCGAGGAAAGCCAGGGCGAGTTCTACTCGATCGCTATCGCCAACAACATGCAGCAGGCTGACACCGGCACCAAGATGGTGCATCTGGGCAAGAACACCAAGTCGCGCATCGTGTCCAAGGGCATCAGCGCCGGCAAGGCGCAGAACACCTACCGCGGGCTGGTGTCGATGCACCCGAAGGCCAAGAATTCGCGCAACTACACCCAATGCGACAGCTTGCTGATCGGTGACAAATGCGGGGCGCACACGGTTCCCTATATCGAGGTCAAGAACAACTCGTCGCGCGTGGAGCACGAGGCGACCACCTCCAAGGTGGATGACGACCAGCTGTTCTACTGCCGCCAGCGCGGCATGGACGAGGAAGAGGCGGTGGCCCTGGTGGTGAACGGCTTCTGCAAAGACGTGCTGCAGGCGCTGCCGATGGAGTTCGCCATGGAAGCGCAGCAGCTGGTTGCGATCTCGCTGGAAGGGTCTGTGGGGTAAGCGTGAGCGTGGATAAGAGGACAGATGCAGAGGTTAAAACCTTTGAGTACAACGCGAAGGAAGGTTTCGCGCTGTCGCGTTCATTTGGTTTTTGCGCCGAATTGCAGGCCCTCTATTCGCAATTTTTGCAATCCTTGTAGTAGCAGCCTTTGCTGTTAACGGTGTTGCTGCCGGTCTCTTAAGTTTGGCGGTGTTCGGTGGACCATTCGTTCTCTTGTGGCTTTTCACCTCGCAACAGGGATCGAAAGTTTTGGAGTATTGGAAGAAATGATCGTAACAACCACACCAAATGTCGAAGGCTACCAGATTGCCGAATACAAGGGCATCGTGGTGGGTGAGGCGATCATGGGCGCCAATGTGGTGCGAGATGTCTTTGCCTCTATCACCGACATCGTCGGCGGCCGCTCCGGCGCCTATGAAAGCAAGCTGCAGGATGCGCGCGAAACGGCGCTGGCGGAGCTGGAAGACCGCGCCCGGGCCAAGGGCGCAAACGCCGTGGTGGGCGTTGACCTGGATTACGAAGTGGTCGGGCAGTCCATGCTGATGGTCTCGGCCAGCGGCACCGCGGTGGTGCTGGGTTAGGAATGAATCGGCCCCGCAGGGGCCATGGGAATATCGCGGGCCATAGGCCCGCCAGACATGTGAGACGAGGAAGAAAATGCTCGAAATCAAGAACCTGCAAGTCAAGCTTGAAGATGAAGACAAGCAGATCCTGAAAGGTCTGGATCTCAAGGTCGAGGCCGGCAAGGTGCATGCCATCATGGGGCCGAACGGCTCGGGCAAATCCACCCTGTCTTATGTGCTGTCGGGCCGCGATGGCTATGAAGTGACCGAAGGCTCCGCCACCCTGAATGGCGAAGACATTCTGGAGCTGGAGCCGGAAGAGCGCGCCGCGGCGGGCATGTTCCTGGCGTTCCAGTACCCGGTGGAAATCCCCGGTGTCGGCAACATGACTTTCCTGCGCACCGCGGTGAACGCACAGCGCAAGGCGCGCGGCGAGGAAGAGCTGTCGGCCTCCGACTTCCTGAAGGAAGTGCGTGCCAAGGCGAAGACCCTGAAGATCGACGCCGAAATGCTGAAGCGCCCGGTCAACGTCGGCTTCTCCGGCGGTGAGAAGAAGCGCAACGAGATCCTGCAGATGGCGATGCTGGAGCCGAAGCTCTGCATTCTGGACGAGACCGACTCCGGCCTTGACGTGGACGCAATGAAGCTGGTGGCCGAAGGCGTCAACGCCCTGCGCGACGAAGGCCGCGGCTTCCTGGTGATCACCCACTACCAGCGCCTGCTGGACCACATCAAACCCGACGTGGTGCACATCCTGGCAAACGGCCGCATCGTCAAGACCGGCGGCCCGGAGCTGGCGCTGGAAGTTGAGAACAACGGTTACGCCGGCATCCTGGCAGAGGAGGCGTAAATGGCCCTGCCTGAAGTCAAGCAAAGTGCAACTGAGGCGCGGCTGTCGGCGCTGACCCTGCCAGAGAGCGGCTGCCTCAAGGCGGCCCGCCAGGCCGCGCTGTCGCGGGTCCAGACCATGGGTCTGCCGTCGCGCCGCGACGAATACTGGAAATACACCAAGCCGGACACGCTGGTGCAGGCGGATGCGCCCAAGGCGGCTGTGTTTCACGCTGACCAAGCACCGATGTTCAACGCGTTTGAGCGTCTGAATATCGTCTTTGTGGATGGCGTGTTCGACGCGGAAGCCTCCGATGATCTGGAGCTTGAAGGCCTGACCATCGACCGGATCGAGGATATCTGCTGCAAAGACATCCATTGGGCCAAAGACTTGTACGGCGTTCTTGAGGCGCGCGGCCAGACCCCGGTGGAACGTCCGCTGGCGGCGTTGAACACCGCCTTTGCCACCGATGGCGTGGCGATCCGGGTGACCGGTAAGGTCTCCAAACCGCTGAACTTCACCTATGTGCACTCGGACGAAAACTCCGACGCGATCCTGCACCATGTGATCCGCGTGGAAAGCGGTGCAGAGGTAACTGTTCTGGAGAACGGCCCGGCTGCCTCGCGCTTTAACAAATGCATGGAGATCGACATTGCCGATGGCGGCACGATGCATCTGGTGCGGGCCCAAGGCCGCGACCACGAACGCCGTGCGGCGACCCATCTGTTTGCGCGTCTCGGCACCGAGTCGGTGTTCAAGTCCTTCACCCTGACCGTGAACGGCGTGCTGACACGCAACGAGGCGGTGATTGAGCTGACCGGCGACGACGCCGTGGCCCATATCGCAGGCGCCTGCGTCGGCGATGGCGATTTCCACCACGACGACACCGTGTTCATCACCCATGACGCGGTGAACTGCGAAAGCCGTCAGGTGTTCAAGAAGGTGCTGCGCAACGGCGCCACCGGCGTGTTCCAGGGCAAGATCCTGGTGAAGGAAGGCGCGCAAAAGACTGACGGGTATCAGATTTCCCAGTCGCTGCTGCTGGACGGCGACAGCCAGTTCCTGGCCAAGCCCGAGCTGGAAATCTATGCCGACGACGTTGCCTGCTCGCACGGGTCCACCTCTGGTGCCATCGACGAGGAGGGCCTGTTCTACCTGCGCTCCCGCGGTGTTCCGCACGCCGAGGCGACCGACCTGATGACTCTGGCCTTCCTGGCCGAAGCGGTGGATGAGATCGAGGACGCGGAAATCGCCGCCGACATCGTCTCCCGCCTCGAAGGCTGGCTGGCCCGGCGCCGCTGATGTCCGTCACAACGGATATCCCGGCAACCTACAAGGGGCCGCGCAAGGTGTTTGCGCGGCTTCTGAGCATGGGCGCCCGCGAGGACCGTCTGCTGGTGTTTCTGCTTGCAGGCTGCGTGCTGACCTTTGTCGCGCAGATGCCGAAACTGGCGCGCGAGGCACATCTGACCGGCCAGGAGCTGAATATGCTGCTGGGCGGTTCGCTGCTGGCGCTGGTCTTTATCGCGCCGCTGCTGCTGTATGTTCTGGCGCTGGTGGCCCATTGGATTGCCCTAGCAATGGGCGGTCACGGCGACGCCTATCGCGCCCGGCTGGCGCTGTTCTGGGCGTTTCTGGCGGCCAGCCCGCTGATGCTGTTGAATGGCCTGGTGGCGGGCTTCATCGGCCAGGGTCCGGCCCTGACACTGGTGGGCATCCTGTGGTGCGCCGTGTTCCTCTGGTTCTGGGTGTCCGGCATGATCCAGGGATACTGGGCCAAACCATGAATGAGCTGGCCGCCTTTGCCCTGCTGACGCTGAAGTCACCGCGCGATGCTGCGCAGCAGATCCTGGCGCGGGATTGGCCGCGGGAGGCACTTTGGACCGCCTTCCTGCTATCTGTTGTGGTGAATACCTGCGTTTACACAGTGCAGAAAATCCTGTTCCCGCTGCCGCCTGAGGTCCTGCTGCCGCGCTTCACACCGGGCGTTTATTTCGCAATGGTGCTGGCGCTTCAGCTCTGTTTCATTGCGATGCTCTCCTCAACCGGCCGCTGGCTGGGCGGGCAGGGCAACTTACATGAATTACTGGCCCTTGTGACCTGGCTGCAACTTCTGCAGGCGGGACTGAACGGTGCCATTGTGGTTGCGTTCCTTGTGATGCCTTCGCTGGCTGCACTGCTGAATATTGCGGCCAATATCCTTGTGTTCTTCATCCTCCTGCATTTTGTTAACGCGGCGCACCGGTTTGGCTCCGTGTGGCGCTCGCTGGGGGTGGTTTTGATGGCCAGTATGATCCTGGTCTTTGCCCTTCTCTTTATTGTGGGTCTGATCGGCCCAGCAAATCTGGGACTTCCCAACAATGTATGACCTGGACAAAATCCGCGCCGACTTTCCGATCCTTTCGCGGGAGGTGAACGGCAAGCCGCTGACTTATCTCGACAACGGCGCATCGGCGCAGAAACCGCAGGTAGTGATTGATGCCATCACCAAAGCCTATGCTGAGGAATATTCCAACGTCCACCGCGGCCTGCACTTTCTTTCTAACCTCGCAACCGAGAAGTACGAGGCCGTGCGCGGTATCATTGCGCGGTTCCTGAATGCAGGCGATGAAAACACCATCGTGCTGAATTCCGGCACCACAGAGGGCATCAATCTGGTTGCCTACGGCTGGGCAATGCCGCGGTTCGAGGCCGGCGACGAGATCGTCCTGTCGGTGATGGAACACCACGCCAATATCGTGCCCTGGCACTTCCTGCGCGAACGTCAGGGCGTGGTGCTGAAATGGGTGGATACCGCTGCGGATGGCAGCCTCGACCCGCAGGAGGTCATTGATGCGATTGGCCCCAAGACCAAGCTGGTGGCCGTCACCCAGTGCTCTAACGTGCTGGGCACCGTTGTGGATGTAAAGGCGATCACTCAGGGCGCCCATGCCAAAGGTGTGCCAGTGCTGGTAGATGGTTCGCAGGGTGCGGTGCATATGCCGGTCGACGTTCAGGACATCGGCTGCGATTTCTACGCAATCACCGGCCACAAGCTTTATGGCCCCTCCGGCTCAGGCGCGATCTATATCAAGCCCGAGCGCATGGCGGAGATGCGCCCCTTCATCGGCGGCGGCGACATGATCAAGGAAGTCTCAAAGGACCAGATCATTTACAACGATCCGCCGATGAAATTCGAGGCCGGCACGCCGGGTATCGTCCAGACCATCGGACTGGGTGTGGCGCTGGAGTATATGATGGAGCTTGGCATGGACAACATTGCCAAGCATGAGGGCGGCCTGCGTGACTACGCGATGCAACGGCTGACTGGCTTGAACTGGATCAATGTGCAGGGCCAAGCGCCTGGTAAAGCAGCGATTTTCAGCTTCACCATGGAGGGTGCGGCGCATGCGCATGACATCTCTACCATCCTCGACAAGAAGGGTGTCGCGGTGCGCGCCGGCCATCACTGTGCCGGGCCGCTGATGGACCATCTTGGGGTATCCGCCACCTGCCGCGCGTCCTTTGGACTCTACAACACCAAGGAAGAGGTCGACACGCTGGTCGACGCGCTGGAACTGGCGCATGAGCTGTTTGCTTAAGCTCTTCACCTGACAAAAAAACGGCGCCCGTGGAGGCGCCGTTTTTTCTTGTTCTCTCAGCCTTTAGCCCTGGATCTTGTCTTCGCGCAGCGGGCAGGACAGGTAAACGCCAAACTCCTTGCCAACGTCGCAGCTGACCCGGGCATGCACCTTGCCCTGCCGGTCGAGGAAACGCTGGCTGTCGTCCACCGGAAAGATCCCCTCGTGCCAGATATTGGGGTGGATATAGAGCCCCTTGGACCCGTCACACCAGAACGCCACGACCTTTTCAGGCTTCAGATCATCCCCCGGCAAGGCTGCGGGAATGATAAAGGGCTTGTTGTCCAGCGGATAGAACAGCTGGCCGCCGTCGGGGTGATAGTTCATGTGCCATAGCAGAACTTGGTCGCGGGGCGCGGTCTGCGCTTCAACTTGTGCCTTTTGCGGGTCGGTGGACCAGCCCAGTACATAGTTGCCGTTGACCGCTTCGTTCTCGCCATAGAGCACATCACCGCGCCAGTCGCCGCGGAAAGTGCCCTCGACCCATCCGGCCTCGTCGCCGGTGCCCTCGTCGATCGGCCGCCAGCCCTGAGCAGGCCATTGCACGATTTCGATCTCGAAATTCTCCGGATCGTCCACCAGGCAGCCGTACCCCTTGACGCTTTCATCGGTCGCCCTGATCAGCGGCACCTCATGCCAGGGCAGAGAGGGTTTGGTGCTGGCCTCAAAGATATACTCAGGCGCGCTCATCTTGCGGAAACTCCCGTTCCCATGTGCTTATCTACCATCCGCTGCACCATCGGCGCAAAATGCCAGTAGTCCGGGGTGTCCATGTCATCGCGCTTGCCCGCCTCGTCCAGGTAACGCACCGCAATGATCTGCTTGAGGTTCGGGTTCTTCTCGAATTCCGCCACTTCCTCCGCATTCATCGGCCCGCCTTGCAGGTTCAGGGAGTGGATCGAAGCCTCTGATAAACGGTTGAAATACTCCGGTTTGGTGGCACACAGATAACGCTTGGCAGCCACATGGTAGCGGACGCAGTCGGTGATCACCGACGGGAAGAACTGCTCCAGAACCTCGGCTCCGGCCTCCTCGTGATAGCGGTCCTCTGTGTCATCCATGGAAAATGTGCCGAACTCGCTGGTGAAATGGCCGATATCGTGGAGAAGCGCCCCCACGATGATCTCTTCCGGCTGGCCGTTCTGTTCGGCGATGGTGGCGCCTTGCAGCATGTGTTCGGCCATGGTGACTGGCTCGCCCAGGTATTCTTCGTCACCGCGGCGATCAAAGATGCCGCCGATGAAGTCGACGATATTGTCCCGGTTCAGCTGGCTGACGTCTGGTTTGCTCATCTCTCTCAGCCCTCCAGCTGCGCATTCAGCACGTTCAGGGTCGACTGCAGCCCGTCCTTGTCGGCGTAGCAGCCCTGCAACCAGCGTGAGCCAGACCCGGAATACCCCAGGCGCGCATGCATGACGCGGGTGTTGTCGACGATGAAACTTTCGCCCGGCTCCAGCTTGAAGGAAACGCCCATGTCAGGATCGTCGATGAATTCAGCCAGGCGCCGGTAGGCGGCGTAGTAGGCTTCCATCTTGTCAAAGGGAATGTCGACAAACGGGGCGGAGGACCGGTTGTTGAAGCGCATCCCGATCATCTCGCCATCAGGTGACAGCTCGATCATCGGCCGACGGGAGCGCAGATGCACACCGTCGGACCCCTTGTATTCAAACCGGGCCGGGTATCCTGCCAGAAGGGCAAAGCCCTCTGGGTTTTCCTCTTTCAGGCGCTCGGCTGCGCGGAAACCGTCCACAACGATGCTGTCGCCGCCCTCGGCCGAGTTTTCCAGGCAATAGAGAATCTGCAAGCTGGGCACCGGGTCACGGTAGGGGTTGTCGGTGTGGGCCTGCAGGCCGAGACCTGTATAAGCCAGATTGGTCGGATTCACTTCGGTACGCACTTCGAAATACTTGCCGTAATTCGTCTCCCGGACGAAACCGAACATCCCGGCATTCTCAATCAGCGCGCCTTCGGTAACGGGGCCGTTCACCAGTTTGGCGAATCCCAAGCGGGCAATTGCGTCGAGCCAGTCCCGTTTGGTTTTGGGGTCGGACAGCACCTCCTCCCAGTCGAACACAGGGGCAGGCAGGCTGCTGTTCCAAGTCTCGATGCCTGGTGCCATGCGGCCGAATTCCGTCGCCCGGTCAATGTCATAGGCGTGCTCCTTCAACCAGGTGCCAGGGAAAGTCACGGTCTTTCCTTCCGGAGCGAAGGTGACGGTCAGAGATCCGTCTTCCACCAGTGCGGTGCTGATCTTGGTGTCGGCTGGAATGTCGCCGATGGTAATCAGCCGCTGACCGTTCCCCGGTGAACGGGTTTCAGGGTCCAGCGCGTTGTCACGCAGCCAGACCGCATGAAAGCGGCTATCGCTGCCGTCTTCGAATGTCAGGGTCAGAAAGCTGCCGGATGCGTCGGCGGATACGGAACGGGGCATGAGGGTCTCTCCGGTTGGCCTTGTTCTTTCTTGCCTTGCTACCGCCGCTCAGCCATCAAGAGAACGACGGAAATTGGGGTTTGAGAGTTAGGTTTTCTAATGTCTAAGAAAGTGACCAAACAGGGCTTGCCGCCGCTTGATTGGCTCAAGGTTTTTGAGGCTGCCGGCCGCCATGGCAGTTTCACCGCTGCGGCTGAGGAATTCGGGTCAACCCAGGCCGCCGTCAGTCAGCGGATTCGCAACCTGGAATCCTGGCTGGGGCGGCAACTCTTCATCCGGTCGGCTCGCGGCGTGACATTGACAGTAGATGGCGAAAGCTACCTGCCGCTGGTCCATGATTCCCTTCGTGCCCTGGAGCAGGGTACCGAAAACCTGTTTGGGCACAGTGTTCGGGAGTTGCGGATCGCCGCTCAGCCATCGCATCTGGAAATGCTTTTACTGCCGAGGCTTACAGCGTTTTCCGAAAGTCATCCTGAGCTTCGTCTAGTCACGGAAACCGTGCCGAAACGGTTGGATTTCGAAGCGGCGGACGGTGCATTGCATATCAGATATGGGCGCGGCAACTGGCAGGGCCGCGACGGTGTCCTGCTGGCAAATGAGGTTCTTCAACCGATGGCGGCCCCAGGTCATAGAGCCAACTGGCGCCAACTGCCGGCGATTGAGTTGCGCGGAGAACGGCCAGGCTGGAGCGAGTGGGCACGGGTGACCGGAGAGCCGGCGCCTGAGGCCGGCCCGGTTTCGGTGGATTCCATGGCGCATGCCCTCCGGGCCGCCCGGCTTGGAATGGGGGTGGTTTTAGGATCCAGGGCGCTGGCTGCCAATCTGTTGCTGACCGGGCAATTGATCTGTTTGCCTGCCGCCGAATTGGCCACGATTGACGGTTATTGGCTGACCTGGCCGCCGAGCCTCGGTAAATCTCCGCGGCAAAAAACCCTTCTTTCCGCGCTTTCAGACGCACTGACACACCATGTGCAGTAGAGGAAGGTTTCGCAGAATGGGGAAAAAGTGGCGCACCTGAGAGGATTCGAACCTCTGGCCTCTGCCTTCGGAGGGCAGCGCTCTATCCAGCTGAGCTACAGGTGCGTTGTTAAGCCGGGGTATACCCGCGCTTGATTGCCTCTGCAACGGGAAAAACCGCCTGTTTCCAATTTCCTGCCATTCAGCGGATCAGGCGTGAACGGCATGGCAGCGTGCAAAAGAAAAAGCCTGCACCGGGTGGGCAGGCTTGCATTCTTGCAATGGCTGATGGCGTTATCCGCGCCATGAGCGGACAACGCCGCAATCCATATGCACAAAATTCGAACGTTGGTATTTACCAACACCGCCGGCGTGGCATGCCTCAGCCGCTTGCGCCATCTGTGAAACCGAGCGGGAGGCCAAGCGAAGATCGGCAGCCTGGCCGCGCATATGCAGCGAGTTTTTCGCCACTCCGCGGGAACGGCTGCGCAGCATGGCATTGGTTTTGGGGCTGCGATAGCCGGACAACAGCATATAGGGCTCGTTCACATCCAGCAGATTGTGGGAAGCCGCCATGATGTCAATGGTCCGCAGGTCCATGTTCTTGACTTCATCGGTACGCCAGTCCCGCATGAAGTGATTGATTTCCTTGACGGCGTCTTTGATGTAGTCACCGTCGATCCAATACACCATGTCCAGGCGCTCGCCAGTGCGGCCCGAATACATGCGGATCCGGCGGATATCACCGCCGCCGCGAAGGAAGCCTGCTGCATTGGAGAAAGTCGGGGCTGCTGCCACTGCGGTTGCAGCAAATACACCCAAAAGAGAACGCCGGGAAATCCCCGTGCCCGTGGTTTTTGCCATTGTCACTGCGCCGTCCCGTACGCTTTTAGTCCTGCCTATTGCCCGATGTTACGGGCACGTTAACGATCTCAGTTAACGTGCGGCATGTATGGCACACAGAGAATCCTGATCCAACATTTCTTTGCCGCGCTGTAACGGATAGCCCGTTTTTCGGCGAATTTTTGCGCATAAGGGGAGGGCGAGGGAACTTTTCCCCGCGACTGTTGCAACGGGGTTTCATAGACGCGGCATTGCTGCATCAAAGCTGACTTTTCGCAATTGTGAATGGACAACAGCGGCTGGCATTTACCAGAATTTCAGTTAGGCACTGCCAGAATTGACAAAAATCGGCGCAAGGACCGGAAATTATGACTCGTGCGATTGCAGGAAGCGTCTTGCCAGGGATCAAAGCAGGGCTGTTTGCCCTGGCACTGGGCGGTTTGGCCGCCGGGTCTGTTTCCGGGTCAGCACAGGCTGAAGTTTCGGCAGCTTTCCGCCAAGCGGTCGCCGAGGCGGCTTACGGCAGCGACGCCGTCGCGGAATTCTACCGGAAAAACGGGTACCAGGCGATCTGGACCGGCCAGGATGACGCCTCTCTTCAGCGCCGCAATGCCCTTTTGGCAGCCTTGGGCGACACCCAGGCCCATGGCTTGCCGGACCGCTCTGCCGAGGTCAGCGCGCTGATCGAGCAGATGCGCAATGTGCGCACGACGCGTGACATCGGCAACGTTGAGGCCGCGCTGAGCCGGGCACTGGTCCAATATGCCACAGATTTGCAGACCGGACTGCTGGTTCCTTCGCAGATCGACGACGGCATGGTGCGCAAGAAACATTCCGTTGACGGGGCAACATTCCTGGCGGGGATCCGCGACGCCCAGCCATATTCTTATTTGCGCAGCCTGGTTCCGGCATCGCCGCAATACCGCGGGCTTATGCGGGAAAAACTGCGTTTGGAGCAGGTCATGGCTGCTGGCGGCTGGGGTCCGGCTGTGAACGCCAAGAAATTGGAGCGCGGCGATCAGGGGCCGGCAGTGGTTGCATTGCGCAACCGCCTGATGCTGATGGGCTATCTGCCGCGCAGCGCTGCGCGGACCTATGACGGGGCAATGGAGAAGGCCGTGCAAAGCTTCCAGTCCGATCATGGTCTGGAAACAGATGGTGTGGCAGGAGCTGGCACCATTGATGAGATCAACAAACCGGTCAGTGCCCGGCTGAAGTCCATCATCATCGCGATGGAGCGGGAGCGCTGGCTGACGCCGGAGCGCGGCGAACGCCATATTTTGGTCAATCAGACCGATTTCACCGCCAAGATCGTCGACAATGGTGACGTGACTTTTGAAACCCGCTCGGTGATCGGCAAGAACACCCACGACCGCCGCAGCCCGGAGTTCTCAGACGAGATGGAGCATATGGTGATCAATCCGAGCTGGTATGTGCCGCGCTCGATCATCACCAAGGAATACCTGCCGAAGCTGCAGAACAACCCGAATGCCGTTGGCCACATCCAGATCACCGACAGCCGCGGCCGGGTGGTGAACCGCGGTTCTGCAGACTTCTCGCAATATACGGCGCGGAATTTTCCGTTCTCCATGCGTCAGCCCCCCAGCCGCAGCAACGCGCTGGGTCTGGTCAAATTCATGTTCCCGAACAAATACAATATCTATCTGCACGACACCCCGCAGAAGAGCCTTTTTGCCCGTGAGGTGCGCGCCTTTTCGCACGGCTGTATCCGTCTGGCTCAGCCGTTCGAATTTGCCTATGCGCTGCTGGCCAAGCAGACCGAAAACCCCAAGGATTTCTTTCACCGCATTCTGAATTCCGGCAAGGAAACCAAGGTCGAGCTTGAGACGAAGGTGCCGGTGCACATCATTTACCGGACCGCTGTGGTGTCCGGCAAAGGCCGCGCCGAATTCCGCCGGGATGTCTATGGCCGCGACGCCAAGGTCTGGGCTGCGCTGGAACGGGCAGGGGTGGTGCTGCCCAGCGTTCAGGGGTAAATGTCAGGCCCATACAGGATATTCTGAGAGGGCCTGACATGTTCACAATCCGCCAGATTGCCGAGTCTCTGGGCGCGGATGCCGAGGGCGACCTCGACCTGCAAGTTGCACAGGCGGCAGAGCCTCAGGATGCGCAGGCCGGCCAGCTGGCCATGGCAATGGCGCCGAAGTATGCCGACGGCCTGAAGGAAGGCCAGGCGCTGGCAGCCATTCTTTGGGAGGGCGCGGATTGGCAATCGTTCGGGCTGAAGGCGGCAATCTTTGCCCCGCGTCCGCGCATGGCCATGTCAGGTGTGACGGCAATGCTGGACCGCGGTCAGGGTTTTCCGCCGGGCATCCACCCTTCTGCCGTTATCGATCCTTCAGCGGTATTGGGTGAAGATGTCTCTGTCGGGCCGCTGGCCGTGATCGGGGCGGGCGCCAGAATCGGCGCTCGGTCCGTCATTGGCCCGCACTGCTATGTCGGTGCGGATGCTGTTATCGGCGACGGCGCATACCTGCGCGAAATGGTTTCCATCTCCGCCCGTGCAACCATCGGCGCCCGTTTCCGCGCTCAGCCGGGGGCGCGGATTGGCGGCGATGGGTTTTCCTATGTCACGCCCGAAGTGTCCGGCGCGGAAAACGTGCGCAAGACCCTGGGCGACCAGGGCGAGGCCAAGGCGCAATCCTGGATCCGTATTCATTCGCTGGGCGCGGTCACAATTGGTGATGATGTGGAGGTTGGTTCCAATTGCACCATCGACAATGGCACCATCCGCGACACGGTGATTGGTGATGGCAGCAAGCTCGACAACCTCGTGCATGTGGGCCACAACACCCGCGTTGGCAATGACTGCCTGCTGTGCGGCCAGACCGGGATCTCCGGGTCGGTGGACATTGGCAACAACGTTGTTCTGGGCGGCCAGTGCGGCGTGGTCGACAATATCTTCATCGGTGACGGGGTGATTGCCGGGGGCGGCACCAAGATCCTGTCCAATGTGCCCGCTGGCCGGGTCATCATGGGCTACCCGGCTGTCAAGATGGAGACCAACACCGAGATGTATAAAGCACAGCGCCGCCTGCCGCGTCTGATGCGTGACATCGAATTGTTAAAAAAGGCTGTTTTCAAGTAACCGTCGAATACCTACATCAGCCTCAGGCAGAACATCGGGGATCTTTACATGAGCACGCAGGATAAGGTCATTGCAATCATTGCCGAACAGGCGGTTCTGGAACCGTCGGATGTGACCCTCGACAGCACGCTAGCGGATCTGGGAATCGACAGCCTGGGCGTGGTCGAGAGCATCTTTGCGATCGAAGAGGAGTTCGACATCTCGATCCCCTTCAATGCCAATGAGCCGGAGAAAAGCGACTTCGATATCTCCAATGTCGCGGCCATTGTTGCCGGGATCGACAAGCTGGTTCTGGAAAAAGCGTAAAGCTTCATGAAACGTGTCGTTATTACCGGGGCTGGAACCATCAATGCCCTGGGCCATTCGGTGCCCGACACGCTAGCTGCCATGCGCGAGGGCCGTTGCGGTATCGGTGAATTGGACTTCCGCGATGTAGAGCGGCTGGCCATCAGAATCGGCGGCCAGGTCCGCGGCTTTGAGGCCGAGGGCCGTTTCAACCGCCAGCAGATGAGCCTCTATGACCGGTTCACCCAGTTCACCCTGACCGCTGCCAAGGAAGCCATTGAAAAGTCCGGATTGGAGTTCCATGGCGAGCTGTCAGCCAAGGCCGGTGTGGTTCTGGGCAATTCCGGCGGCGGCATGCAGACGCTGGATGAAAATTACCGCAGCGTTTACGAGGACGGCAAGAACCGGGTGCATCCGTTTGTCGTGCCCAAACTGATGAACAATGCAGCGGCCGGCCATGTGTCGATGCAGTTTAATCTCAAGGGGCCGAGTTTCACCGTATCCACGGCCTGCGCGTCTTCCAATCATGCGATGGCGCAGGCGTTTCAAATGGTGCGCTCCGGAATGAGCCCGGTGATGATCACAGGCGGATCGGAATCCATGCTGTGCTTTGGCGGAGTGAAAGCCTGGGAAGGCCTGCGGGTGATGTCCAAGGACGCCTGCCGCCCGTTCAGCGCCAACCGCAACGGCATGGTGCAGGGTGAAGGCGCTGGCATTTTCGTGTTTGAAGAGTATGAGCACGCCAAGGCGAGGGACGCCGAAATCCTATGCGAGGTCATTGGCTTTGCCATGTCTTCGGATGCAGCGGATATTGTTATGCCCAGCAAGCAGGGGGCAGCGCGGGCCATTGCGGGCGCGCTGCAGGATTCCCGCATCGACGCCTCAGAGGTCGGCTATATTAACGCTCACGGCACCGGTACGGCGGCCAATGACAAGACGGAATGCGCTGCGGTCGCGGATGTGTTCGGGCCGCACGCTGACAGCCTGATGATATCCTCCACCAAGTCCATGCACGGCCACCTGATCGGCGGCACCGGCGCGGTGGAGCTTCTGGCCTGCATCATGGCGCTGCGCGACGGGGTGATTGCACCGACCATCGGCTATGAGGAGCCCGATCCGGAGTGTGCGCTCGACGTCGTCCCGAACGAAGCACGTGAAGCCAGGGTTGAGGTGGCCTTGTCCAACGCCTTTGCCTTTGGGGGATTGAACGCGGTTCTGGCACTGCGCAAGGTCTGATGAGCTTAAACAAAAAACGCCGCGGCCCTTGGGCGCGCGGCGTAATGTTTGGCTGATATCAGACGTTACTGTTTGACGACGTCAACCACGTCATAGCCGGCGGTAAAGCCGCTCAGCGACAGTTTCATCTCGACAACCTGGTCCGGTGCCGGTGCCGGGCGCAGCGACAGAACGGCCTCTTTGCCTTTTTTGAAGGCATCGATGTCGCTCTGGGTCAGCCCGATCTGAGCGACGCAGCCCAGTGGGTTGCAGAAGGAATAGTTGTAGCGCTTGGCAGGCGCGCCATCGATGGAGATGGTCAGCGCTGCCGGCAGCAGGGTTTCCAGCGGTACGATCACAGTTGCGCCGGCAACCGCCTGGCCGCCTTGCTGTTCGATACGGAACAGGGACACCTCAGCCATCGGGTTGCCCTGCGGCCCGGCCAGAACCTGCAACAGCGAGCAGGGGTCGTTTTCCTGTTCGGTCCGGATACAGGCAAGATCCCAGTCGCCGTGTTTTTCCTTGGAGTAGCGGTCGCCCAGTCTGGGGCCGTCATTTACCGGTTCGCCCAGGTCCAGCAGCTGATCTGCAGTCGATCCCGATTGCTCTGCCTGCTCCGCGGTTTCCGCCTCTGCGGCCTGTTCCGTGGTGCTCGTGTCTTCTGTGGTCGCTTCCTGCGCCGCCAGCGGCGCGGTCATGGCCAGCATCGCGGCAAGCGTGATCGGGGTCAGGGACTTCAACATGAATGCCTCATTTTTTTAAAGACGCTGCCAACGCATGTAGCACGCCGCCCAGACGGTGTCAGGCCCATTACGCGGGATTGGCGGGGAATTCCGCGCACCGCAACTCAGTTGCAGAAGTCTCTGAAAAAATGCAAAAAAGGGAACCGGCTGGTCCCCTTTCTCGCGTTTGCATCTCCCCGTCGGACTGGCCGACTTAGTTATTGCGTAGGACGTTACGAAAGGGCTGGCCATCGGTCAACATCCAAGTTCAAAAAAAAACCAGGCTGGCCGCATTTCATGAAAATTGAAGACTTTGGGCTGAGTGGACAGGGGAATATGCCCGTTTTACAGGCAGTCATTGCCCAAAAAGAAGGCCGTGCACGAGGCACGGCCAGTCTGACAGGGAGGAAATGTCCGCCACGGCAACCGCTTTTGCAGGGGCGGGCAAGATTAACTATCGCATCCAAAAGTTAACTTTGTATTGTTATCCACAGGAAAAAGAACAGGCAGGGCGAGCATGTCAGACAGAATATTTCTCGGCGGCGGTGGAGAAGGATACGGCGAGCAGCAGGGGCTGGACCTGAAATACGCCAACCGCCATGGCCTGATCGCGGGCGCCACCGGAACAGGCAAGACAGTGACCCTGCAGATCCTGGCTGAGGGGTTTTCCAATTCCGGCGTGCCGGTGATCCTTGCGGATGTGAAGGGCGATTTGTCGGGGCTGGCTAAGGCGGGCTCGGCACGCCACAAACTGCACGAGGCTTTCACCTCCCGCGCCGCCAAAATCGGCTTTGCGGAGTATTCCTATCATGCCTGCCCGGTCACTTTCTGGGATCTCTATGGCGAACAGGGCCATCCGGTGCGCACCACAGTTGCGGAGATGGGCCCGCTGCTGCTGGCGCGTTTGCTGGAGCTGAGCGAGGCGCAGGAGGGTATATTGAACATTGCCTTCCGGCTCGCCGATGAAGAGGGGCTGCCGCTGCTGGACCTGAAGGACCTGCAGGCGCTGCTGGTCTGGATCGGAGAGAACCGCAGCCAGCTGTCTTTGCGCTATGGGAATGTGTCAACGGCCTCGATCGGTGCCATTCAGCGCCGCCTTCTGGTACTGGAGAACCAGGGCGGCGCCGGGCTGTTCGGCGAACCAGCCCTGGCTCTAAGCGATTTGATGCGTTGCGATGCGGCTGGCAAAGGCATGGTCAATATTCTGGCCGCGGACAAGCTGATGGCGGCACCGGGACTGTACTCAACCTTTCTTCTGTGGCTCCTCAGCGAATTGTTCGAAGAACTGCCGGAAGTTGGCGACCCCGACAAACCGCGGCTGGTGTTCTTCTTTGACGAAGCGCATTTGCTTTTCGAAGACGCACCCAAGGCGCTGGTCGACAAGGTGGAGCAGGTGGCCCGCCTGATCCGTTCCAAGGGTGTCGGAGTTTATTTCGTCAGCCAGAATCCCGCCGATGTGCCAGAGGACATTCTGGGCCAGCTTGGCAACCGCATCCAGCATGCGCTGCGCGCGTTCACCGCCAAGGACCGTAAAAATCTGCGGCTGGCGGCCGAAACCTATCGGGAGAACCCGCGGTTTTCGACGGAAGATGCCATTCGCGAGGTTGGCGTGGGGGAAGCGGTCACGTCGATGCTCCAGAAGAAGGGCGTGCCTGGCGTGGTCGAACGGACACTAATCCGTCCGCCTAGCACGCAGCTGGGGCCGATCACGGCAGAGGAGCGCAAGAAGATGCTGAAAACCTCTGACATGGCTGGGAAATACGACACTCCGATGGACCGCAGGTCGGCCTTTGAAATCCTGGCCCAGCGGGCGCAGGCCGCAGCGCAGGCGGCTGAAGCCGCCGAGGAAACTGCTGAGGCTGCGCCAGAACCGATGGCGCGGGAGTTCAATGCCGCACGCCGCTACTCAGGATCACGGGTCAGCCGTTCGTCTTCACGCTCTTACAAGCAGAAGGACAGTTTTACCTCTGCAATGTCAGAAGCAGTCATCAAGGAACTGAAGGGCACAACCGGCCGCCGGATCGTCCGCGGCATTCTGGGAAGCCTGTTCAAGGGCCGCTGAGCAGAAACCGGCATTGGGGATCAGGGCTCGCGTCAGCCCTCGATCTTCTGCCTGTAACCTTCGCGTTTGCAGATGTCATCAGCTTCCTGGACCGTCATCGACGCGGGCCGGTCGATCGAGCGGTCCCACAGGACCCGTTCCTTGGTATAAAGCTGGCATGTGACAATGCCCTTGCTGGTCCTCAGCTGGACCGGAGCGGTTTCGAATTGTTCAGGGGAAACACAGCCGGTCAAAGCCGCAAGTGTGCCGATGGCGGCAAAGGATTTCAAAACGATGTGCATGGCTTCCGGCCTCATTGCGCTCTTCTGAGCAGTATCAGCCACACAAAAACAAATAATTAAGGCGCCACTTTCGCCGTTCTGGGGCAATGCTGAGGCGTTTTTGGGTGCCGGTATTCCGGCGCTCAGGAAGGCAAGGAAGGGCGGAGCCGGTAGCCGGGCCCGGACCGGGGGTGCTGGTCCGGGCCCATGCTGCATTATTTTTCGGGTATCAGCCCGCGGGGACTGAACCGAAGCACAAGAAGCAGGATCAGCCCCATGGTGAACAGCCGCATGTGCGAGGCGCTTTCGAGAAGATGCGCCTTCAGTGCGCTGCCTTCTGCCATGCCAGCCGTCACCAGCTCCATCAGCAGGATGCCCATCGGCTCCACCTTGATCCAGAAGAACCAGATCAGCATGCCGCCCAGCACCGCGCCGAAGTTGTTGCCGGATCCGCCGACAATCACCATCACCCAGATCAGGAAGGTGAAGCGCAGCGGGTTGTAGGTACCCGGGGTCATCTGGCTGTCCAGCGTGGTCATCATCGCCCCGGCAATGCCGCAGATGGCGGACCCCAGCACAAAGATCTGCAGGTGGCGGCGGGTCACATCCTTGCCCATCGCCTCTGCCGCAACCTCGTTATCGCGGATCGCGCGCATCATCCGGCCCCAGGGGCTTTTCAGTGCCATCTGCGCCATCCACAGAAGCGCCAGCAGCACTACGGTGAACATCAGCGCATAGCCCGCCTTCACATAGATGGTTGAGGCGGTGACCGGGTCCAAGCCCCAGCTGGCCGCGCGCTCCACAAAGGACGGATCGGCTTGCAGATCCACTTCATAAGGCAGCGGGCGGGGCAGACCGACCACGTTCTTCACGCCGCGCGACAGCCAGTCCTCGTTCTTCAGGACGGCAATGATGATCTCTGCAATCCCCAGCGTGGCAATCGCCAGGTAATCGGAGCGCAGGCCCAACGCGGTCTTGCCGATCAGCCATGCCGCGCCTGCGGCAAGCAGGCCGCCAGCGGGCCAGGCCAGCAGCACCGGCAGGCCCAGGCCGCCGATGTTGCCCTGAAGGGCGGGGTTGATTGCCTCAACCGAACCCACCGCCGGATCGAAGATTGCCCTGTAGACGATGAAGCCCACGATCATGACTGCCGACAGCACCAGCATGCGCAGCTTGCCTGCGGGCAGGAACTTGGTGATCATCACGGCAGTCACCACCGTCAGCGCCCCCATCACCAGCGCCATCACGATGCTGACACCGCCTGACGACCAGGCCTCGGGGATCACCGGGGTCGACACCAGCACCACAGCCAGACCGCCAAGCGCGGTAAAGCCCATGATGCCGACGTTGAACAGTCCGGCAAAGCCCCATTGGATGTTCACTCCGATCGCCATGATGGCCGAGATCAGCCCCATGTTCAGGATCACCAGAGCCGAGTTCCAGGAGCCGGAGAAGAACAGGAAGTCGGTCGCGCCCTCAGCCAGGATCATTACGCCCACAAAGGCGAAAAGAAGGGTATGTTTCATGGTCTCGGTCATACCGCTTTCCCTTTGAAAAGGCCGGTAGGCTTGAACAGGAGGACGACAATCAGGATCGCGAAGGAGACCGCGAACTTGTAGTCGGTGCTGAGGAGCTGAACCAGCCCGTCAGGCGCGAGGGCTTCTGGCAGGCCGTAGGTCAGCACCTTCTTCCAGGCATAGGTGATCGTCACCTCGGAGAAGGCGATGATGAACCCGCCGGCAATGGCACCAATCGGATTGCCAAGGCCGCCCACGATGGCAGAGGCAAAGATCGGCAGCAGCAGCTGGAAATAGGTGAAGGGTTTGAACGATTTGTCGAGGCCATAGAGAACCCCGGCAATGGTCGCCAGCGCCGCGACGATCATCCAGGTGTACATCACCACGCGCTCCGGGTTGATGCCGGACAGCAGCGCCAGATCCTCGTTATCCGAATAGGCCCGCATGGATTTGCCGGTGCGGGTCTTGTTCAGGAACCAGAACAGCACCGCCACCACGATGATCGCGGTGATCACGGTGATGCCTTGGGTGGTCTTGATTGCCAGGCCTTCGTCAAGCCCGGTCATCTGCTTGAAGGTGCGTGCCTTGATGATGAACCGCTCGCCATCGGCAAACCGCTGGTCGCCGGGGCCGATGATGAAACGCACGATGCCGTTCATCATGAACATCACACCCAGCGAGACCATTACGAAGATCACAGGCTTTGCCTTCTGCTCGCGGTAGAACCGGTAAACGGTCCGGTCGGTCAGCAGCACCAGCGAGATGGCGCCCAAAATGCCAAAGGGCAGGGCCAGCAGCGCCGTCGGAAGCGGGCCAAAGCTGATCCCGGCCGCCTGAAAGGCCCAGGTGATCAGGATCGTGACCATCGCGCCGAACGCCATGGTGTCGCCATGGGCAAAATTCGAGAACCGAAGGATCCCGTAGATCAGCGTCACCCCCAGCGCGCCAAGCGCCAGCTGGCTGCCATAGGCCAGCCCGGGGACAAGTACAAAGTTGGTTAGCGCCACAAGGGCGTTGAGAAGATCCATTACGACCTCACCATTTCACAGGTGCCAAGCACGGAAGCAGCAAGCCCCATGTACTGACCAGTTTCTGGGTTTGTTTTGACTGAGACATGGCCCGAATAGACAAACGTGAGATCATCAAACAACGTTAGTGAACTTACGCCTTGGCCTTCGATCGGCTGTCCATAGGCACGCAAAATAGCGCCATCTGCCGACTTAAGCGCCCTCAGGTCAAAACTGCTGTCAACCGATGCAAAATGAACGGTCTCACCGATGCGGCTAATCGAATAGTTGAAGCGCTTCTCAGCGCATGGGGTCGTCGCTACACAGCCATGCGAGGAAACGCAGGTCCATTCGTTAGTCGCTGCGAAGCTGGGCAACGGAAGTACGAGCAGAGCCGCCAATTTGGCCCCTGCTACCACCTCAAATACGGAGCGGGATAGAGTTTTCATTCTTTACCCCCCCAGGAAAGATTTACGCACTTCGGGATCGGCCAGCAGCTCCTTGCCGGTGCCGGTATAGGCATTGCGCCCCTGCACCAGAACATAGCCTTTGTCCGCGATCTCAAGCGCTTGCTTGGCGTTCTGCTCCACCATCAGGATCGGCAGCCCGGTGCGGGCGACCTCGATGATGCGGTCGAACAGCTCATCCATCACGATGGGGGAGACGCCGGCCGTCGGTTCGTCCAGCATCAGAACCTTGGGCTTGGTCATCAGCGCGCGGCCCACAGCCACCTGCTGGCGCTGGCCGCCGGACAGCTCGCCCGCCGGCTGGTTGCGCTTGTCGCGCAGGATCGGGAACAGATCATAGACCTGCTCCATCGTGTCCCGGAAATCATCGGTGCGGATGAAGGCGCCCATCTCCAGGTTCTCCTCCACCGTCATCGAGGTGAAGATGTTGCTGGTCTGGGGCACAAAGCCCATGCCCTTGATCACCCGGTCCTGCGGAGTGAGCTGGGTGATGTCCTCGCCGTCCAGACGCACGGCGCCGGAGCGCACGTTCAGCATCCCGAACACCGCCTTCATCGCGGTTGATTTGCCGGCGCCGTTGGGGCCGACGATCACCGCGATCTCGCCCTTGTCGACGGCGATGGTGCAGTCGTGCAGAATGTCCGGCCCCTTGCCGTAGCCGCCGGTCATGGTGTCGCCGATCAGGAACGGGCCGCCCTCGACCTTGTGCGTGGGGCCGCTTTTCAGATGAGCGGGCTGCATCGTGCCGATGCCTTTCGTGTTGGTGATCGAGGCATCCTTGTTGCCGTGATCGTCCTGGTAGGGGTTGTCGCTCATGCGTCCGCCTCCAGTTTGTCTTTGTTCTTCAGTCCGGTGCCCAGATAGGCCTCGATCACATGCTCATTGGCTTTGATCTCGTCCAGGGTGCCTTCGGCCAGCTTCTTGCCCTCGGCCATGCAGATTACCGGATCGCAGAGGCGGCCGATGAACTCCATGTCGTGTTCGATGACGACGAAGGTATAGCCGCGCTCCTCGTTGAGGCGCTTGATCGCATCGGCGATGGTATAAAGCAGGGTGCGGTTCACGCCGGCGCCAACCTCGTCGAGAAAGACGATCTTGGCGTCCACCATCATGGTGCGGCCCAGCTCCAGCAGCTTTTTCTGGCCGCCGGACACTTGGCCTGCCTTCAGGTCTGCGATGTGGCTGATGGTCAGGAACTCCAGCACCTCATCGGCCTTGGCCCGCAGTGCGCGTTCCTCGTCAGCGATCCGCTTGCGGCCGAACCAGGTGTTCCACAGCGTCTCGCCTGATTGCGCGCCCGGCACCATCATCAGGTTTTCCCGGCACGTCATCGAAGAGAACTCATGCGCGATCTGGAAGGTGCGCAAGAGCCCCTTGTGGAAAAGCTCGTGCGGCGGCAGGCCGGTGATGTCCTCACCGTCCATGGTGACCCGGCCGGAGGTCGGTTCCAGAACACCTGCGATAACGTTGAAAAGAGTGGTTTTTCCAGCCCCGTTCGGGCCGATCAAACCGGTTATGGACCCCTTGGCGATTTCCAGCGAGGCGCCGTCAACCGCGTGGAACCCGCCGAAGTGCTTGTGCAAGTCCTCGACGACGATCATGTCATTTCATCCCCTAGCGCCGTTATGGCGGCGCTTTTAATTCAGAACAGCCCGGGCGGAACCCGGGCTGGCCTTTCTTGGTTGCTTTTCAGATGCTTATCAGCGGAAGCGGAGGGTTTCGTTTTTGCCGTCCTTCACTTCGATCTCGCGGTAGGAGCCTGCGCTCTCACCCGGGCCGATCAGCTCAACGCCGGTTGCGCCCTGATAGTCGATCTCACCGCCGGCGGCGAGGATTTCCAGCGCCTTGCCCAGCTCACCCGGGTTGATCGGCTCGCCCGGGGCGTTTGCCACGTCCAGGATCTTGCCGACATAATCCGCCGGGTTGGTGGAGTTGGCGGCCTGCATTGCCAGCAGGAACAGCGCTGCTGCGTCATAGGATTCAGACGCATAGGCCGAAGTGCCGTCAAAGCCGCGCTCTTTTGCCATTTCAGCAAAGATTTCCGCGCCTTTGCTGTCGGAACCCGCGATCTGGCCAAAGGAGCCGTCGAGGTCAGCGCCAACGTTTGCAGGCAGGCTGTCGCCGATCATGCCGCCGGGCAGGCCGAAGGTGTCAAACGCACCGGAGTCCAGCGAACCCTGAATGATGCCCAGGCCGCCCTGATCCAGGTAGCCCGCAACCACCAGGATGTCGCCGCCAGCGGATGCCAGCGCGCCGACTTCGGCGGAATAGTCGCCCTTGCCGTCTTCATGCGCGGTCACGATGGTGACTTCGCCGCCAACGGCTTCGAACGAGGACTGGATCGCGTCCGCCAGGCCCTTGCCGTAGTCATTGTTGGTGTAGGTCAGGGCGATCGAGTTGATGCCGCGGTCCTTCAGGATGTCTGCCATCACCTGGCCTTCGCGTGCGTCTGACGGCGAGGTGCGGAAGAACAGGCCGTTGTCTTCCATGGTCGACAGGCCGGGCGAGGTTGCGGAGGGCGAAATCATTACCATGCCGTTCGGGATCGCCACGTTCTGCAGGATCGCGCCGGTCACGCCGGAGCAGTCGCCGCCGATGATGCCGTTCACGCCTTCAGCAACCAGTTTTTCGCCGTTTGCCACGGCCAGGCCGTTGTCGATGCAGCCGGTGTCTGCGCGGACCGGGGTCACGGTGGCGCTGTCCAAGAGCTTGCCGGATTTGGTGACTTCTTCCATGGCCAGCTCGGCGCCGTCGCCCATGGCCGGAGCCAGCGATTCAATCGGGCCGGTAAAGCCGAACAGCACGCCCAGTTTCACTTCCTTGGCGTGGCCGCCGGCATAAGCGGTGCCAGCAGTCAGCGCAGCGGCCGCGGTGGCCATCAGCAGTTTCTTCATTTGAGAACTCCCATTGTTGGAACAAAAATGTTCACATCGGACCCTAGGCAAGCCGTTTGGAAAAGAAAAGTCCCGTTGAGGCGTGAGATAGCAAAGAGTCCGTCCCGTTTTTCTCCGCTATTTTCAGTTTATGTTCTGCGGAGCTGAATTTAGTTTAAGCTTAAAGTAACAAAGGGGGAAGCAAAAATGTTGCACCGGTTACTCATTTTGTCGGCTGCGCTTCTGCTGTTGCCGTTTTCCACGTCAGTTCAGGCAGATAGGATGAACAGCAGCCTGGGCCAGCTTCGCGTGACGAGGATGGCAGGCAGCTTCGATGTGCCTTGGGCCTTTGCTTTTCTGCCGGACGGCAGTTTTTTGGTGACGGAACGGGAGGGCGCGCTTTTCCATGTGCGGGACGGAAAAAAGAATCGCATCAGCGGCACGCCCGCGGTGGCGGCCGAGGGGCAGGGCGGCTTGCTGGACGTGATGGTGCCGCGCGATTTCGTAACCAGCCGGGAGATCTTCCTGACCTTTGCCAAGCGTCAGGGGCGCGGTGCAGGAACTGCCCTGGCCGCAGGCCGCCTCAGCGCGGATAACAGCGCTTTGACAGATTTGCATGTACTGTTCGAAGCGGTACCCGGTGCCACCGGCGGACGCCATTTCGGCTCTCGCGTTGTGGAAGCAGGGGATGGCAGCTTGTTCGTTTCATTAGGGGAGCGCGGAGACCGGCCCAGCGCCCAGAACCTGAGGCTGCATCAGGGGTCTGTGGTGCGGATTAACAGGGACGGCTCCGTGCCTGCCAGCAATCCCTTTGCCCGCCGCAAGGATGCGCAGCCGGAAATCTGGTCCTACGGCCACCGCAATCCGCAGGGCATGGCGCTTGATCTGCAGGGCAATCTCTGGGTGGCGGAACATGGCGCCAAAGGCGGCGATGAGGTGAACCTGGTCCGCAAGGGGGCGAACTACGGTTGGCCGGTGATTTCCTATGGGCGTCATTATTCTGGCGCAAAGATCGGCGAGGGAACTGCCAGAGAAGGCATGGAGCAACCAGAGTGGTATTGGGACCCCTCTATCGCGCCGTCAGGCATGATGATCTATTCCGGGCGGATGTGGCCTGAGTGGCGCGGGGATATTTTCGTCGGCTCGCTCAAGTTCGACTATATCTCACGGCTTTCCGGTGCGCCGCTGAAGGAGGCCGAGCAGCTGCGCGGCAGAGCAACCGGGCGCATCCGCGATGTGCAAGAAGCGCCCGATGGCAGCATTTGGTTCGCGTCAGAGAGCGAAGGGGCGGTTTTCAGGATTTCGAGATAGCCAACCGCCAGGGCCGGAGCTCAGGCCTTATACGCCGCCGCCTTGCTGCCGCGCTCGCGGTAGGGGGTGGTGTCGTAATGGGCCCGGTAGCATTTGGAGAAATGTGACGGCGAGGCAAAGCCGCAGGCCAGCGCCACGTTAATCACGCTCATGTCGGTCTGCATCAAGAGGTTTCGCGCCTTCTGAAGCCGCAGTTCCATGTAATAGCGCTTGGGCGAGCGGTTCAGGTAGCGGCGGAACAGACGCTCCAGCTGGCGGGTGGACATGCCCACATCCTGCGCCAGGATCGACGGGCTGATCGGCTCTTCGATATTGGCTTCCATCATCTGGATTACCATCGACAGCTTGGGATGGCGCACCCCGATACGGGTCGGGATCGACAGACGCTGGGTGTCCTGGTCGGTGCGGATCGAGGAATAGATCAGCTGATCCGCCACCGCATTGGCCAGATCCTCACCATGGTCATTGGCAATCAGTTTGAGCATCAGGTCGATGGAGGAGGTGCCGCCAGCCGTCGACAACCGGTTCCCGTCGATGACAAAGACTGATTTCGCCAGCTCAACCTCGTCGAATTCCTCGTTGAAGCTGTCGGCGTTTTCCCAGTGAATCGTCGCACGCTTGCCGTCCAGCAGCCCGGCCTTGGCCAGTGTGTAGGACGCCGTGCACAACCCGCCGACCATCAGCCCCTTGCGGGCCTCGCGGCGCAGCCAGGACAGGATCTTCTTGCTGGAGGCGTCCTGAACATCAATACCGCCGCACAGCATGATGGTGTCGTCACGCTGCAGCTCGTCCAGATCCGAATCGAGTTGGAAGACAGTTCCTGCCGAGCAGGTAACCGTCTCGCCGCCTTCGCCGACCACGGACCAAGTGTACAACTCCTTGCCTGCCATCCGGTTTGCGATCCGGAGCGACTCCATCGCGGCCGAGAAGCAAAGCAGGGTGAATTTGTCGAGGAGTACGAATACAAACCTCTTCGGCTGGCCGGCGGCGGTTCCAGAAACAGCAGGCTTGCGTGGCGTCTGCATGGCGGGTCCTTCACGAAACAAGTCGGGCCGCGAGAGCACGCTCCGCGGCAAGTCGGAAAACCGTGCTCACAGCTTGGACCCCGGGTCAAGTGGCCGCAATTCTAAACTGGCCTCTCCCGGGCGGATTTTGTATAGAGCACCCAACATATTCTAAAGACCTCTGATGCGGAGATAAAGTCATGAACGAATGGCAAAAATCGGACTGGCGCAACAAGCCGCGGGTGCAGATGCCGGACTACACCGATGCCGCAGCGCTGAACGCTGTCGAGGCCCAGCTCTCCAAGTACCCGCCGCTGGTCTTCGCCGGTGAGGTGCGCCGTCTGAAGCAGCATCTGGGTGCAGCCGGCCGGGGTGAGGCGTTCCTGCTGCAGGGCGGCGATTGCGCCGAAAGCTTTGACCAGTTCAGCGCCGACGCGATCCGCGACACCTTCAAGGTTATGCTGCAGATGGCGATGGTGTTGACCTATGGCGCCAAGGTGCCGGTGGTGAAGGTTGGCCGCATGGCGGGCCAGTTTGCCAAGCCGCGCAGCGCGCCGACCGAGACCATCGACGGCGTCGAGCTGCCCAGCTACCGCGGCGACATCATCAATGAACTGGACTTCACCGCCGCGGCCCGCATCCCGAACCCGCAGAAGATGCTGCAGGCCTATACCCAGGCGGCTGCAACCCTGAACCTGCTGCGCGCGTTCTCCACCGGCGGCTTTGCCGACATGAGCCGGGTGCACTCCTGGACCCTGGGCTTCACTGATGAACAGGAAGTCCAGAAGTATAGCGAGATCGCAAACCGAATTCAGGACTCTATCGATTTCATGGCCGCGGCCGGCATCACTGCCGACTCCACTCACGAATTCTCCACCGTCGATTTTTACACCAGCCACGAAGGCCTGCTGCTGGAATACGAGGAGGCGCTGACCCGTCTTGATTCCACTTCCGGAAAATGGCTGGCAGGCTCCGGCCACATGATCTGGATCGGCGATCGCACCCGCCAGCCGGACGGTGCCCATGTGGAATTCTGCAGCGGCGTGCTGAACCCGATCGGCCTGAAATGCGGCCCGACCACCACAGCCGAGGACCTCAAGGTGCTGATGTCCCGCCTGAATCCGGACAACGAAGAGGGCAAACTGACCCTGATCGCCCGCTTCGGCGCGGGCAAAGCGGGCGAGCATCTGCCGCGCCTGGTCAAGGCGGTGAAGGAAGAAGGTGCCAATGTCACCTGGGTCTGCGACCCGATGCACGGCAACACCATCAAATCTTCCACCGGCTACAAGACCCGGCCCTTCGACAGCGTGCTGCGCGAGGTGCGTGACTTCTTCGGAGTGCACAAGGCTGAAGGCACCATCCCCGGCGGCGTGCATTTCGAGATGACCGGCCAGGACGTGACCGAATGCACCGGCGGCGTGCGTGCGGTGACCGAAGAAGACCTGAGCGACCGCTACCACACTGCCTGCGACCCGCGCCTGAATGCGAGCCAGTCGCTGGAACTGGCCTTCCTGGTGGCGGAAGAGCTGTCTGCCCTGCGCGCGGAGCAAAGCGCCCGCCAGGCTGGCTGAGGCCAGCTTTAAGAGCCATTGGCGAATAAAAAAGCGCCCCGGAGGTTCTCCTCCGGGGCGTAGTCAATTCAAGCAGCTATGACCTTGTACTTGAACTTTGAATTTGCTTGATGCCGGTCCCGGATCAGTCGCGGCTGACCACTAGGCGCAAATGCGGCGCACCCTTGCGCTTGGCAGGGGCTGGATCGGTCGGCTCTTCGGTCTTGCCGGCCCGGCTGCGCTCAAGCATAGCCTTGGCTTCGTCCAGCAGCGAGCGTTCCGGCTTGAAGCGCGCCTGGGTCTCGGCAAAGCCCGGATTGGGCTGGTTCACGTCTACAGGGGCCTCCTTGGCCTCGGCGGCCTCTGCACGCGGTTTGGCTTTGAATTCGGCGGAGGCCTCGGCTTTGCCAACGGCGCGCATCTCGATCGAGGAGATCGAGAACCGCTGGGATGTGACTGACGTTACCTCATCCGCCACCAGTACCCCCAGCACCCGGCTGATATCGCCCAGATCGCTGCGCAGCGGCAGCAGCAGCATGCGGGCTTCGCGCGGAGTGCTGAGACGCGGCGCCAGGATTTGCAGCTCCAGCTCAACGACCGCGGGCGTGTCGAACATGTGCTCCATCGCGTTGCTCAGCTGCTTGCGCGCATCCGCGGTGAAAAATGCCGTCACCGGCATGCCGCGCACTTCCATGCCCGCCATTTCATTGACCTGGGAACCCGCCAGCCGGAAACGGGCGATGCCCGGTGCAATCCGTTCCAGAATGAAGGTGTTGCTCAGAATGTTTTCCAGCCCGCGCGGATCGATCTGCGAACGGCTCGGCACATCGTCGCCGCGGCGCAGCGCCGTCCAGTAGGCCTCAGCCTGGCGCAGCGGCGACAGCGCCCCGCCTTTGCGGAAACGGTTCATAGATACTACGTTGCCCGGTCCGTCAGACTGGCCTTCTCCGCTGCGGCTGCCAAAAATCATCTCGTAATCCCCTGCAACACCAGACATCCTGAGGTCCTGCGCAGTTCCTTGCTGCCTTAAGACTTAGGGCCGGTTTGGTTACCCTGAAGTTAAGATGACACAATCTAATTCAAATTTGGACTACTTCTTTAAACAATGGTTAACGCCTTCGCCTGCGCCTGTTTTTGCAATTGCGCTTGCACCTTGTAGTTTCATGACAGTAGAGCAGTCCAATCACCAGCGTTCAGGGGGCTTTTCAATGACAATCCGCAGCATGACCGCTTTTGCCTCGGCACAGGGCAGCTCTGATCAGCACAGCTGGAGCTGGGAGCTCAGGTCGGTCAATGCCAAGGGGCTGGATATACGGCTTAGGGTTCCGGATTGGCTGGAAGGCCTTGAAAACCTGACCCGTTCCGCCCTGTCCAAAGCGCTGGCGCGGGGCAATGTCTCGCTGACACTCCGGATCACCAGGACTGAGGAGGGCGCCGGACTGGTGCAGGTAAACGCCGCGGTTCTGAAGTCTGTGGTCAAGGCGCTGGGAGAGGCACAGTCGCTTGCCAAGCAGAACCGGGTGGAGGTCCGCCCGGCCTCCGCAGCGGAGCTTTTGTCCTTCAAGGGGGTGCTGGAACAATCCGCGGGCGACGACGACCCGGCGCCGCTGGTTGCCGCGCTTGGTAAGGAGTTGGAAAACCTTGTGGCAGACTTCGTGCAGATGCGCGAGGCCGAAGGCGCCGCGCTTGCCGTAATCCTTAACGCCCAGCTGGAGCAGGTCGCAGCCCTGACCGCCCAGGCCGCGGAGCGCGCCGAAGAACGTAAGGCCAAGATGGCTGAAACGCTGACCGCCAATCTGGCGCGGGTGATGGACAACGCCGATGGGGCCGACCCCGACCGGGTGGCACAGGAACTGGCGCTGATTGCGGTCAAGGCCGACGTGACCGAGGAATTGGACCGCCTTGGCGCCCATGTCGCGGCGGCCCGCGATCTGCTGGTCAAGGGCGGCGCCGTGGGACGCAAGCTCGATTTCCTGATGCAGGAGTTCAACCGCGAGGCCAACACGCTGTGCTCAAAGGCGCAGCATGCCGGCTTGACGGCAGTGGGGCTTGAGCTGAAAACCGTGATCGACCAGATGCGCGAGCAGGTGCAAAACATAGAATAAATAAGGAGTGCTTTGATGGCGGACCGCCGCGGCCTTTTGATCATCCTCTCTTCGCCTTCGGGCGCAGGCAAATCCACGCTGGCCCGCCGCCTGATGGCCTGGGACCCGGGGCTTGCGTTCTCGGTCTCTGCCACCACCCGCGCCCCGCGCCCCGGCGAGGAGCACGGCCGTGAGTATTACTTCCTGTCCGAAGACGAGTTCAAACAGAAGGTGGCCGAGGGCGGCATGCTGGAGCACGCCCATGTCTTCGGCAACTTCTACGGCTCGCCTGCAGGCCCGGTAAAGGACACCATCGAGGCCGGCCAGGACGTGCTGTTCGACGTTGACTGGCAGGGCGAGATCCAGATCCGCAACTCCGACCTGGGCAAGCACGCGCTGTCGATCTTCATCCTGCCGCCCTCGATCACCGAACTGCGCCGCCGTCTGGAAACCCGGGCGCAGGACAGCGCTGACGTGATCTCCAAGCGGATGATGAAAAGCTGGGACGAGATCAGCCACTGGGGCTATTATGACTACGTGCTGGTCAACGACGACCTGGACGAGACCGAGGCCAAGCTGAAGACCATCGTCGAGGCGGAGCGCATGCGCCGGATCCAGCAGCCCAAACTGCAGGATCACGTCCGCGCCCTGCAAACCCAGTTTGAGGAACAGTCATGACCCTATACGCTCTTGGCGCTGACCAGCCGCAGATCCATGAAGACACATGGGTGGCCCCCGATGCCAACCTGATCGGCAAGGTGGTGATGGAGGTGGGGTCCTCTGTCTGGTTCGGCGTTACCATCCGCGCCGATCACGAGGAAATCCGCATCTGCGAAGGCACCAACGTGCAGGAAAACGTGATCATGCATATTGATGCAGGCTATCCGCTGACCATCGGCAGGAACTGCACCATCGGCCATAAGGCGATGCTGCACGGCTGTACCATAGGCGAGAACTCCCTTGTCGGCATGGGGGCCACCATCCTGAACGGCGCCAAGATCGGCAAGAACTGCCTGATCGGGGCCGGGGCCTTGATCACGGAGAACAAGGAAATCCCCGACAACTCCCTGGTGATGGGCAGCCCCGGCAAGGTGGTGCGTGAGGTGGATGCGGCGCTGGCTGAAAAGCTGACGCAAAGCGCGCTCCTTTACCAGGACAACATGCGCCGTTTCCGGGCGGAGCTGAAACCGCTGTAACCGGCGGCAGCCGGGCGGTTTTGCGCTGCTTGAACGGTTGCTGCCACACCAGGTTTACACTGCGGCATTAGGCAGGCCGGACTGGTCAACAGCGGGGAACAGATGACGACCGATCTGACAGAAGGATTTCTGGCGGCCATTCCGCTGCCGGCGGTGATGGTGGACCAGACCGAGCGTTTCATTGCCGCGAACAGCGGTGCTGAGGCGCTGTTGGGGCAGGGCATCAAGGGCCGCCATTTCGCCACCATCCTGCGCCAGCCCAGCGTTGCCACCGCGATCGAGGCTTGCCTGCACGACAAGGACGCGCGCACCGCCCGGCACCTGTCCAATGATGGCGCGCAGGACACCACTTACACGGTTACACTGCGCTATGTGCCCGGCATCGGGGCGGTGGGCGGCGGCGCAGTGCTGGCCTGTTTTGACGACATCACGGAACGCGAGCAGGCCAGCCAGATGCGCCGCGATTTCGTCGGCAATGTCAGCCATGAGCTTCGCACACCGCTGACGGCGCTGATCGGGTTCATCGAAACCCTGCGCGGCCCGGCCAAGGATGATGCCGCTGCGCGTGACCGCTTCCTCACGATCATGGAGGGCGAGGCAAGCCGGATGAACCGCCTGGTCGGGGATCTTCTGTCGCTGAACCGGGTGGAAAGCGAAGAACGGGTCCGTCCCAAGCAGCAGGTGGATTTGACCGCGCATCTGGCCTCCACCCTCAAGACACTGGCACCGGTGGCTGAGGCGCGCGGCGCCGCAATGGTGCTGGAGGCGCCGGAAAACCCGGTCTGTGTCACCGGCGACCCGGATCAGCTGCAGCAGGTGTTCACCAACCTGGTGGAGAACGCGGTGAAATACGGCGGCGATCAGGTGCGGGTTGTGCTGACGCATACTGAGCGCGACCCGTCGGTGCGGGCGCCTGCCGCGCGTGTCGCTGTGATCGACAATGGCCCGGGAATCGATCCCGTTCACCTGCCGCGGCTGACGGAACGCTTTTACCGCGCCGACAGCCACCGCTCCCGCGAACTGGGCGGCACCGGTCTGGGTCTGGCAATCGTCAAACACATTATCAACCGCCACCGCGGACGGCTTCGTGTTGAAAGCGATCTGGGGCAAGGGGCTGTTTTCACAGTTATTCTTCCTGAATAGGCTGCTGCGCCAACTATCAGGCTGTTCAAAACCGCTGCCGGTCGCATGACCGGCAGCTTTTCGTTTGTGACGGAAATTTTTCGCCACAAACCGGCTTTGTCATACGGCTGTTACACACCTGTCACAAAAGCCTCATCACCACCCCATAGGAGAGGCGGCAAGATCATCGAGGGGGTGATCGACCTTTGAAACTCTTGGAGACACAAATGTCCTTTGTGAAACTGACCGCATCCACCCTGGCAATCGCCGCCGTTTCCGCAACAGCTGCTGCTGCGCGCGACCAGGTGCAGGTTGCCGGTTCGTCCACCGTTCTGCCCTACGCCTCCATCGTGGCAGAAGCCTTTGGCGAGAACTTCGACTTCCCGACCCCGGTTGTGGAATCCGGCGGCTCCTCCGCGGGCCTCAAGCGTTTCTGCGAGGGCGTGGGTGAAAACACCATCGACGTTGCCAACGCGTCGCGCCGTATCAAGGACAAGGAAGTTGCAGCCTGCGCCGAAAACGGCGTGACCGACATCATCGAAGTGCGCATCGGCTACGACGGCATCGTGTTTGCCTCCGACATCAACGCGAACGCCTTTGAATTCACGCCGACCGACTGGTTCCTGGCCTTGTCCGACAAAGTGATGGTTGACGGTGAGCTGGTCGACAACCCGAACCAGACCTGGGCCGACGTGAACGCAGACTTCCCGGCGGTCGACATCCAGGCCTTCGTTCCGGGCACCAAGCATGGTACCCGCGAAGTGTTCGAAGACAAGGTGATCCTGGCTGGCTGCGAAGCCACCGGCGCGTTTGAGCACCTGCTGGCCCACGCCGAAGGCGACAGCGACAAAGCCAAGAAAAAAGCGGCTGAGAAAGCCTGTATCGCGCTCCGCACAGATGGCAAATCGGTCGACATCGACGGCGACTACACCGAGACCCTGGCCCGCATCGAAAGCAACAAGGACGGCATCGGCGTCTTTGGCCTGGCTTTCTACGAGAACAACACCGACAAGCTGCAGGTTGCCACCATGTCTGGCGTTGTGCCCTCGACCGCGAGCATCGCAACCGGCGAATACCCGGTCTCCCGCCCGCTGTTCTTCTACGTGAAGAAAGCCCACATCGGCGTGATCCCGGGCCTGAAAGAATATGCTGAATTCTTTGTCGCGGACGAAGTTGCAGGCCCCGACGGCCCGCTGGCCGAGTATGGCCTGGTGGCTGACCCGGAGCTGTCCGACACTCAGGAAGCCGTTTCCAACGAAGCCGTGATGGGTGGCAACTCCTGATCGCCCCGCGTTCGAAATGATCCTGGCCGGGGCGGAGACATCCGCCCCGGCACAGTCTTTCCGCGGCAGGGCTGCCGCAGCTGATACGCCACCGCCAAAACCGGAGCTTTTCATGCCCACTTTCTGGCTTGTTGCCCTCCTGCTTGCGCTTTCTGCCGCGGGCTTCTACGGCGGCCGCCGCCGCGCGATCGCCACCGCTGCAGGCAACGTCAAAGATCTTCATTCGCTTCCGTCATATTATGGCTACCACGTGGCGCTTGCGGCCTTTGTGCCGGCCATCGGCGCGCTGGCGATCTGGCTGCTGGCCCAGCCCATGTTTGTCGAGACCCGCGTCTCCGGCATGATCCCGGCGGAGGCGGTCCCGGAAAGCTCTACCATCGGGCTGGTGATGAGCGACGTGCGCCGCGTGGCCGAAGGCCTGGATTTGGCGGTGGAGCAGGGGCTGCTGACCACCCGCGAGGCCCGCAATGTCGCTGACAGCGGCCAGGACGTCCGCGCGCTGATGGGCGAAGTGGGCGTGGCCCTGGGCGACGACGTGCGCCCTGAAGTGCTGGAGGCCGCGCAGGCCTACCGCAACCTCTCGAACACCGGCCGCACCACAATGACTGTGGTTGTCGCGCTGCTGGCGCTTGGCGGCCTTGGCTGGGCTTGCAGCCGCACCCACAAGGATTTCCGCGCCCGCAACGTGGTGGAGCGCGCGGTGCTGGCGCTGCTGATCCTGGCCGCCTCACTGGCGATCCTGACCACCATCGGCATCGTTCTGTCGATGCTGTTCGAAACCAGAAACTTCTTCGGCCTGCATTCCTGGACCGACTTTTTCTTCGGCTCTACCTGGGCGCCCAACTTCCGCGGCGGCAGTGAACTGTCGATCCTGCCGCTCCTGTGGGGCACGCTCTATATCTCTTTCATCGCCTTGCTGGTCGCAGTGCCGGTTGGCCTGTTTGCTGCCATCTACCTGTCGGAATACGCCAGCGGCGCGGTGCGCGCCTTTGCCAAGCCGCTGCTGGAAATCCTCGCAGGCATCCCCACCATCGTCTACGGCCTGTTTGCGCTGCTGACCGTCGGCCCCGCGCTGGCGGATCTCTTTGGCAAGGGCGGCCTCCTGGGTGTCGAATGGATGGCTGGCGCCACCTCGGTCCTGACCGCGGGCCTCGTGATGGGTATCATGCTGATCCCCTTCGTCTCGTCGCTGTCCGATGACATCATCAACGCGGTGCCGCAAGCGATGCGCGACGGCTCGCTGGGCCTGGGCGCCACCAAGTCCGAAACCGTGCGCCAGGTGGTGATGCCGGCCGCGCTGCCGGGCATCGTCGGCGCGGTGCTGCTGGCCGCGTCGCGCGCCATCGGCGAGACCATGATCGTGGTCATGGGGGCAGGGGCGATTGCCAAGTTCTCCGCCAACCCGCTGGAGTCGATGACCACCATCACCACCCGCATCGTCAGCCAGCTGACCGGCGACACCGATTTTGCCAGCCCGGAAACGCTGGTTGCCTTTGCCCTGGGCCTGACCCTGTTTGTCCTGACCCTCGGCCTGAATGTCCTGGCGCTCTACATCGTGCGCAAATACCGGGAGCAGTACGAATAATGACTGACCTCAGCCAAAATCCCGCAGGTGCTGCGCCCCGTAAACACGGCGGCTCGCTGCTGGAGAAATCCGCGCAAACCCGCAAACGCAATGCCGCTGAGACCCGGTTCAAGGCATACGGCATCGCCGCCATCACCGCCGGCCTGATCATGCTGCTGGTGCTGGTGACAACTATCGTCGGCAAGGGCACCGGTGCCTTTCAGCAGACCTTTGTCACGCTGAATGTGGAGTTGCTCGAAGCCAAGCTCGACAAGAAGGGCGAGCGCAACATCGAGGACATCAAGAAGGTCACCACCTTCGGTTACGCCCCGATCATCAAGGGCGCGATGGAAGCTGCAATTGAGGAGCTGGGCATCGAGACCAGCCTCAAACCCAAGGAACTGGCCGGCATCCTGTCCAAGGACGTCGCGGCCCAGCTGCGCGACTATGTGATCGCAAACCCGGACCAGATTGGCCAGACGGTGGAGTTCCGCTTCCTCGCCTCCAGCCGTGTCGATGGCTACCTGAAGGGCCGCGTCACCCGGGAAAGCATCCTCAACGACAAGAACATCTCTGCCGAACAGCTTGACCTTGTTGACGCTTTGGCGGCTGCCGGAGTTCTGGAGAAGACCTTCAACCTCGACTTCATCTTTGGCGCGGATGCCTCCGACGCCCGCCCGGAGGCGGCCGGTATTGGCGTCTCCATGCTGGGCTCGCTGTTCATGATGCTGGTGGTTCTGGCGCTGGCGCTGCCGATCGGCGTGGCCGCCTCGATCTACCTAGAGGAGTTTGCACCGCAGAACTGGCTGACGGACATGATCGAGGTGAACATCTCCAATCTCGCAGCCGTTCCCTCCATCGTCTTCGGCATCCTGGGCCTGGCGGTCTTCATCAACTACATGCACCTGCCGACCTCGGCGCCGCTGGTGGGCGGTCTGGTGCTGACGCTGATGACGCTCCCGACCATCATCATCTCCACCCGCGCCTCGCTGAAATCGGTGCCGCCGTCGATCCGCGACGCAGCATTGGGCGTCGGTGCGTCGAAAATGCAGGCGGTATTCCACCACGTGCTGCCGCTGGCCGCCCCCGGCATCCTGACCGGCACCATCATCGGGCTGGCGCAGGCGCTGGGGGAAACCGCGCCGCTGCTGCTGATCGGCATGGTTGGCTTCATCGCGTCCAACGCGCCGGAAACTCTGGCAGACGGGCTGCTGGCGCCGAACTCCGCCATGCCCGCCCAGATCTACGAATGGGCCAAACGTGCCGACCCTGCATTCTACGAACGCGCCTGGGGCGGCATCATCATCCTTCTTATCTTCCTGGTGACCATGAACACGCTGGCCGTGATCCTGCGCCGCCGCTTTGAACGCCGCTGGTAAAAGGGGCATAGTGCAATGAACGACATGACCGTGATGGATAAGACCGTGGAAACCCAGAACATCAAAATCGCTGCCAAGGATGTGAACGTCTTCTACGGCGACAGCCACGCGATCAAAGACGTGAACGTCGAGATCGAGGACAAGACCGTCACCGCCTTCATCGGCCCCTCCGGCTGCGGCAAGTCAACCTTCCTGCGCTGCCTGAACCGGATGAACGACACCATCGACATCTGCCGCGTAAAGGGTGACATCCTGCTGGACGGTGAGGACATATATGACAAGCGCGTCGATCCGGTGCAGCTGCGTGCCAAGGTCGGTATGGTGTTCCAGAAACCGAACCCGTTCCCCAAGTCGATCTACGACAACGTGGCCTATGGCCCGCGCATCCACGGTCTTGCCAGAAACAAGGCGGAACTCGATGAAATCGTGGAAAAATCCCTGCGCCGTGGTGCCATCTGGGATGAGGTGAAGGACCGCCTGGATGCCCCCGGCACCGGCCTTTCAGGCGGTCAGCAGCAGCGCCTGTGCATCGCCCGCGCTGTTGCGACCGAACCCGAGGTGCTGCTGATGGACGAACCCTGTTCGGCGCTTGACCCGATCGCCACCGCGCAGGTCGAGGAACTGATCGACGAGCTGCGCAGCCAGTATTCCGTGGTGATCGTCACCCACTCGATGCAGCAGGCCGCCCGCGTCAGCCAGAAGACCGCCTTCTTCCACCTCGGCAACCTGGTGGAATTCGGCCCCACCGGCCAGATATTCACCAATCCCAACGACCCGCGCACCGAAAGCTACATCACCGGCCGGATCGGCTGATTTCAAGGAAAATCAAATGACTGCACAGCATATTGCATCTGCTTTCGACCGCGATCTGGAGGCAATTCAGGCCCGTATCATGAAAATGGGCGGCCTGGTCGAGGACGCCATCCGCGAAGCCGCCCAGGCACTGGAAACCCGCGACGAGGAACTGGCACTGACAGTGCGCCAGGGCGACAAGGCCATCGACGGGCTGGAAGAGCTGATCAACGAGGAAACCGCCCGGCTGATCGCTCTGCGTGCGCCGGCGGCCTCCGACCTGCGGCTGGTGCTGTCGGTGATGAAGATTGCCGGCAACCTGGAACGCATTGGCGATTATGCGAAAAACATGGCCAAGCGCACCGGCGTTCTGGCCCAGGGGCCGAACATCAGCGAAGGCACCTCTGCCCTGCGCCGCATGGCCCGCGAGGTGGAGCGGATGCTGAAGGACGCGCTTGATTCCTACATCCAGCGCGACGTGGAACTTGCCCGCGATGTGATCGAGCGCGACCGCGACGTGGACCAGATGTACAACGCCCTGTTCCGCGAGTTCCTGACCCACATGATGGAGGATCCGCGCAACATTTCGGCCTGTATGCATTTGCATTTCATCGCAAAAAATACCGAGCGCATGGGTGATCATGTGACTGCGATTGCCGAACAGGTGATCTATCTGGTCACCGGCGAAAAGCCGGAAGAAGACCGCAAGAAAGCCGACACGACCTCGACCACACCGCAGGAGATCTGACCGATGGCTGCCGACCAGCCCACCGTTCTGGTTGTAGAAGACGAAATGGCGCAGCGGGAAGTGCTGGCCTATAATCTCGAAGCTGACGGCTTCCGCGTGCTCAAGGCCAAGGATGGCGAGGAAGCGCTGCTGGTGGTCGAGGAGGACATGCCCGATATCATCATCCTCGACTGGATGATGCCCAACCTCAGCGGCATCGAAGTGTGCCGCCGCCTCAAGACCCGGGCCGAAACCCGGAATATCCCCGTGATCATGCTGTCCGCCCGGTCCGAGGAAGTGGACAAGGTGCGCGGCCTGGAAACCGGCGCCGATGATTACGTGGTGAAACCCTATTCGGTGGTGGAGCTGATGGCCCGGGTGCGGAGCCAGCTGCGCCGGGTGCGGCCCTCCACCGTCGGCGTGCGTCTGGAATACGAAGACATCGTGCTGGACGCTGAAACCCACAAGGTCAGCCGGGCGGGCAATCAGCTCAAGCTCGGTCCGACCGAATTCCGTCTTCTTTCCACCTTCATCGAGAAGCCGGGCCGTGTCTGGAGCCGCGAGCAGCTTCTGGACCGGGTCTGGGGCCGCGACATCTATGTCGATACCCGCACCGTCGACGTTCACATCGGCCGGTTGCGCAAGGCGCTGACTCAGCACGGCGGCGAAGATCCCGTCCGCACCGTGCGCGGCGCCGGCTACGCCCTGGGCTGAAACCTGGCAGAAACGGCACCGGGGGGTGCACAAAAGGGTGTACAGGGGGTGCACGCATGTCACCCCCTGACTTTCATCGCGGCAGCGGATCCTCCGGCTGCGCCTTGCCGGCCAGCCAGCCGCGGAATTTCATCAGAGCCGGCGCGTCTGATTTCCGCTCTGGCCAGACCAGGTAATAGGCACCTGCGGTCTCCACCGGCTCCGGATGCAGCGCAACCAGGCGGCTGGTGGCCAGGTCTTGCTCCACCAGGTAATCCGGCATCAGCGCGACCCCCAATCCATGCAGTGCGGCTTGGGTGATGGTTGCGAATTGGTCATAGATCGTGCCGCTCAGATCCGCGCCAGCCTCAATACCATGCTTTTCGAACCAATCCTTCCAGGCCGTTGTCCGGGTCTGGATGTGCAGCAAAGGCAGCTTCAAGATATCCGTCGGCTCATCAACCCTGCGCCCGTTCAGCAGTTCCGGAGCGCAGACGGGCAGCAGCTGCTCGTGCTTCAGTAGCAGAGATTGCGTGCCCGGCCAGGACGCATCGCCAAAATGTATTGCAGCATCAAAGGGTTCTGTGGCGAAATTGAAAGGCTCCAGCCGGGTGGCCATGTTGATGGTCACATCCGGGTGCAACCGGGCGAATTCCGGCAGCCGTGGCATCAGCCAGCGCATGCCGAAGGCTGGCAGAATGGCCAGATTGAGCGTTCCGGCCAGCGGCGCGGCCTGCAAACGAAGGGTGGACTGCACGATCTGGTTCAGGGCCTGGCGGATCTCGGCGGCGTAATCCTGCGCCTCGGTGGTCAGGGACAGCCGTTTCTGATCGCGCTGCACCAACTCCATGCCCAGCTGCCGCTCCAGAGTTTGCAGCTGACGGCTGACTGCGCCCTGCGTCAGCGCCAGTTCATCTGCCGCGGCTGAGGCACTTCCAAGCCGGTCCAGGGCCTCCAGGGCGCGCAAGGAGGAGATGGACGGCAGGAATTTGCGTGGAACAATCATGCATGAGTTATTGTCATGCTTTGTTGCCAAAGTCTCGCTATTTTTTTCGTTCACCTCCCGTTAGGGTTTGGCCAAATAGCGAACCACTGAGGTGACAAGATGACCGATAAACCCGCCCTGCGCGCCAAGGATGCCCCGGATCTGGGCCGTTTCAACTGGGAAGACGCTTTGCGGCTTGAGGATCAGCTGACAGAGGACGAGCGCATGATCTCCGCCTCAGCCCGCGCCTATGCGCAGGAGAAGCTTCAGCCCCGCGTTCTAAGTGCCTATGAAAACGAGGAAACGGACCCGGAAATCTTCCGCGAAATGGGTGAGATGGGTCTCCTTGGCACCACAATTCCCGAAGAATACGGCGGGCTTGGCGGCGGCTATGTGTCCTATGGCCTGGTGGCCCGCGAGGTGGAGCGGGTCGACAGCGGCTACCGCTCGATGATGTCGGTGCAAAGCTCTTTGGTGATGTATCCCATCTATGCTTATGGCACTGAGGAGCAGCGTCAGAAATATCTGCCGAAACTGGCTTCCGGCGAGTGGATCGGCTGCTTTGGCCTGACCGAACCTGATGCCGGGTCAGACCCCGCCAGCATGAAAACCCGCGCGGAAAAAATTGAAGGCGGATATCGGCTTAAGGGGTCCAAGATGTGGATCTCCAACGCCCCGATCGCCGATGTTTTTGTGGTCTGGGCAAAGTCCGAGGCGCATGGCGGCAAGATCCGCGGCTTTGTGCTGGAGAAGGGCTTGAAGGGCCTGAGTGCGCCGAAGATCGAAAACAAAGCCTCGCTGCGGGCCTCCATTACCGGCGAGATCGTGATGGACGGCGTTGAAGTCGGCGAGGAAGCGCTGCTGCCGCATGTTGAAGGGCTGAAAGGGCCGTTCGGCTGCCTTAACCGTGCGCGCTATGGCATCAGCTGGGGCGCCATGGGCGCAGCGGAAGCCTGCTGGCACGCGGCACGCCAATACGGCCTGGACCGCACTCAGTTCGGCCGGCCGTTGGCCAACACCCAGTTGTTTCAGCTGAAACTGGCGAACATGCAGACCGAAATCACCCTGGGCCTGCAGGCGTCCCTGCGTGTTGGCCGGCTGATGGATGAAGCAAACGCCGCGCCTGAGATGATTTCCATCATCAAGCGCAATAACTGCGGCAAGGCGCTGGAGATTGCCCGGATTGCCCGTGACATGCACGGCGGCAATGGCATCAGCCTGGAATTCAACGTGATCCGCCACATGGTGAACCTGGAGACCGTGAACACCTATGAGGGGACACACGACGTGCATGCACTGATCCTGGGGCGCGCGCAGACCGGTTTGCAGGCCTTCTTCTGATAGCCGGGTCGCAGCGCGGAGACCGTTCCGCGCTGCATTTTTGCAGGATGGATTAGCGTTTTTGCAACCCTCGTTCTTGCTGGGAATTTTGCAAAGAGTTCCGGGCTATCCGCTTCGCCCGAAGTGGTTTTGAGGCGCAGGGCTCCTGTTAATGATTTGACAACCTGATGCCGCAGTTTTCGCAGCGGACATCGCGGTACAAGCGGGCTTTGAGTCAACGCGCGTTTCGGGCCTTGCAAAAAGTGGTGGTTGTTTACGACAAGCAAGGAGATTGCCTTGCAGAAATGCAGATCACAAGTTTCGGATCAGTTTCCACAATGTGTCCTGCAATTTTGCAATGCAAATGAACACCAGTCCCATCGAAGTTGGCGCATATTGCAATTATGCATTTTAGTTTTGCGTTTCTGACGTCGCTTTTTTTGCAGGGTATTTTACGCCATGCATCATTTCGTTTTGCATTTCCTGGCGTCTTTACAACAGGTTAAGTGCTAGCCCAGGGAACCTCAAGGTTGAAGTTAAGAAAAATTTAGGAAATGGAAATCGAGGTGCATATGCGGTGCCGAAGCCGCTGGCCAAAGAAAAACGGGCCGGAAAACCCGGCCCGCTCCAAGATCATACAGGTCCGCGTCAGGCGGGCAGATGAATGTTGAATTCCTGACGGATTGCCATGTCGGTTTCAGCGTCAAACCGGGCAGCAGCGCGTTCCGACAGGATCTTTTCCTTTTTGGCGATCGCTTTCTCGATCAGGTCGGGCTTGTCGCGCTCAGCCCATTCCTTGGGGGAGGTGCGGTCGCCAAGATCCGGGTACACGTAATCCACCTGCATCCGGCCTAGCGTCTGATCGGTGCCCAGGTAATGACCCGGCCCGCCCAGGCAGGTGGCGCGCATCTGGTCGAGCGCGAGGGTTTCGTCGTTAACCTCAATACCGCGGACGCAGCGCTGCGCCTGGCCCAGCAGGTCATTGTCCAGGATCAGCGATTCCAGGCAGAAGCCAAGCAGAGAGGCGTGCATGCCAGCGGCCTCATAGACCATGTTGAGGCCCGAAAGACCCGCCATGACGGCGGAACACATCTGCTCCCAGCCGGCCTGCATGTCCGGAAGTTTGGAATCGGAGGCCCCGGCTGCGGCACCACCCGGCAGATTGTAGAACTTGTGCATCTGGGCGCAGCCGGCGGTCAGCAGGGCTTGCTCGCCTGAGCCAACGGTCATGGCGCCGGTGCGCAGGTCGAGGCCAAAGGGCCAGGTGCCAAAAATTGCGGGAGCGCCAGGCTTTACGGCATTTACATAAACCAGTCCAGCCAGGCATTCGGCAACCGCTTGGGTGATGGCCCCGGCAATGGTCGAAGGGGCCGTGGCGCCAGCCATGCCTGCGGACAGAAGAAGCACAGGCATGCCGCCTTTGATGCATTCTTCCATCACTTCACAGGACTCTGTGGCAAACTTCATGGGCGGAACCACGAAGCAGTTGGAGTTGGAAACAAACGGGCGCTCTCGCCATTTGTCTTCGCCGCCTGCAATCATGTGCAGCAGTTCCAGACCGGGTTTCACAAATCCGGGTTCCGTGAAAGACACGCCAACGTGCTTGGTGGTGCCGGAAGTGCAGGCGTAGATGGAATTCAGGTCCATCTCGCAATTGTCGGGGATGTCGCGGCAAACCATCGGGCGCTGAACAAAATGGATGTTGTCCAGCTGGTCGCAGATGCGGGCTGCGTCATGCAGATCCTGCACGGTGGAATCGCGGTAGTTCCTGCCTTGCACATCGACAACGCTGACCGCGGCGCCAGCGGTGCCATAGTGCACGCGGCCGCCTGACAGCTGCAGATCGTTTTTGCCATCGCGGCTGAAAAGGGTGACGGAGCGGTTTGCCCTGGCGATTGTGTCTTCCACAAGTGCGCGAGGGAAGCGGATTCGGCCGTCGTCGCCAAGTGAGCAGCCCGCGGCCGTCAGATAGTCGATCCCGCTCTGCGGAGCGTCGGCAAGGCCGATCTCTTCCAGCGCGGTGAGGGCGGCTTCATGGATCTTTTCCATGTCTGCTTGGCTTAGTATTTTGAGCGCGGTGGATTCCATGCCGGGGCGGACCGGACGCAGATGATCTGGCAGGGCGGCAGCACGGGCTGCACGGCGCGCATTACGCCCGCCGCTGCGGGTGGCGCGGGCAGGGGAGGCTTGGTCGTTCATATTGGGAGCCTTTCAGGGGTGAGAGTTGAAATGTGTTTTATTTCAACTCAGTACGGCCGGCCTCTGGCGGCGCGTCCCCGTGCCGCGCCAATGGTGCGGCTGATGAGGTTAAGAAGGCTGCGTTCTTCCTGCATGCGGTCTCCTGTTATCTTCGCGGCAGTTTGGCATGCATTTGCGAAGTTTCTAGCACGATAACGACCTTGGTGAAAAATGCGACATTTTTTTCATCACCCCCTTCGGAGGGCGGAGGTGAGCGTGAATAGTTGAAAAATTTCAGTGCTTTTTATGGTTAAACTGCATCTTTTAACGCTTCTTGCGAAGGCGGATTTCGGGCAGTCTTGGAACGAAATATTAAGCATTAATGCGTATAAATGGGGTCCTGGGGGGATGACGCGCTGAACGGCGCACTGCAAAAAGGCAAAACCACATGCCGATGGTTAGGATAACCAAACTCTGCCAAACGTTCGCTGCGGTTTTTTCCATTGCCGTTCTGCATGGGCAATCGGGTTCGGCTGAGGATCACGGACGCTCTGCTAATAACGGTTCAGATCCGTTTGCTTACAGCATTCCAGGGGGGCAAGGGCCTTCATTTGCTTTCGGGTATGGTGATGGATCTGAAGGGCTGATCTTGGGGGGCAGTGTGGCAACCGGGCAGACCGGGCCGCTCACACGGGTTCTGCAGGCGGATGAAACCCACCAGCTGCGCTTGCATGCCGGATACGGCTTTGGGTCCGCCACCGGCTTTGTAACTGTTGGCGGCCTTCAGGCCGAAGACTCGGGCCGCAGGCGCCACGGAACGCTGTTCGGGTTCGGCATGAGGGTTTCCTTGAACCGTGCGCTTCAGCTGACCGGGGAGTTGCTGCATCATGAGGCGGGCCCAAGGGATGGCAGTGGAAGCCCGCGCGGCGAAACCCTGGCTGTTGGTGCTGCGTTCCGGTTTTAGACGCACGGCGGCAGGCGCTTTCCCCGGCTCTAGGAAAAGCTTTTCTTTCTTTCAATAGTTTGGCGGATTTCCGCTTGCGGATTCCGGCGGAAAAGCGCGGCTGAATCCTGGATTTCGGCCACTCACCGCCAAGTCAAAGCTTGTGAACCGGGCGGCACTGGAAACTGCCAGGCAAAGACCTTTTGTAAGCGTCAACGGCGCACAGCCTGCGCCGGGACTGCAAAAGGAGAAGTCTGAATGACTCGTTTCGTAGCTATGACAGCCATCGCAACCGTAATGGGCAGTGCGGCCTTTGCCGGCAACCTGGTTGAGCCGGTGGTCGAAGCCGCGCCGGCTCCGGCGCCGGTTGTGGTCAATGAGGGCGGCGATTGGACCGGGTTCTATCTGGGTGGCCAGGTGGGCCAGCTGGACGCGGATGCCAGCAATGGTGCCTCGGGTGATGATACCGCATACGGTATCCACGGCGGCTACAATCACGATTTTGGCCGTTTCGTGCTGGGCGGTGAACTTGACTATGACTCCACCGACCTGGATCTGGGCGGTGGCGCAACTGTTGACTCCGTGGCGCGCGCCAAGCTGAAAGCCGGCTATGACTTTGGCCGGGTGCTGGCCTATGTGACTGGCGGTGTGGCCGAGGCTGACAGCTCGCTGGGCAGCGAAACCGGCGACTTTTACGGTGTTGGCCTGGCTTATCAGGTGACCGACCAGTGGCAGGTCGGCGGCGAAGTGCTGGAACATGACTTCGACCAGTTCGGCACCTCGGGCGTCGGCGCTGATGCGACATCCGTGTCGCTGCGCGCGTCCTTCAAGTTCTAAACTGACAAGTTCTAAACTGATATGAGTACCAGCGCGGCCCGCCTGTTCCGCCGCGCTGCTGGCCGCCCGGTCTGCACCCAAGGCAAACCGGGCGGCTTTTGCTGTTTGCAGCCGCCAAAATGCTTGGCGGACCAGCATCTGCGTGCTAAGCAGCCTGCATGAACCAAAAATGCGCCACCATTATCTGCTGCATTACCTGCTGACATATCAGCGGGCTGGTTTCTGTCGTTTTCATTTTCCTGACAAGTTGCTAAGCCCGCGCTGCGCGCAAAGGGTAGTGCCTGCCGCTGTTGGCTGGGCATGCGAAAGGAACCGGGCATGGGAACCATGGACAGAGTGATCAAGCTGCAGAACACGAAGACCCGCAAGAAAGAGGTCTTTAAGCCGATCGACGCCGAAAACGTGCGGATGTATGTCTGCGGCCCCACGGTTTACGACCGGGCGCATCTGGGCAATGCACGCCCTGTGGTGGTGTTTGATGTTCTCTACAGGCTTCTGCGCGAGGTTTATGGCGCAGATAAAGTGACTTACGCCCGGAACTTCACCGACGTAGATGACAAGATCAACGCCCGCGCGGCGGAGAGCGGCCGGCCGATTGGCGATATTACCGCTGAGACGACGCAATGGTTCCTGGATGACATGGGCGAGCTTGGCGCGCTGGAGCCCAACCACATGCCGCGCGCGACCCAGTACATCCCGCAGATGGTGGCGATGATCGAGGAGCTGATTGCCAAGGGCCACGCCTATGCCGCCGAAGGCCACGTGCTGTTTGCGGTCGACAGCTGGAAAGAGCTGTATGGCAAGCTGTCGGGCCGGTCGGTTGATGACATGATTGCAGGCGCCCGGGTCGAGGTTGCGCCTTATAAGAAGAACCCGATGGATTTTGTGCTGTGGAAGCCCTCCAGCGATGATCTGCCGGGCTGGGACAGCCCCTGGGGCCGCGGGCGGCCGGGCTGGCATATCGAATGCTCGGCGATGTCTTACGAATTGCTGGGCGAGACCTTCGATATCCACGGCGGCGGCAACGACCTGATGTTCCCGCACCATGAAAACGAAATTGCGCAAAGCTGCTGCGCCAATGGCGATGATACTTTTGCGCGTTTCTGGCTGCACAATGAGATGCTGCAGGTGGAGGGCAAGAAGATGTCCAAGTCCCTGGGCAACTTCTTTACTGTCCGCGATCTGCTCGATCAGGGCTATCCGGGTGAGGTGATCCGGTTGGTGTTCCTGCAGACCCATTACCGCAAGCCGATGGATTGGACCGACAAGAAGGCCAAGGAAGCCGAAGCCACGCTGCGCAAGTGGCGGGCGCTGACCGCGGGCATCGAACCCGCGCCCAGCGCTGCTGCCGCGGTCCTGGACGCGCTGGCGGATGACCTGAATTCTGCCGGAGCGATTTCTGAGCTGCACAAGCTGGCGGCATCCGGCGATGCTGCCGGGCTGCTGTCCTCGGCCCAGATGATGGGCCTGCTAAGGGAAGAGATGGGTGCATGGGCAACTCAACCTGAAGCCGACGAGGAATTCGAGGAACGTATCAACAGCCTCGTCTCTGCCAGAATGACTGCACGTGCACAGAAAGAATGGGCAAAAGCCGATGCTATTCGCGGGTTTTTGAATATGGCCGGCGTTGTGGTGGAAGATGGGCAAGGAACTGATTGGCGTGTAAGTTTTGAGCATGAAGCTCTCGGCTGGCTGGCCTTATCCCGTCCAGTTCTGGATGGAAAGCTAACCATGAGCGTAGCTGAGTTGAACAGCGAAGCCGATGCTCGCAACCTAGAATTTGAGCTAGACGCGAAGGGGTACTGGCGCAACGTGATTTGTTCCGGGGAACCTTCTGGAATTCAAGAACGATTTCTGTCCTATGCAGAAAGAGAGCTAGCCTGATGCAAAAGGAACGCCTCTATCTTTATGACACAACCCTGCGGGACGGGCAGCAGACCCAGGGGGTGCAGTTCTCCTCTGAAGAGAAGAAGCAGATCGCGCTGGCGCTGGACAGGCTGGGCGTCGACTACATCGAGGGCGGCTGGCCGGGCGCCAACCCAACCGACAGCGCCTTTTTCGGGGAGGCGCCGGACACCCGCGCCACCATGACCGCCTTCGGAATGACCAAGCGGGCGGGCCGCTCGGCGGAAAATGACGAAGTGCTGGCAGCGGTGATGAACGCGGGCACCCAAGCCGTCTGCCTGGTCGGCAAGAGCCATGACTACCATGTGACTCATGCGCTGGGGATCACACTGGAGGAAAACCTCGAAAACATCCGCGCCTCGGTCGCCCATATCGTTGCGCAGAGGCGGGAAGCTTTGTTTGACGCGGAGCATTTCTTTGACGGCTACAAGGACAATCCGGACTATGCATTGGCCGCCTGCCGCGCGGCGCTGGAGGCTGGTGCGCGCTGGGTGGTGCTGTGCGACACCAATGGCGGCGCGCTTCCGGCAGAGGTTCATCGGATCGTCAGTGAAGTTGTTGCGGCCGGAATTCCGGGTGAGAAACTGGGCATACACACTCACAATGACACGGAAAATGCCGTAGCTTGTTCATTGGCAGCAGTCGACGCCGGAGCACGGCAGATCCAGGGCACGCTGAATGGTTTGGGGGAGCGCTGCGGCAACGCCAACCTGACCGCACTGATCCCGACACTTCTGCTGAAAGAGCCCTATGCCAGCACGTTCGAGACCGGGGTGAGCCTGGAGGCACTGGCGGGTCTGACCCGGACCAGCCGGATGCTGGACGACATCCTGAACCGGGTACCGGTGCGGCAGGCGGCTTATGTGGGCGCTTCGGCTTTTGCCCACAAGGCGGGTCTGCACGCCAGCGCGATCCTGAAGGATCCGGCCACATATGAACACATCGAGCCGGGCACGGTCGGCAATGCGCGGGTGATCCCGATGTCGAACCAGGCCGGGCAGTCGAACCTGCGCAAGCGCCTGACCGATGCGGGGCTGAGTGTTGAAAACGGCAACCCGGCGCTGGCGCGGATCCTGGAGCGGATCAAGGACCGCGAAGCCGAAGGATATTCCTATGACACCGCGCAGGCGTCGTTTGAGCTGCTGGCGCGCAAGGAACTGGGGCAGCTGCCGGACTTTTTCGAGGTCAAGCGCTACAAGGTGACCGTCGAGCGGCGCAAGAATAAGTACAACCGCATGGTCAGCCTGTCCGAGGCTGTGGTGGTGGTGAAGGTTGACGGCGAGAAACGCCTGTCGGTCAGTGAATCGCTGGACGAAACCGGCAGCGACCGCGGCCCGGTCAACGCGCTGGCGCGGGCGCTGAGCAAGGATCTGGGGCGCTACTCCGCGCAGCTGGAGGACATGCGGCTTGTGGACTTTAAGGTGCGGATCACCCAGGGCGGTACCGAGGCCGTTACCCGGGTCATCATCGACAGCGAAGACAGCCAGGGCCATCGCTGGTCCACTGTCGGGGTCAGCGCGAACATAATCGACGCCTCCTTCGAGGCTCTGCTGGACGCCATCCGCTGGAAACTGATCCATGATAGCGGGGCCGGGCAGGCGGATGCAGTTTGACGCCGACCTGACGGCCTGCGCGGAGCTGGTTCAGAAGAGCGACCCGGACCGTTTTCTGTCGACCATGGCGGCGCCGGTCCAGGCGCGGCCGCTGCTGTTTGCGCTTTATGCCTTCAATGTCGAGCTGGCGCGGGCGCCGTGGGCCAGCCAGGAAAGCATGATTGCCGAAATGCGGGTGCAATGGTGGCGCGACGTGGGGGCGGAGATCGCCGAGGTCAAGCCGGTCCGCCGCCACTATGTTGCGACGCCGCTTTCCAAGCTGCTGAAGCCTGAACTGGCGGCCTGTATCGACGGTATGGCCGAGGCGCGGCGTTGGGATATTTACAAGGATCCCTTTGAGGATCAGGCGGAGTTTGACGGCTATATCGACCGGACCAGCGGATCGCTGATGTGGATGGCAGCAAGGTCTTTGGGGGAGGCGGATGAGTCTGTGGTCCGGGACTTCGGCTATGGCGCAGGTATTGCCAGCTGGCTGCGCGCAATCCCTGAACTGGAAGCGCAGAAACGGATCCCGCTGCTCGACGGCACCTTGGAAGGTGTGCAAGCTTTGGCGCGCAAGGGGCTGGAAAAGCTGAGTAAAGCGAGAGTGCGAAGAGCCGATGTTTCGAAAGCTGCAGGAGTTGCTTTGCTGGCGGGATGGCAGGCTGAGGCGGTTCTGAAACAGGCCATCCGGCAGCCTGACCGGGTGGCGCAGGGTGCTCTTGGTCAAAGTGAGTTCCGGCGCCGGATGGGGCTGATGCGGCGTGCAGTCACCGGGCGCTGGTAAAGTACTTCGATGAAACAACAAAGGCGCCCGTTTGGGCGCCTTTGTTACTCTAGCTTTCAAGCAGAAACGGTCAGGCTTCCTTGGGCCGCATCACCAGCCACATCAGCGCTCCGCCTGCCAGCACCAGGAACGGCGCCATCGCCATGTTGACCGCGTTCCAGCCGTCCACCGGATTGCCGCCGGAGCAGTTCATCAACCCGCCGGAGGCCAGTGACGCCATGGTGACGCCGCCAAATACCAGCAGGTCGTTCAATCCCTGCATCCGGCCTTTTTCGTGGCTGTCATGGGCGCCGGCCAGCATGGTGGTTGCACCAATGAAACCGAAGTTCCAACCAAGGCCGAGCAATACAAGCGCGATGAAGAAGTTTTCCAGATCAACGCCTTGCAGCGCAACGGCGCCGGCGCCGGCAAGAATGACCAGACCTGCGGCGACGATCTTTTCCACGCCGAAGCGGGCAATCAGGTGCCCGGTAAAAAAGGACGGCACATACATCGCTAAAACGTGGAACATCACCACATCGGAGGCATTGCCCTGAGTGAAACCGCACCCTACCACGGCCAGCGGGGTCGATGTCATGACTAGGTTCATCAATGCGTAGGAAACCATTGCACAGATTACCGAGACGGCAATAACTGGCGTTTTCAGCAGTTCGAGACGGCTGCGCCCTTTGGGGCTGTCATGACTGGGCGCTGGTGGTTTGGGAATATCCAAAAGCAGAAACAGCGCTGCGCCGAACACATTGACGGCAATCACGGTCAGATAAGTGCCAAGAAACGGAATAACAAAAGCTTGGCTGGTCAGCTTGACCAGTTGCGGGCCGATCAGCGCAGCTGCAAGGCCTCCGGCCATCACATAGGAAATCGCCTTGGGGCGGAATGCTTCAGAGGCGGTGTCCGCGGCTGCGAAACGATAGAAGCCATGTGCGCTCATGTAGACGCCGGTCATCAGGCTGCCGAGCAGGAAGACCGGGAAGGAGCCGAGATAGAGCCCGTAGGCGCCGACCAGGCCCCCCATTGCGCCAAAGGCGGCGCCGGTGAAGAAACCGGCGCGGCGGCCCCAGCGCTGCATGATGGCTGAGATAGGCGTGGCCGCCAGCATCGAGCCGCCCACGATCAGCGAGATGGGCAGCGTTGCAAAGCAGGGGTTGGAGGCCAGCGATTGGCCGGCAAGACCGCCAATGATGAAGATCATCGGCATCTGCGCACCGAGGATTGCCTGGGCCAGCACCAGGATGGCAACGTTTTTCTTGGCGACCGTGTCGCTGGGGGTGGTCATGGTCATGCTCATATGGGATGCGTAGCGGTGAACCGCATGCGGGGCAAGACGCTTGCCGCGCTGGAGGGCCGCCCATTTGCCGCGGCCAAGGGGGGTGACGTGGCGTCAGAACAGCCGAAGTTTCTGCCGGGTGCGGGCCGGATCATTCAATGCGGCGACTGCGTCTCCGAGGGTGCTGAATGGCTGGCGGCACAGGACCTCCGGTTTGCCGACGCGCTGGAACTGACCGGTCCGCTGCCCTTGCGGCGCAAGCCCGAAGGGTTCGCTGAACTGCTGAGCGCTATTGTCAGCCAGCAGGTGAGCGTTGCTTCTGCAAATGCGATCTGGAAACGGATGAAGGACGCCAAGCTGACAGGGCCGCGCAAGATCCTGCGGGCAACGGACGATGATCTGCGTGCAGCCGGTCTCAGCCGTCAGAAGATACGCTATGCCCGGGCACTTTCTGAGGCGCGTATTGATTTCAACGCGTTGCGCAATGCTCCTGATGCGGAGGTAATCGCTACGCTGGTGCAGGTGCCAGGGATCGGCGTCTGGACGGCGGAGATTTACGCGATGTTTTCGCTGGGCCGCGCAGACGTGTTTGCCCATGGCGACCTGGCCCTGCAGGAGGCGGCGCGGGTCCTGTTCAGTCTGCCTGAACGCCCCAAGGAGCGGGAGATGCGGCAAATCGCGGAAGCCTGGTCACCGTGGCGGTCGGTTGCGGCGCGCATTCTGTGGGCCTATTACCGGGTGGCGAAGGACAGGGAAGGAATCCGATGACTCGTGTACTGAATGCCGGCCGCAAGGAGCCGCTCTCCGGCGAAACCCGCTCCGTTGTGGTGTTCCTGCATGGCTATGGCGCCAATGGCGCGGACCTGCTGGGGCTGGCCGATCCGCTGGGCGAACATCTGCCGGATACGCTGTTTGTCGCACCCGATGCGCCAGAGGCCTGCGCCGGTGCGCCGTTCGGCTTCCAGTGGTTCCCTATTCCATGGATCGACGGTTCCTCGGAAGAGGAAAGCATGCGCGGGATGCAGGCCGCGGTCGAGGACCTGAATGCTTTCCTGGATGCGCTTATGGTCGACGAGGACGTGCTGCCAGAGCAGGTGGTTCTCTTCGGGTTCAGCCAGGGCACGATGATGAGCCTGCACGTGGCACCTCGGCGAGAGGACGCAATATCCGGGATTGTCGCATTTTCCGGCCGTCTGCTGGCGCCGGAGCTGCTGAAGGATGAGGCGGTGTCCAAAATGCCGGTTCTACTGGTGCATGGCGATCAGGACGACGTGGTGCCGGTGCAGTCACTGCCTGAGGCCGCCGAAGCGCTGCAAGAGGCGGGTTTTCAGGATGTCTTTGCACACATCCAGAAGGGCACTGCCCATGGAATCGCGCCGGATGGCCTGAGCGTTGCCTTGGCCTTCATGCGGGACAAGCTGAGCCTGTAAGCCGCTGAATTGAAGCTGGATTGTTCTGTGGGTCAATAGGCCCACAGATGCGGCTCGGCAATCTCGAGCGAGTTTCCGGCGGGATCGCGGAAATAGACCGACCGCGCGCCGCTGGGCCAGTCAAATTCGGATTCGATCTCCACGCCGGCCGCCAGCAGCCGGGCGCGCATCAGGAGCAGCGCTTCCCTCGGCTGGGAGAAACACAGATGCCCCGGCCCGCGGGCGCCATGCGGCGGCACCGGCAATCGCGGATTTCCGGGCGGCTTCACGGTCTCGGCAGCATTGAAAAGCAGCACGACGGCACTGCCGCAGCGGAAAAACACATGCCGGTTGCCGACCCGCTGGATGCATTCGAGCCCCAGCAGGCTGCCGTAGAACTCTTCAGCCGCGTCCAGATTGTCGACATAAAGCGACGCTTCCAGAATGGCATCGGGGGCAGGGGCTTGAGGCAGCATGAAGACAGGCTATCAGCGGCGCCGGGGCCTGTCACCTTTTGCCGGGCGCGGTGATGCCGCCTTGGGCCTGCGCGGCGGCTTTTGCGAGGGTTTGGGCGGGCCGGGCACACGCGGTGGCTCCAGGTCCTCCCAGGCGCCCTGCGCCAGCCCGTCCAGTGTCCAGGCGCCAATGCTGTAGCGGATCAGCCTCAAGGTTGGATGCCCGACAGCGGCAGTCATGCGCCGCACCTGCCGGTTGCGGCCTTCGCGGATGGTGAGCGCGATCCAGCTATCTGGAACGGTCTTGCGCACCCGGACGGGCGGTGTACGCGCCCAGAGCCCGGGCGGTTCCGGGATCACCTGCACCTTGGCGGGCCGGGTCTTGCCGTCCTTCAGATCAACGCCTTCCGCCAGCAGCCTGAGTGCATCGGCGCTGGGAATGCCCTCTACCTGGACCCAATAGGTCTTGTCCATCTTGTGCTTGGGGTCGGTGATCCAGGATTGCAGGCGGCCATCGTCCGTCAGCAGCATCAAGCCTTCGCTGTCGCGGTCAAGGCGGCCTGCCGCATAGACGCCGGGGCAATCAATATACCGGCTGAGCGTCGGCCGCGGGCTGTCCTGGCTGCCGCTGTCGGTGAATTGCGGCAGAACGTCAAAAGGTTTGTTGAAGCGGATCAGGCGGGTCATGGCTGCGCAATAGGCGGACTGGGGCGGCAGGGCAAGAGGCTGTCCCTGTTACAGCCTGTGGATAACTGTCATGGGCCTGTCATGGAATCAGCGCAGCTTGCTCCCGACATATTGTGGGTCATTGGGGCTTGTCAGGTGCCAACCACGATATATAGTCAAATCTAGGCTGGGGCGGGTTCCCCGCTCTGGTTCCGGGAAACGGAAGATCAGGGCGAGGAAGACGTTCAAAGATGGATGGCGATTTCAGAGCAGAGTTTGTCAGATCTCCGGGGGCGCTAAAACAGCACCCGGCACTGGTTTTGAATGCGGATTACCGGCCGCTTTCCTATTATCCGCTGTCTCTTTGGTCGTGGCAGGACGCGGTCAAGGCAGCCTGGCTCGACCGGGTGGCCATCGTGGCGGAATATGACGAAGTGGTGCACAGTCCGAGTACAGAGATCCGAATACCGTCTGTGGTGGTTCTGAAAGATTATGTGAAACCTCAAAAGCGCGTGGCCTTCACGCGCTTTAATTTGTTTTTGCGGGATGAATTCTGCTGCCAGTATTGCGGCAGCAAAGGGGAGCTGACGTTTGACCACGTGGTGCCGCGGGCGGCCGGCGGTGTGACCAGCTGGGAAAATGTCGTTGCCGCCTGCAGCCCCTGCAACCTCAAGAAAGGGTCAAAGTCGCTGCACCGGGCTGGGATGTCGCTGCGCAAGCCGCCGCGCCGGCCCGGAGCTGAGGAATTGCGGAATACCGGGCGCAAGTTCCCTCCGAACCACCTGCATGAAAGCTGGATGGATTTCCTGTACTGGGATACGGAGCTGGATGCCTGAAGGCCGAAGACAAAGCCCTTTCGTTTCTGAAAAGACCGCCAGAGCAAGTCGCCCTGCACTCTGGAAGCGAAGTGAGAAAGGGCCATCAGGCCCTTTCTGCTTCCGGCGACGTGCTTGACGGGTTCCGCAGTGGCTACTCCCCGATTTGGTCCATGACTGCGTCCAGATGGGAGGTCGCAAATGGCCGGGTCAGCATTGGCAGGTCTTTCACATCCGGGTCTGTGGTTTTCCCGTTGACCAGAATGATACGCCAGCCCCTGTCACGCGCGGCAAGAAGCCAGTTCCGCGCGGCAGGAACACTGAGGGAGAACGCAAAGAACACCAGCCGCGGAGGCGTCGCGCTGTCGTCCAGGAATGTATCGCAGTGCTCGATCTTGGTTTCGCTGACAACGCTCCCCAGTCCCCGGCGCACCAAGTAGTCGCTGATGTCGAGGGCTTCGAACGCGTTTTCCGTCAGAATAAGAATTGGTGCGTCTGCACCACATGGTTCAGTGCCCATAAAGTCTCCTTAGTTTTAAAAGGAGCCATGCCACTTGGCCAGCCAAACTGCATTTAACTATGACATACCAGCTTGCAGTTTCCGGAAATAAATCTTGCCCTGTCAGGGCCGGTTCGCGGAACCGAGATGGTCCTTGTTAAGTTGCTGTTTTTTAAAGCATTACAGATGGTCAAATGTTGTGACCTGCCGAGGGCAGAAGCTGAGCAAGTGCCGTTTTCGTACTGTTTCGCTGACCTCATGATTTGGCTGGTGAGTTGTCACAGATTAAATGTCCCTGCCGAGGCACGCTGAAATTCTTGACCAGAACCAGTGAAACGGTCAGGGCGGACAGTCATTGTGATCCCTCCGCGAACGGTTTCAATGGAGCAGAGATGTGTCACCCTGCATATTCAACCCCGCTATTCTGCTTTAAGGAATGTTCAGCCGCGTTAACCGGGGTATTGGTTGCACTACAGGCCGCGTGTTTTGACGCCGCTATTGCTCTGAGGAGGAAGTTGAGTTGGGGCAGGAACGGGGAACAGAGAGAACTGCAAGCCTAAGCCGCGTTCTGTTGCGTTCGGTTCTAGCTGTGATGGCAGCCGCGGTGCTTTCTTTCACTGCTGCCGGCAGTCTGGCGCAATCCGCAGACGGTCCGGTTCAGACAGACGGCCAGATCGAAGTGGGCGCCGAGGCCGTGCGCGATAGTGAGATCCTCAACCGGATCGAAAAGCTTCTGGCGCAGATTGATGGTTTCGCCGCCGTGAACGTGTCGGTTTCTGAAGGTGTTGTCAGGATTACCGGGCACGTGATCGACAATGCAGCGCAGGACAGGCTGAACCAGATCATCAACCGGGTAGAGGGCGTGGTTGCGATCGAAAATGAGACTGAGATCAGCGGATCCCTGGAGGAACGGCTGGCCCCGGCGATGGAACGGATCGCAGCAAGGACACGTAACCTGCTGGCAAACGGACCGATTTTTCTTGTGGCGCTGACGGCTTTTCTTGTGGTCGCGGCGGGGGGCTGGCTACTGACCACGCGGATCGGTATTTGGACCCGGCTGGCTCCCAACGCCTTTATCGCTGATGTCTACCGGGCCGTGGCGCGCATCCTGTTCATCCTGACGGGGCTGGTGCTGGCTCTGGATATTCTCAACGCAACCGCGCTGATCGGCGCTGTTTTGGGCGCTGCTGGTGTTGTTGGGCTGGCACTTGGCTTTGCGGTGCGCGACACGGTGGAGAACTTCATTGCGTCCATCCTGCTTAGCCTGCGCCAGCCGTTCAGGCCCAATGACTTTGTGGACATCCAGGGGGACCAGGGGACAGTCGCCCGGCTGACGTCGCGTGCGACCATCCTGATCTCGCCCGAGGGCAACCACATCCGCATTCCGAATGCCACCGTGTACAAGGGCCGTATCGTGAATTTCACCCGTGATCCCCGGCGCCGTTTCGGATTTAACCTGGGGGTCGACGCGGATGCGGATCTGGCGGCGGCGCTGGCCACGGCCGTTGCCGCGCTGGAGGCGCAGCCCTTTGTGCTGAAGGAGCCGGAAGTCGGTGCCTGGATCAGCGAGGTCGGGGATTCCAACGTGGTCCTGACCTTCACCGGCTGGGTGGATCAGACCAAGGTGGATTTTGCCAAGGCGCGGGGCGAAGCGATCCGGTCCGCCAAGCTGGCGCTGGAGGCTGCTGGCTTCGGTCTGCCGGAGCCGATCTACCGTGTGCGTCTTGATGGTGCTCAGGCGGCTGTACCGTCCTCCGAGGAGCCGGTTGACACAAGACGCCCGGCCAAACCCGAACCCGCCGATTTGCCAGAGGCCGCGGATCCCGCAAGGTCAGAACCTGCCGGTGCAGAGGCTGCGGAACGGGAACGCAAGGGGCTCGATGGCGGAGAGAACCTGCTGGACGATCAGCAGCAGGTGGAGTGACAGCAGACACGCAAACTGCGCGGGCAATGTATGGTTTTACAGGACTTCGCGGAGCGGATCTTCTTCGGCGCGTCCTTTCTCCTCCGGCTGCGGTTCCAGCAGAACGCCAAGCCAAAGAAGCAGCGGCAAAGTCACGAAGGCGCCAACCGGCCCCCACAGCCACAAGCCGAAGACAATTGCCACGAAGATCAGCAGGGGATTGATCGCCATGCGCTGGCCCACGACCAAGGGCGTCACAATATTGGCCTCTGCCAGATTGATCAGCAAGAAAGCTGCCGGCGGCAGGATGGCATAGATGCCATGGAACTGGAGCATCCCGGCAATGGCCAGGCTCACAGTTATCAGCAGCGGGCCCAGGTACAGAACATAGTTCAGCAGCCCTGCCGCCAAACCCCACAGAAGAGCATATTCAACACCAAGAGCCATCATTGCGGCTGCCGTGACCGCCCCCAGTCCAGTGTTCACCAGCGTGATTGCGGCAAAGTAGCGTGCAACAACGGTATCCGCGTGCTTCAGCCGGGGCGCCATCGATCCTGTCAGCCGGTAGAGATCGTTGCGGGTCAGCGTGAAGAAAAACAACGTGCCCACAAAGATGAACACCTGGGAGACAAAGCTCGGTGCCAGCCACAGCGCATCGCCGACCGAAGGGATCGCAGTTTGCGGTTCCACAGCTTCGGCGCCAACGCTTTCTTCGATTTCCTGGCTGATTGTTTCAATGCCCCGCAGCAGAGAAGAGGCGCGGTCGATCAACCCGGCCATAACCGACTTTATGCGGGGCAATTCGTCGATCAGCACGTTGATCAAAGGTTCGATCAAAAGAAGGATGACCGCCACAAACAGCGTGCACAGCAGAAGCAGCGTCAAAGCAATGGCCAGCCGCGGCACACCGGCGCGCGCCAGCTTGTCCGCAAGCGGTGACACCACTACACCCAGCACAAGCGCAAAGCTCATCGGTGCGAGGATCTGCTGTGCCAGTTGCAAGGCAGCGGTGATGCTGATGACCGTCAGGATCATCAGCATCACGCGGACCCCCCGGCCGCTTAGGGCAGTTTTCAGGAACCCGGGCATGACCGTCAGCGTGCAGCGGTCTGCCGCGGTAGCCCGCTGTCTTCTCCATCCAGCTTGGCGCTAGCTTTGTGATACAATTTGTCCATCTCCTCCCGCAGGGCCGCTTCTGCCTTGGCTGCCAGGGCATCCCGGTGTGACCCCAGCAGTTCGTCTTCGCGGCGGGTCGGCGGCAGGAGCGAACCGATCAGCGCACCCAGGCCAAGCGCAATGGCACCGGCGGCCAGCGGGTTCCGGTCATAGAAGGTCCGGCCCTGAGCAGCTGCGCGGGCGGCCTGTGCTTCGATCTTTTCCTGGGCGTGCAATGCGGCGGTGCGCGCCTTGAGAACGCGTTTGCGGGCGGCATCGGGCAGGGCATCCAGCCCAGCATGCAAAGTCTCACGCATCTTGCTGCTGCGGACGTTTTCGTCGCTCATCCCTGTCATCTCCTGTTTCATGGCGGCATCCGCCGCGGCAACACGGTCATCGAAGCCGGTGAACGCTTTTTCCGGCGGAACCGCAGAGGTTTCTGAGGCCGCCGCCTGCGGGCGGCTGCCCGTGCCCGTGAACATCAGCGCAAGTCCAGCGCCGGTAAGCAGCAGCGCGGCCGGGTTGCGTTTGGCGGCAGACATTGCCTCCTGACCCAGCTGGCCGCCATACCCATGGGCCGTTGCTGCTAGCTGGTCTGTGACATGGCGAGGCGACAAGGCGCCGGTCAGCCCGGACAGAGAAGCTGCCAAGCGGCGCCTGTTTTCTTCGGCCTGCTGTTCGAGCCTGTCAGTGCCGGTCATGAGTGGCCTCCTTAATGCTGGCTGCATCCCGTTGGACGCTGCGGATGGTGCGCGTGGGCAGAAGCGCCTTGCCATTCAGACGTGCTCTGGCCGCAGCCAGCAGGCACGCGGCTGCCGCAATCAGCACGCCGCCGACAAGCAAGGCAGCAAGACCCGGTGACAAACCTGCGGTTGCAATCCAGGCAACCAGTGCGGCCGCGAGCACATGCAAACCGGCCAGAGCAAGTATTGCTGCGGCTGCCAGACAGGCCAGGCCGGTTCCGGCGCTGGCAGCCTTCTCCTTCAGCTCACCCTTGGCCAGTTCAGCTTCGCTGCGCAGCAAGGCTGCAAAGTGGCGGAGCACCTCAGAGACCAATTGAGGCGACTCGCGCAAATTACGATACGCCATGACCGGTCCCCTCATGTTCCGAAGTGTTATTGCGGAAAGCGCCGCCGGACGTTTCAGGTTCGCGGTCGTGTGCCTTCAGAAACCTGGTTGCTGCAAAACCAGCCAAAGCAGCCGCGCTCAAGAACAGGAGCGGGTTGCGGCGGGCAAAGGCGCTGACATCCTCAACAGTTTGCTCAACGTCAAGCGTCCGGACGCGGTGGGCGGCGTCCTCCAAATGACCGGCAACCATGTTTGCGGCCTGGGCCTGCACTGTTCCGGGTGCAAAGGCACCGGCGGCGGCATCTGCCGCACTTGCCGCGGCCTCTACCTCCTGTGCGGCCTGGGACTGGGCGGCGTCCGCTGCTTCACGGAGTTTTCCTGCCACCGCGGCCTTGGTTTGGCGGCCCAAACCAGCAGCCTGACTGCGCGCCTTTTGTTCCAATTCGGAAGTGTCCGTCATTTTCAAAGCCTCTCGGGTGTCCGTGCGCCGAAGTGCAGCGCGTTCTGCAGGATTTGACTGCGCAAGGGGGCGCCGCGGCTTGACCGTGTTATAGCCGGGCCGACGGCTGGAGCCCTTGCGGCGATCAGATATGGGCGGCAGAGGATTTGGGACCGGCAATCAGCCAGATGATGAAGCCCACGACCGGCAGCAGCAGGATCAGCAGAACCCAGAGAATCTTTGCAGCGGTAGAGGCGCTGGAGGAGACAATTTTGATGATCGCATAGATGTCTGCCGCCAGCACGAGCAGGCCGATAAGTCCATATTCCATGATCTTCTCCCTTAGGAAATTGCTTCTGCAGGATAAACGCAGGCCGGAGGGCTAAGGTTCCCTGCTGAGAGTTTTTCCGGGCTGGAAAAGGCCGAATCCTGCCGGGCATAGGAAACTGAAAAGAAAAAGCTGCGCGTCCTGCGCAGCTTTCTGATTCAAGTGGGGATGGCTAGCTGATCAGTACCGTCTGCGCAGCGCCAGACCAAGCAGCACTCCAGCCCCCAGCGCACCGGCAACGGCCAGGCCTGGGTTCTTCCTGATGAAGTCCTGAGACTGGCTAGTCAGCCGGTCGATCTCGCTCTTGCCATAGCTGAGGCCGGCCTGCAGCTGTTCCTGTGCCTGCTCAACGGCCTCTTGGGCCTGCTCTTTGGCCCGGTCAGCCAGCCGCTCGCCCGCGGGCTCTTCAGATGCGGAGTCGGCGTTGGCAAACTGCTTTGTTGCGGCTGTCTCTGTCATACTTTCTTTCCTTTGCATCTGGTTCCCGTTGCAGCGCATCGATCAGCGCCTTGTGAAGGGACAACGGTTGTGCAGGCAAAAGGTTCCGCGGCCATTGGATGCCAAAGATTCCAGGCCAAGAAAAAGCCCCCGCCTGCAAAGGGCGGGGGCGAGTTGTCGGACAATTTGGGGACGTGTCCAATAGCAGCGGCAGGCTGCTTACCTGAGCAAGACGCGCGAGGCGCAGATTGGTTCCCCAACGAATGCATTTTTTGTCATCAGCACTGCGTTTGCCGCCCAGGTAGCAAACGCCGGACCGGGATTACGCCTTTGCGCGCTGCAGCATGCCGAACAGGTCGCGCGGATCATCCGGATCTGCCAGCATATCCAGGTCAATGAAATAGTCTGTGCCCTTGATGCGGTCACGGATGTAGCGCAATGCCGAGAAATCCTCGATCGCAAAGCCGACGCTGTCGAACAGCGTAATCTGGCGGTCGCCGGTGCGTCCCTGTTTCTTGCCGGAAATCACTTCCCACAGCTCCGTCACGGCAAAATCTTCCGGCATCTGCTGGATTTCGCCCTCAATCCGGGTTTGAGGCGGGTATTCGACGAAGACGTCTGAGCGGCTGAGAATACCCGCAGCCAGTTCGGTCTTGCCCGGGCAGTCGCCGCCGATGGCATTGATATGCACACCGCTGCCGACCATGTTGTCGGTCAGGATGGTCGCATACTGTTTGTCGGCGGTGCAGGTGGTGAGAATCTGAGCGCCTTCAATGGCTTCTTCCGGTGTCTTGCAGCTGACAACCTCGATCCCGAGCCCTTGCAGATTGCGGGCGCACTTTTCGGTTGCCGCCGCGTCCTTGTCAAAAAGCCGCACGGACTTCAGGCCGATGATCGCTTTCATAGCCAGGGTCTGGAATTCGGACTGGGCGCCGTTGCCGATCATTGCCATGGTGGTTGCGCCCTTGGGTGCCAGATACTTGGCGGCCATGGCAGATGTTGCGGCAGTGCGCAGCGCTGTCAGCATGGTCATCTCGGTCAGCAGCACCGGGTAGCCAGTGTATACATCCGCCAGCAGTCCGAAGGCGGTGACGGTCTGCAGCCCCTCGGAGGTGTTTTTGGGATGCCCGTTTACGTATTTGAAGCCATAGGCCTCGCCATCGGAAGTCGGCATCAGTTCAATCACGCCGACGTCTGAGTGGCTGGCAACGCGCGGGGTCTTGTCGAACAGCTCCCAGCGTTTGAAGTCCTCTTCGACATAGTCCGCCAGATCCCGCAGCATCTGTTCGATGCCGACGTGATGAATGAGGCGCATCATGTTGTCGACGCTGACAAAAGGCACCAGGGCCTTCTCTGAGGGCTGTGTCATGCGGTTTTCCTTTCACGGGGGCTGAGGTGGATGCCTGCCAGCATGCAACGCACCGACCCGCCTGCGGTTTCGATGGTTGGAATGGTCAAGGGGAGCAGCTCAGCGCTCTGCTCAATGATGGCGGTCTGATCCGGTCGCAGCGCCTGCAGTGCCTTTGCGGAGAGCGCCAGGAGGCGTCTGCGGCCTGTCAGTTCCAGCGCGTTGCCGGCGAAACTGGCGATCTGTTCCGGTGTCAGGTCAATGACTTGGCGGCCGGTTTCCTCCAGCCTCGCCGCAACTTCCGCTCGGCGGGCGGGATCAACGATCATGTCCAGGCAGATCAGCGCGTATTCGGTGCCGATTCCCATCAGGACATTGGTGTGGTAAACGTCGCGGCCTGCATCATCTTTGGCTTCGAACACCATGGGTTCAAAATTGAAATGGGTGCAGAAGCGTTCCAGCAGCACCGGATCGGCGCGGTTGGATTTCACCGTGTAGGCAATGCGCCCGATATGGTCGAGGACCATGGCGCCGGTACCTTCCAGCGACAGGCCGTCCTGTTCAAGGCCGGAATAGTCGATCACGTCCTGCACCCGATAGTCACGCTTAAGAAGCTCAATAACATCCCAGCGGCGTTCTTTGCGGCGGTTTTCGGCATACATTGGGTACACCGCAACATGACCGCCGGCATGGGTGGAAAACCAATTGTTCGGGAACACGCTGTCCGGTGTTTCGGTGGTGGTGTCGTCGAACACATGCACCGTGACACCAGCGCCACGCAGAGTTTCCACGGCACCGTCAAACTCAGCCAGTGCCTGGGCTGAGGTTGCTTCAGCCGAGGTGTTTGCCAGCGTTTGAAAGGCGTTATCACCCTTTGTTTCCGGGTTCGAGCAGAAGTGGTGGGGCCGGATCATCACCACTGCTGAGGGGGCTTGAAGGCTGCTCACTGATAGCTCCGTGTCGGGCGGTCAAAGACGCGGCGGCCAAGCGCAGAGGCGCAGAGGTCCACCATCAGATGCGCGGTGCGACCGCGCTCATCTAGGAAGGGGTTAAGTTCAACCAGGTCCAGCGAGGTCATCAGTCCGGAATCATGCAGGATCTCGCAGACCAGATGCGCCTCCCGTACTGTGGCGCCGCCGGGAACAGTGGTGCCGACCGCTGGGGCAACCGAGGGGTCCAGAAAATCGACGTCCAGTGAGACATGCAGCATGCCATTGGCCTGCGCAACCCGCTCCAGGAAACGGTTCAGCGGCCCGGCAATGCCGTTTTCGTCAATGTGGCGCATGTCGTGGGTGAGAATGCTGCTGCCTTCCAGCGCCAGCCGTTCCTGCGTATCGACAGAACGCAAGCCGATCATGCAGACGTTTTCTTGCGGCACTGGATTGACCACCTCAGGAAAGCCGTCAAAGCCTTTGCGGCCAGTAAAATATCCTACCGGTGTGCCATGCAAGTTTCCGCTGTCGGTCGTCTGCGGTGTGTGAAAATCCGTGTGCGCATCAAGCCACAGGACAAACAGCGGACGGCCCGCCTTTGCGGCATGATTGGCGGCACCGGCCACAGACCCAAGCGACAGTGAGTGGTCGCCGCCAAGAAATACCGGCATGCCACGTTCCAGCGCGTTCTCGGCAGCCTTGGCCAGGCGGGAGGTCCAGCCAATGGTCTCGTTGCGGGCAAAAATGACGCCTTCGTTGGTATCTTCGACGTGGTCGTCCGGGATCTGGTTTCCGAGGTCTTCTACGGTGTGGCCCAGGCTTTGCAGGGCTTCGGTGATGCCCGCGGTGCGGTAGGCGTCGGGGCCCATCAGGCAGCCCGCCCGGCGTTTGCCGCTGTCTACCGGGGCGCCAATCAGGATGCAGTGTTGCGAAGTCACTGTTTTGATCTCCCAAAATCTCAGGTTTAATACTAGAAACTTCCGAAACGTGATGGAATCCAGCAATCATTTTGCCCATGATGAGGGGTAATTGATCAAAACGGGGTAAGGTATGGACAATACGGATGAGCGGCTGGTGTCAGCCCTGCGGCACAATGCACGGGCGTCGCTTTCGGATCTGGCGCTGGAGCTGAACCTGTCGCGGACCACCGTTCGGGCAAGGATTGAACGTCTGCAGGCGCGGGGGGATATCCTGGGGTTTACCGTAGTGCTGAAGGAGGATGTTCTGCGGGATCCGGTGCGCGGGCTGATGATGATTGGAATTGAGGGCCGCGGCACCAGCCGGATCACCCGGCAACTTCAGGGACTGCCGGAAGTGCGGGCTATTCATACCACCAACGGGCGCTGGGATCTGATTATCGAACTCGGCACCGAAACGCTGGAAACGCTCGATGCTGCACTCGCCAAAATACGGACGTTCGAAGGGGTCGTGAGCAGCGAAACCAACCTGCTGCTGGCGACCAAGAAAGATACCTGATCCCAGCAAGGTTTTTCAATGCGGCCAGCACTTTGGCGGCCGCATTGCAGCTTGCTAAAAAGTTAATTCTGCTTGCGGATGTGGTTTGCCGCTGAAATCCACAGCAGAGCCAGCCCAAAGGACGCGATGGCGTTCCAGCTGGCCATGGAGAGCGACAGCATCTCCCAGGGAACCTCATCACAGCGCACCAGCGGCGCGGCCATGATCTGCTCCATCAACTGATCAGGAGACAGGCCGCCGATGGGTCCGGATGTGCAAGTGCTGGGGCCTTCCCACCAGCCGCGCTCAACCCCGGTGTGATAAGCGCCGACCCCAGCCGTTGTCAGCGCGGCAAGTGCACCCAAATAGGGCAGTGCGGCGCCGGGGATAATCAGCGCAAGAAGGCCGATGCCGGCGGCTGCCGCGTGCGGGTAGCGTTGCCAGTAGCACAGCTTGCAGGGGGCCATTTCGCCTATGTACTGAAAGCCAAGGGCGCCAAGAAGCAGCGCAGCTGAGCCACCAGCTGCCAGAATGATCAGAAGCCTGTGCATTTTCAGATGAACCTCACCATCAGGAAGCCGCCGAACAAAATCACCATGAAAGCGGTGAAAACCAGCCCCAGGCGGCGTTCAATGAAATCACGGACCGGGGCGCCGAACTGCCACAGAAGGCCCGCTACGATGAAAAAACGCAATGCCCGTGCGAGGATAGAGGTGGCAATGAAAGTTCCAAGCGGCATCCCGGTCCAGCCCGACATGATGGTAATCACCTTGTAGGGGAATGGTGTAATGCCTGCGCCCAGAACAGCCCAGAAACCGAAATCGTTGAAACGGGTGTTGAACTCCGCGATGGCATCACCCTTGCCCATGGCCTCCAGAACCGGCTGGCCGATGCCTTCATAAAAGAAGGCGCCAATGGCGTATCCCAGAACGCCCCCGGCCACGGACGCAATCAGCGCCACCAGTGCGATCAGCCAGGCCCGCGAGGGACGGGCGAGGATCATCGGGATCATAAGAACATCCGGCGGGATCGGAAAAACCGAGCTTTCAACAAAAGCGACCGCCGCCAGGCACCACAGCGCCTTGGGATGATCCGCCAAGGCCATTGTCCGGTCATATAATGGTTTCAGCATGCTGGGTCCTGCGTCCTTAACGGCGTTTTCCTAGGGAGGTGGCACGCGCGCGGCGTTCCGTCAAGCTGGGCAGAGGCCGATTTTCCGGACCGGTGGATTTTCAGCGGCTGCCTGCCGTTTTGCCTCTGGACCTTAGCCGATTGCTTAGCTAGGAACAGGGCGTGGCCCAAGTGGCGGAATGGTAGACGCAGGGGATTCAAAATCCCCCGCTGGTGACAGCGTGCCGGTTCGAGTCCGGCCTTGGGTACCAATAAAAACAAAGGCCTGCAGTGTGTTCTTGCTGCAGGCCTTTGTTTTCTTCACCACCTGAGCCTCTATGGCAGCGGCTCCTTCCGGTTGGCGCCAGCCGTGCTCCGTTCCGCTGATCGGCGCGGCTGGAGGCATGCAGGGCACTGCTATGACCAACTCTTTTCCAGCACCCGAAGCCAGTTTCCATGGCAGAGCTTTGCCATTAATCTATCGCCGAAACCGTGCGCCTTCATTTCTTCGCGCAGCATCGGCAGCCCTGAAACATCCCTGATTGCGGCGGGGACGGTTGCTCCGTCAAAATCCGATCCCAGTCCAACCCTGTCCTCGCCAAGCGTACTGATAAGGTAGTCGAGGTGTTCAATCATTTTTGCAATTGGCGTGTCCGCGTCCATGCGCCCGTCTTGGCGCAGGAAAGCAACGGCGAAGTTCACCCCGACCATGCCGTCGCTGTCGCGGATCGCATGCAGTTGCCGGTCCGTCAGGTTGCGGCTGTGCGGGCACAGGGCATGGGCATTGGAATGGGTTGCGACCAAAGGTTTGCTGCTGTGGCCCGCCACGTCCCAGAACCCCGCTTCGTTCAGATGAGAAAGGTCGATCATGATATTAAGGTCATTGCATTTCTTAACCAGCCGTACGCCTTCTGCGGTCAAGCCGGGGCCGGTGTCCGGGCCGGAGGGAAAGCGGAACGGCACGCCGTGGCCGTAAATTGTGGGGCGGCTCCAAACCAGGCCGAGCGATCGAAGGCCTGCGGAATGCAGAACCTCGAGCGTATGGAAATCCGGGTCGATTGCTTCGGCGCCTTCCAAATGCATGACAGCTGCTATGGTTCCGCTTTGCATCGACTTTCGGATGTCTGCAGCAGTGCGGCAGATCCTGAGAGCGCCTTGGCGCTCAAGACGTTTCAAGATTGCAGCCTGAGCCAGCGCGATTTGAGCTGACCGCGGCCAATCCAGGGCCGGCGGCAAGGGCAGGTCATAGCTTTCGGCCATCATTTCTTCCATGAAGCTTGCGTCGGCTTCGTCCGGAACAAAGATCGCAAACAGGCCGCCTGCAAAGCCGCCTTTCCGGGCTTTGGACAAGTCGATGTGATGGCCGCCGGAGCCCATGAAACCATTTTCGTCAGCTGCGACATTGCCGGACTGGATCTGCAGCAGCAGGTCGTTATGCCCGTCGAAGATCAGGGGATGTTCCATACCGGCTCCAGTTTGCGTTTTTTGCAAGATCAGCGGCTGTCTTTCAGGCCGTAGTCCGAGAAAGCTGTCACAACGTCGGCAATCTCGTCCTCACTCAGGATGTGGGGCGTGCCGATGGTTAGGCTTGTCACGTATCCCTTTGCCAGTGTTTCTAATTCCACCATACGCCACAGGGCGCGCGGAAGGCTGTCCCCGGTGGTCACTGCGCCATGGTTGGCCATCAGGCACGCACTGCGGTGCTGCAAAGCGTGCACGATTTTGTTTGAAAGTGTTCGGCTTCCGAACAGAGCGTATTCCGCCACTGGAACGTCGCGGCCGCCAAAGGCTGCAACCATGTAGTGGCAGGCGGGGATTGCCTGACGGTTCATAGCCAGCGCGCTGCAAAAGACGGGATGGGAATGGATCACGGCATGCACGCCGGGTTTGGCCTGCAGGATTGCGAGGTGAAAGGGCCATTCGGTCGAGGGTTTCAGCTGACCTTCCGGTGCGGGGCTGCCGTCCAGCGGCATCAGAACAAGATCCTCAGGCGCCAGTTTCCCATAAGGAATTCCCGACGGGGTGATCAGCATGTGATCTCCCGCGCGAACTGAAATATTGCCGGAGGTGCCTTGGTTGACGCCGGCTTCGTTCATTTCCAGGCAGGCATCAATCATCGCCTGCCGGAGTTCGGTGCCGTCCCGGTACGGTGGTTTCATTGGCCGGCCCTTGGCATCACGCGCTCCTGGCGGCGGCCATTTCGGGGAACAGGCCTGCCAGACCCTCCTCGGATGCTTCGCAAATGCCGCGCTCAGTTATCAGCCCGGTCACCAGCCTGTTCGGCGTCACGTCAAAAGCCGGGTTGCCGCCAGGGGTTCCGTCCGGAGTCACCTGTACAGTGCCGATTGTTCCGCCTTCCGTTTTGCCCTGAACATGGGTGATCTCTCGTTCGCGGCGCTCTTCGATCGGGATTTCAGCAACGCCGTCGGAGACCGTCCAGTCGATTGTCGGCGAGGGCAGGGCGACGTAGAACGGCACCCCGTTGTCATGGGCGGCCAATGCTTTCAGGTAGGTGCCGATCTTGTTGCAGACATCGCCGCGTCGGGTGGTGCGGTCGGTGCCGGTGATGACGAGGTCAACCTGCCCGTGCTGCATCAGGTGGCCGCCTGCGTTGTCTGTGATGTAGCTGTGGCTGATCCCGTGGCTGCCGAGCTCCCAGGCGGTGAGCGCGCCCTGGTTGCGGGGGCGGGTTTCATCCACCCAGACATGGATCGGAATGCCGGTCTCATGCGCCTGATACATCGGGCTGGTGGCAGTGCCCCAGTCGACGGTCGCCAGCCAGCCTGCGTTGCAGTGGGTCAGCAGCCGGACCGGTTCACCCGCGGTTTTGCTGGCCGCAATTTGCCGGATCAGTTCCAGCCCATGCGAACCTATGCTGCGGTTGATTTCGACGTCCTCATCCGAAATCGCATGTGCCAGAGCCAGCGCGGCTTCGGCCCGCTCTGCCATATCCAGCGGCCGCAGATGTGCACGGCAGCGGTTCAGTGCCCAGCGCAGGTTGATTGCAGTGGGACGGGTTGCGTTGAGAAAGCTCCAAGCCTGATCCATGGCAGCATCGGACGGGTCCAGCCGCATTGCGAGCGCCATGCCATAGGCAGCCGTCGCCCCGATCAGTGGCGCACCGCGGACCCGCATCTCAACAATGGCATCGGCATAGTCCTGCAGCGTATCCACCTGCTGGATGCGGAACGCTTGCGGCAGCCAGCGCTGGTCGATGATCTGCAGCGCGTCCCGTTCGTGGTCCCACCACAGGGAGCGGTAATGTGTCCCGTCAACTTTCATTCTGCTGCTTCCCCTGGTTTGCCGTGGCACCGTGAAAGCGGCTGAAATTATTCAGTCACGTGTGTCCAGTGCGGTGCGTCAATGCTGCTACACAAGCATCAGCAACAAAGGATTTCAATGGCCTGAACACTCAAAGTGTCACAAGGCGCTGGCGGAGAAAGTGTCGCAGGCCTTTATTTCACCTGTTTGGAAACCGCGGGCAAACCATTCTTGCCGCTGTGCGCTGGTGCCATGGGAAAAGGTATGCGGCTGGGGCACGCGGCCGGCATTCCTTTGCAATGTGTCATCACCGATCTGCTTGGCGGCATTCATCGCCTCTTCGACGTCTCCGGGGTCCAGCGTGCCCAGCGCGTCCTGCGCGTAGCGCGCCCAGATCCCGGAGAAACAGTCCGCCTGCAGCTCTGTCCGGACAGAAATTGCATTAGACTCGACTTCGCTCACGCGGGCCCTGACGCGCTGGGTCTCGCCTAGTATGCCCAGTTCGTTCTGGACGTGATGGGCCACTTCATGGGCAACGACATAAGCGGCGGCGAAATCACCCCGCGCGCCCAGCCGCTGGCTGAGAGTGGTGAAAAAGGAAGTGTCGAGATAGACCTTTTCATCCAGCGGGCAATAAAAAGGGCCGGTTGCGCCGTTTGCGCCGCCGCAAGGTGACTGTGTCACCCCCTTGTACAGAACAAGCACAGCCGGGCTGTACCGCCGGCCAAGCTGCTGCTCGAAAATGGAGGCCCAGACAACTTCGGTATCGGCGAGGGCGACGCTGACAAACTCTGCAGCCTCCTGATCGGCTGCGGAGACTGCAGCGGGGGCGCTGGTCTGCGGTGCCGGACCCTGTAGCAAAGGTGTCAGATCCACACCGAAAAAGGCCCCTGCGACAACGATGAGCAGAAGGCCGGCCCCGCCGATCCCGGCGCCTTTGCCGGGCATCCGGCGGCCTCGCCTGTCTTCTATGTTCCGGCTTTGACGCCGCCCTCTCCAACGCATGTCATGCTCCTTGCTCTCAGGACTGGCACCCTTGCCGGGTCAAGGTAATTGCCTCGACGCCGTAATCAAACTCCGCCAAGTGCGGCGGGAGGTGCCCGCCGAATATGAAACGCCTGGCAAAGGGCGGCAGTTCCTATGGACGCGCCGGGTTTAGACCGTCCGGCATCGACGGAATGAACTTCAAGATGCGTGTGCTGCTTGCAGACGTGTGCGTAGAAAGTATTCAATGGGGTAACGATTTGGATACAGAGCGGCAGTCGGGTTTGGTGGCTGTTCAAAATTTTGTTTAATTGAGGGGCTCAAGAATGACGTGTTTCTGGAAAAGGGGCCTGACTGGCCGGACTGGGCTGGCAGTGGTTGCAGCTGTTAGCCTGGCATCTGCCGGCGCAGGATGGGCGCAGCAGCAGGGTGCCGCTCCCAAAGTGTCGGTTTCCGAGGCGGTGATCAAACCGATAAAGGATACGGCGACGTTCATTGGCCGGGGTGAGGCGATTGACAAGGCCGACATCATGGCCCGGGTGAGCGGATATCTGGAGGACGTGCTGGTCCGGGATGGTGCCGAAGTTGAGAAAGGCGACATTCTGTTCCGCATCGAGCGCAGCGCTTATGAGGCTGTGCTGGAAAGCCGGCGGGCCGAACTGGCGCAGGCTGAAGCCAACCTGGAATTGGCATCATTGGAACTGGCCCGGAAGCAGGAATTGTTCGAGCGCGGATCGGTTCCGGAAGCCGACCGTGACACCGCCCGCGCAAGTGAACTTGTGGCCGAGGCACAAGTGCGCGCCGCTGCCGCCGCGATCCAGCAAGCGGAACTGGATCTGAGCTATACCGAGGTCCATGCGCCGTTTTCCGGCCGCGTCGGGCGCGTAAAGGTCAGTATCGGCGATGTTGTCAGCCCCAGCGGATCAGCGCTGGTGAATATCGTGCGTGAAGCCCCCGTCTATGTGTCCTTCTCGCTCAACGAAAAACAATTTGTCGAAATCCTGCAGGAACTCCAAACAGAGGGTATAGACCGCGGCAATACCGAAACCGCTCCAGAGGTGTTCGTGGTGCTCCCCAATGGGGCAGAGCTGGAGGAGAAGGGACGGATTGCCTTTGCTGGCAACAGGGTGGACCCGGCGACAGGCGCCGTCACAGTGCGGGCTGAGTTCAAAAACGATGACCGGCTGATCCTGGACGGAGCATTTCTGACTGTCGGCCTCCAGTCGCAAGAGGCCGTTGACCGGATCGTTATCAGCCAGGCGGCTATCCAGCGGGACCAGCAGGGGCCGTTTGTTCTGGTGGTCAATGATCAGAACCAGGTTCAGCAGCGCTATATCGTCACCGGTGATGTTCAGGGAACCGGGATCATCGTTCTGGACGGGCTGACCAAAGGCGAAGCCGTTGTGGTCGAAGGCCTTCAGAAAATCCGTCCCGGTGTCGAGGTGGATCCGGTCATGGCAGCACAGGCAGGAGAGTAACCGATGTTCTCCTCCACATTTATTTCAAGGCCGAAATTCGCGATCGTCATCTCCCTGGTTCTGACGGTTATGGGGGTGATCGGCTATTTCGCGCTGCCAGTCGCGCAGTTCCCTGAAATCACGCCACCGGTTGTAAATGTCACAGCCAGCTACCCGGGGGCCAATGCCGAAACCGTTGAGAAGAGCGTCGCAGCGCCGATTGAGGCCCAGGTCAACGGTGTGGACGGGATGCTGTATATGTCGTCTACCTCCGCGGATAACGGCAGCTACTCGCTGGCGGTAACATTTGAGGTGGGCACCGATCCTGATATCGCCTCGGTCAACGTTCAGAACCGGGTCGCACAGGCGGTGGCGGCCCTGCCGGCAGAAGTTACGGCAAACGGCGTTGTGACCCAGAAAAGCTCTTCCAACATGCTGCTTGTGGCGGCGCTCACTTCCCCCAATGGATCTTACGACAGTGTGTTCTTGTCGAACTATGCAGCGATTAACATCAAGGACGCTCTGGCGCGCGTCAATGGAGTCGGCAAGGCGGATATTCTGACAAACTTTGAATACGCCATGCGGGTCTGGCTGGACCCCAACAAGATGGCTGGCTTGGGCATCTCACCAGGCGATGTGATCAATGCCGTCCGTGAACAAAACATCGAGGTGTCAGCAGGGCAGGTGGGCGCACCGCCGGTTCCGGGTGATCAGGTGTTTCAATACACGATCAAGTCCAAGGGCCGCCTGACCGAGGTCAGCGAATTTGAGGAAATCGTGATCCGCACCGGCGACGGCGGCAGCACAGTGCGCCTGCGCGACATTGCCAAAGTGGAACTGGGCGCCTCCAATTACAGTTCCTCCGGCTACTATGATGGCGTTCCAGCGACCATTCTGGCGGTTTATCAGGCTCCGGGGGCCAATGCGCTATCGGTGTCTGAGAACGTACTGGCGGAGATGGAGCGCCTGGCTCAGGTCTTCCCAGACGACGTCTCCTATTCTGTTCCATTCAACACCACTGATTTTGTCGAGCAGTCGCTGAATGATGTGATCTCCACCCTGATGATGACCTTCGCTCTGGTAATCTCGGTGGTGTTCATCTTCCTGGGATCCTTCCGCGCGACCATCATCCCGGCCGTGGCGATTCCAGTCTCGCTGATCGGCACCTTTGCGTTCCTGCTGGTGCTTGGCATGTCGCTCAATACAATTTCGCTCTTTGCACTGGTTCTGGCGATCGGCATCGTGGTCGATGACGCTATTGTGGTTGTGGAAAACGTCGAGCGCATAATCGCCGAGGAGGGGCTGTCACCGCCGGAGGCAACCCGCAAGGCGATGGGGCAGATCACCGGGCCGGTCATTGCTACCACGCTGGTGCTGCTGGCGGTGTTTGTGCCGGTTACCTTCATGCCGGGCATTACAGGCAAGCTGTATTCTCAGTTCGCAGTGACCATCTCTGTTGCGGTGGTGATCTCTTCGGTCAACGCTCTGACGCTGTCACCGGCGCTCTGCGCCATTGTGCTCAAAGCCCGCTCCGGCCCGCCCAGAGGGCTGCTGGCGATGTTCGAAAACATGATTGGCGGGGTTCGCAGCGGCTACCTTAGCATTGTGACCCGGCTTTTGCGGCTGCCGGTGATTGGTCTTGCGATCATCGCTGCGGTGGCCTTTGGAACCGGTGCGGTTTTCAACTCCACATCCAAGGGGTTCCTGCCGTCGGAGGACAATGGCTATCTGTTTGTTGATGTCCAGCTTCCGGACGCGGCAGCTCTGGGGCGGACAGAGGCAGTGACGCGCAGGATAGACGAGCAGATCCGCCAGATCCCGGGTGTGCAGGGAACCGTTCTGGTCAACGGTTTCAGCTTGCTGAACGGCGCCAGCGCAAACGGTGCGATGATTATTGCAAACCTGGCCCCGTGGGATGAGCGGCAGGACGCGGCACTGCAGCCGAACGCAATCCTTGGACAGATCTATGGCATTGCCAATGGCGAGGCCGCTGCCAGCATCGTCGCCTTCAACCCGCCGCCTATCTCCGGGCTTGGCATGTCGGCCGGTGTTGAGATGGCAGTGCAGCAAACCGCTGGCGGTACACCGCAGGATCTGGCGCAGTCTGTCGGCTCGCTGGTTTATTCCGCTAACCAGCGGCCTGAGATTGCCCAGTCCTACACCACCTTCCGGGCAAATGTTCCGCAGGTGTTTGTCGACCTGGACCGGGAGAAGGCCAAGACGCTGAATGTGCCGATTGCAGAAGTGTTCCAGACCATGCAGGCGTATCTGGGATCGTATTATGTCAACGACTTCAATCTGTTCGGCCGTGTTTACAAAGTGATGCTGCAGGCAGAGGGCTCTTACCGAGACAAGATCGAGGACATCGGCGGCCTTTACGTGCGGGCGCAGTCTGGCGAAATGGTGCCGTTGTCGACCCTGATCGACGTCGAGAATGTTCTGGGGCCGGTGCTGCTCAAGCGGCATAATATCTTCCGTTCGGCGACTGTCACCGCTGTTCCGGGGCCTGGACTCTCCACAGGCGACGCGATCCGGGTGATGCAGGAGGAGGCCGCAACGGCACTACCGCCAGGGTATGCATTTGAGTGGACCGGCACCGCACAGCAACAGCTGGATTCGGCTGGCATGGTCACCGTGATCCTGGCGATGGCGGTGCTGTTCGGCTACCTGTTCCTGGTCGGTCAATACGAAAGCTGGACAATGCCTGTCGCGATTCTGCTGTCGGTGATTGTCGCCCTGTTCGGGGCCGTGGCAGCGGTTGCGCTGGCGGGCAACGACATCAACCTCTATACGCAGATCGGAATGATCATGCTGATAGGCTTGGCATCCAAGAACGCCATTCTGATTGTGGAGTTTGCGATGGAGCAGCGGGCGGCGGGCCTCAGCATCCGCGAAGCCGCGCGGGAAGCGGCCAAGCAGCGCTTCCGGGCAGTGATGATGACGGCATTGTCCTTCCTGCTGGGGGTGGTGCCGCTGCTGATCGCGTCAGGTGCAGGGGCAGCCAGCCAGAAGGCCATCGGCATTGCTGTCTTTGGCGGGATGCTTGCAGCAACCGTTGTCGGCGTCATTGTCGTGCCGGTGCTCTATGCGATGATGCAAGGCATGCGCGAGCGTATCAAAGGCCAGCCGCAGATCAGCGCGGCTGAATAAAACTATGCTTCCCCGGCAGCCGTTGCGTTGCCGGGGAACTGTTTCATACTGGAGCAGGTCACTAAGCTTGAGGAACTGGTGGCTCAGGCCGCCTGACGCGCTCTCAATCCGCGTTCATGCGCTTCGGCCAGGATCAATTCCCACTTGCGGGGCGTGCACCGGAATTCGGGCTCCACGTCGCATGTCAACGGCGCGCTGATTTCCCGTGGAAGCCGGCGGGCCTGAGCCGATACACACCGCTCCAAAGCCCAAAAGTCCGTCAGGGACGGATTGCTGAAAATTACTTGGCTCAGCAGCATTGCTGCAAGCTCCCTGTCAATTGCTGGTAACGGCCCCGGCGTTTCTTAAACCGTGGCTCAAATTTTTTTATGGGCTGTTTGATAGCCATGTTGCGGCGGTTTGTCACCTGTTGATTATCAGCATGCGAAAAAACGCCGAAGATCAGCGTGCAGCGGAGTTTAGGCCGCCGGTACCGAAATGAGACAGATGAGAATCGCGCGCAACTCATCTTCACCTGCAAGAAAAAACTTTGCGCTGAAACCCCGCGGAAGGGCGGAGCGTTTGCGGGGAAAAATATCTAACTGGCGTCAATAACGGGAAAAAAGGTCCCAAAGAGGGTGCGTCAATAAATAGCAGTCTTGACTTGGGGAGGTGGCAATGAAACCCTTCTGCGCGTGCAAAATAATCCGCACACAGCTTGCCTGACGGGCCGGAACTGACCTCTGCAGAACAACTGCAGGCATGTAATCCAGGCGGACACGGACAAGCTGCAATTCATAAGACAAGTGGGAGAGACTTGATCATGAAACACACCAAGCTGGCTATCGGTGCATTGGTGGCGGCGTCCTTTTCGGCGCCTGCAGCATTTGCTCAGGAATATATCACCATCGGCACCGGCGGCGTGACCGGCGTGTATTACCCGACCGGCGGCGCCATTTGCCGTCTGGTGAACAAGGGCCGCAAGGAGCACGGCTTCAAATGCGCCGTCGAATCCACCGGCGGTTCGGTCTACAACATCAACACCATCCGTGAAGGCGAATTGCAGTTCGGTGTTGCCCAGTCTGACTGGCAGTACCACGCCTACAACGGCTCTTCCAAGTTTGAGGAAGCCGGTGCCTTCGAAGGTCTGCGCGCCGTGTTCTCAGTCCACCCGGAACCCTTCACCGTTGTGGCCCGTTCTGACGCAGGTATCTCCACGTTTGATGACCTCAAAGGTAAGCGCGTCAACATCGGCAACCCGGGCTCCGGCCAGCGCGGCACCATGGAAGTGCTGATGGAAGCCAAGGGCTGGGGCATGGAAGATTTTGCCCTGGCGACCGAACTGAAGGCGGCGGAGCAGTCCGCGGCGCTCTGCGACAACCAGATCGACGCGATGATCTACACCGTTGGCCACCCGTCCGGCTCCATCCAGGAAGCCACCACTGCCTGTGACTCGGTTCTGGTGACCGTTGACGGCGAAGCGGTTGAGAAACTGGTTGCCGACAATTCCTTCTACCGCACCGCAACCATCCCGGGCGGCATGTACCGCGGGTCCGACAACGACACCAGCACCTTTGGTGTAGGCGCAACCTTCGTGACCTCCGCTGACGTTTCTGAGGATGCTGTGTACGCAGTGGTCAGCTCGGTCTTCGAAAACTTCGAAGCCTTCCAGAAGCTGCACCCGGCCTTTGCCAACCTGAAACCGGAAGAGATGATTGCGGACGGCCTGTCTGCGCCGCTGCATCCGGGCGCTGCCAAATACTACAAAGAAAAAGGCTGGATCGAGTAATCCGCCAGACAGCAGGAACGGGGCGCATCAGGCGCCCCGTTTTCGCCTGAGGCCAAAGGCCCGGGCTTGACTATACCGGCCCCGGGAAACGGCGGCCGCAGGGGAGATTATCCATGACATCCGATGCTCAGGGAAATCGGCCGCTCAGCGAAGAAGAGCTTCAGGAACTTGTCGCGTCCTCAGACGCCGGCGCCCGCAATCCGGTTGGAAGCGTGGGGCTGTTTCTGGCGATCGTCGCCGTCATCTGGTCCGTGTTCCAAGTCATCCTGGCCTCGCCGGTGGCCAACCTGCTGCTGCCTGGCAGCGTGGTGAACAACTCGCGCCAAATCCATTTGGCCTTTGCCATTTTCCTGGCCTATGCAGCCTATCCCGCGTTCAAGTCGAGCCCGCGGAATTACATCCCTGTGCAGGATTGGATCTTCGCGCTGGCTGGTACTGCAATCGCGATGTATGGCTACATCTTCTATCAGAAGATCGTCGACTCCGGCGGGCTTGCCGATGACATGGACAAATGGTTCGCACTCGCAGGCCTGATCCTGCTGTTCGAAGCCGCCCGCCGCGCGCTTGGCCCGGCGATGGCGATCATCGCGACGATCTTCCTGGCTTATGTCTTCTTCGGCTCCTCTGAATGGGTGCCCGAGGTTATCCGCTGGAAAGGCGCTAGCCTGAAAAAGGCGATGAGCCATATGTGGATAACTTCTGAGGGCGTGTTTGGCATTGCCCTGGGTGTTTCAACCAAATTTGTCTTCCTGTTCGTGCTATTCGGCGCGCTGCTGGATAAGGCAGGCGCTGGCAATTACTTTATCAAGATGGCGTTCGGCGCCCTTGGCCACCTGCGCGGCGGCCCGGCCAAGGCGGCTGTTGTCGGCTCTGCCGCAACCGGTCTGATTTCCGGCTCCTCCATCGCCAATGTGGTCACCACCGGCACTTTCACCATCCCGCTGATGAAGCGGGTGGGCTTTACCTCTGAGCAGGCGGGGTCGGTTGAGGTCGCGTCCTCTGTGAATGGACAGATCATGCCGCCAGTTATGGGGGCTGCGGCCTTCCTGATGGTGGAATATGTCGGCATCTCCTATGTCGAGGTGATCACCCATGCCTTCCTGCCGGCCGCGATTTCCTACATCGCGCTGGTCTATATCGTGCACCTTGAGGCCGTGAAACGGAACATGCCGACGCTGGGCAACCGCGTGGTCTCCATGGGGCGCACAATCGGCGGCATGGCCTTGTTCTTCGCGGGCTTCGCCGCGCTCTGTTATGGCGTTCAGTATCCGGTGAAATGGATCATCGCAGCGATGCCCGGTGCCTCTGGTTTGACCCTCTCGGCACTTGTCGTCGCGGCTTACATTGCGCTGCTGTGGCTGGCCTCGGGCGTCGACGACCTGGTGCCGGATGATCCGAAGGCCAAGGAAGTCGAACTGCCTGTTGTCGCCGAAATTTACAAGGCGGGGCTGCATTACCTGCTGCCGATCATCGTGCTGGTCTACTTCCTGATGATTGAACAGAAGTCACCGGGGCTGTCGGCGTTCTGGGCAACCGCGCTGCTGTTTGTGATCCTGCTGACCCAGAAACCGCTTAAGGCGATCTTCCGCGGCCAGAGCAACATGGTAAACGCCTTCGTCGAAGGCGTGCATGACCTGTGGAACGGCCTGATCGACGGCGCCCGCAACATGATCGGGATTGCGCTGGCCACGGCCACCGCAGGCGTGATCGTGGGCACAGTGACGCTGACTGGCGTGGGGCAGGTGATGGCTGACCTGGTCGAGTTCGTCTCGGGCGGCAACCTGATCCTGATGCTGGTGATGGTGGGCTTGCTGTCGCTGGTGCTGGGCATGGGCCTGCCGACCACCGCCAACTACATCGTCGTCAGCTCGCTGATGGCCGGTGTGGTGGTGGAACTGGGCGCCCAGTCCGGGCTCATCGTGCCACTGATCGCCGTGCACCTGTTTGTGTTCTACTTCGGGATCATGGCTGACGTGACACCACCTGTGGGGCTTGCCAGTTTTGCGGCGGCGGCTGTGTCGGGCGGGGATGCAATCCGCACCGGCTTCACCGCCTTCTTCTACAGCTTGCGGACCGTGGCGCTGCCGTTTGTGTTCATCTTCAACACCGATCTGCTGCTGATCGATGTGAACTGGATACAGGGGATACTCGTGGCCATATCAGCCACCATTGCGATCCTTGTCTTTACCGCGGGCACAATGGGTTACTTCGTCAGCCGAAACCGGATCTATGAGAGCATCCTGCTGATCTTTGCAGCCTTTGCGCTGTTCCGGCCGGATTTCTTCATGGACCGGGTGATGCCGCCCTTTACCCAGGTTCCGCCGGCCCAGCTGGCGCAGGCCCTGGGTGAGGCAGAACCTGGAGCTGAGCTTCGGATCACTGTTGAAGGTCCCGATTTCGACACTTCTGAGATCAAGAGCACAACGATGATCATGACGGCCGATGGCTCGGACGGTCAGGCCGCGGTGGACGCCTACGGCCTGCTGCTTCTGGAGGAAGACGGTGCGGTCAAGCTGGAAGAGCCGATGTTCGGCACGCCTGCAGCCCCCAACCTGGAAAGCTTTGATTTCTACGCCGACGCGCCCGTGCAGATCATTGCGATCCAGGCCCCTACCAGCCAGTTGCCAAAGGAGTTGATGTTCCTGCCAGCGCTTCTGCTGGTGGCGCTGGTTGCCCTGTTGCAGCGCGGCCGCGCGCGTGAAGAGGAAGGAGTAACAGCATGAGCAAGCCCGTTCTTTGCGCCCTTGAACTGAACGACCGGGATCTGGACGAAAAGGTTCTGGTACAGGCCGCACGGCTGGCCGGTCTGGATGGCGCGCAGCTGGATGTTGTCAACGTGCTGCCTGACTTTGGTGAGAGCTGGGTCTCGGGCTTTTTTGAGGAGCACCACCACGAGAAGGCAGTCAAAGACACCACTCAACGGCTGACCGGCCTGTGCGAAAGCGTTCTGGGCAAGGAGCGCAATGCCAAGGTCCGCCATCTGGTGGCGACCGGGACGGCCTATCAGGAGATCCTGAAAGTTGCGCAAACCGCAGGCAGCGGGCTGATTGTGATCGGCGCGCATAAGCCGGACCTGAAGGATTACCTGCTGGGGCCCAACGCGGCCCGGGTGATCCGCCACTCGGACTGTTCGGTCTTTGTGGTCCGCTAAGCTGAACAAGGGCGCCTGCGGGCGCCCTTATTCGTAGCCGGTCATCTCAAGGTAGCCTTTGCCGCTGTGGCTGCCTGTGACCTTGACCGGGCCTTCCCAGTAAGAGAACGAGGTGCCCATCCAGCTTTGCGGGTTCAGTGCGGTTACTTCGACGGAAACACCCTTGTCTGGCACAGATGCATGCCAGTGCGTGGGAATCTTGCGGCCTTGAACATCGCTGATATCAAGCGGCTGCGCTTGAAAGGCGCCTGGTGCCAGCGGCTCGGCGGTGCCGTCAGCGGATATCCAGGTGCCCGAGGTGAAATCGTCGCGTGCACCACGCAGGACAAACCCCATCAGCTTCTCGCCGTTGTCGAAGCTGAGCGAGAACCAGTCCCAGCCGCTTTGATCCTCTGCCAGCGGCTGACTTGACCATTCCCGGTCCAGCCATCCACTGCCGGTGACATCCACTGGCCCGTCCGGCAAAGATAAAGTTCCAGAGATCTGATAGTGCGGCTGGGAATAATAATGGCTTGCCTGGCCAGAGGCAGACTTGACCGAGTAACCCGCATGACCTTGCAGAACCAGCGGGCCGTCTGCAGTCAGCTCCAGGTCGTAGGAGAATTCCAGCGCGGTTGCCGAAAGTGAAATCTTTTCAAGTGTCTCATCGGTAGAGCGCATGTGCCAGTCGTCGATCCATGCGGTAAAGGGATCAGGCTGAACACCCGCTTGTCCCACGCCCCCGCGAGCGATCCGTTCCTCAAACAGGTGCGTGTCTTTTGTGGTGACGGCGGCATGCGCCATCCAGATTTGCGGACTGTGCCAGCCGGCTGCTTCTCCAGGCGCCAGGGCGGAGCGGAACAGTGTCCACTGGATGCCATAATCTGCACCGTCGGAACCTTCAAGATTGGCAGTCAAGTACCACCACTCAATACGGAAATCAGGGTGAGGACCGTGGTCGGAAGGGAAGGTCAGCCGGGCATCGGGTTTTGGTATGGCAAATCCTTCCGCATCTGTTCCAAGACCGGCATAACCTTGCGGGTGCCCAGCGGTTGCCCAGATGGCGCCTGCAGCAAATAGAAACATCCTAGCGTTCATTGGCAAACACCTTGAGCAGATCAGCCGGGTCAATCCGGCTCAGCCGCCAGGCTGGCAGAGCAGCAGCAATCACCGCAGCAAGGAGTGCCAGCATGAACAACCGCAGCCAGTCCAGTGGAAACAGATACATCGGCAGCTTCCAGCCAAAGGCAGCCACGTTGATCACCGAAAGCAGCACCCATGCCAGAACAAGACCCAGCGGCAGCGCGAGAACCGCTGTCCCGGCCGCCAGCATAAGGCTGCGCAGAACCTCTGCCGCGGCCAGTTGGCGGCGGGTCACGCCCATCGCCCAGACCGGCGCCAGCTGCGGCAGGCGCTGGCTCCACAGTGTCAGCAGGCTGGTTAGCAGCGCAAAGCCAGCAACACCCAGAGTCAGCAAGTTCAAGGCGGCAGTGATGACAAAGGTTCTGTCAAAAACCGCCAGCGAACGCGTCTTGACTGTGGCTTGGTCTGTGATGTTTTCCCGTGGAAAGTCAAACTCTTGCCTGATTGACTTGATCAAGCCGGAAATTTCTTGAGGATCAGCGCGCAAGCCGAAGTTCCTGTTGGGAAGACTTGGGACATGCTGTAGAAGCGCTCGCAGCGAAACCATGGCTTGGCCATTCGGATTTCCATAGTCAGAGTAGACCCCGGCAACGGGCAGACGCCATCCAGGTCCCAATTCCAGAATGCTGCCCGGTGCCAGCATGTGCCGGCGCGCAAGCTGCTCATTGATCAGCAGCGCTTCACCGCTTGCCGTTTGGTCCCAGACATCCGGCAAGGCGTCCAGCAGGGGCCAGTTTGTCCGGTAGGCTTCGTCGTCTTCAAATCCGTAAACCCGCAGCGGAGCGCCTTTGAACCTGGTGTCGTGATAGCGGCGGGACAGGACCGTGATGCCCTGCGCCTCCAGCCAATGCGCCAGTTCCGCGCCCTGTTCATCGCTTGTGGCGGTGACATAAACCTCCGCGAACAGCCGCTGATCCAGCCAGCCCGTAAAGGTCAGGCGGAAGCTGGACACCATGGTGCCAACGCCAATGTTTGCAGCCAGGGCCAGCAGCAAAGCCATCAGTGCCAAAGACATGCCCGGAAGCTGCGCGCGGGTGTCGGCCCAAAGCCACTCAGCCATTGCGCCCTTTGCCATTCGTGCTCCTAGCGATAGGCCTGTTGAAATTAGCAGTGGCAAAAAAAGAGCTGCGCCCAGCATTACGGCTCCGAGGAATGCAAAACCTGCAACAAGCCCTTGAAAGAAATAAATAACAGTCAAACCTGCAGTGATGGCAGCGGCGCCGCAGAACGCGCTGGTCACATGTGATTGGCTGGCTTGCTGGCCGCGGGCACGGGTCGCCGGGGCAGCCAAAATGGGCAAGCGCCAAAGTGCAAAGAGCGATTGCGTACTGGCCAGAAAAGCGCCGCCCAGGGTCATTGCCAGCCCGGAAATGACCCAGCCGGGCCGCAGCGACAGGCTGCCGTCCACTGACGCGCCATACAGCCCGGCCAAGGTCGCATTGACATCAGGCAGCAACGCAGCCGCCACCAGGTAACCGCCCGCAAGCCCGGCAATGCCCGCAAGAAGGGCAATGGCGGCCAGCTCGGCGGCAAACAGGCCGGACAGCAGGTGCATAGGCACCCCTAGACTGCGCAAGGTCCGGATCATCCCGCGCCGCTGTTCCAGGCTTAGCGCGATGGTTCCCTGAACGATGAAGAGTCCGACGGCAAAGGACAACAGGCCAAAGGCCGTAAGGTTCAGATGGAAACTTTCCGTCAGACGCGCTGTGTCAGAGGCCGCGGCGCGGGCAGGGATATGTTTAAGCTCGGGTGCAAGCCCGGCAAGCGGGGCCAGTCCAGGAGTTTGTTCGGGCAGAACCAACAGATAACTCAGACTGTATGGCTGGCGGAGCAATTGACTGGCTAGGCTGAGATCAGCCATGGCTATGCCCCGCGGCAATGCCGCTAGGCGGGTTACCGGATGGGTTTTCTGCGCTTCTGACAAAAGCGCGGCCGTCTCCGGGTGGGCAAAGATCCGACCTGGAGGGCGCAGGGCCTCTAATGCTGTTGCGCCCCCTGCTTCTGCGGCTTCGGCAAGCGCGGGCGCCTGCGGATGCTGCAGCAGGTCAACGCCCATGATATCAAAGCTGTGCCGGTCGAATCTGACAACACCCTCCAGCACCGGAGCAAGCCTCCATCCAGAACGACGCAACTCGGCGTAGCGGGCAATGGGGATGGATCCGGTTTCCGGTACAAGCCGGGCAAGCCCTGCTGTGCCAAGCTGTTCCGACGCGCGGGCATAACTCGCCCGTGCTTCTGCGTTGATTGCCTGGACCGCCGACCACAAACCGGCCGCAAGCGCCAGCCCGGCAATCAGGGTTGCCAGCTGCAGCGGGTGTCGCCGCCAATGCGACAGAATTGCCAGAAGCGCGGCGCCTGTCATGCCGCCGTGCCGTGCCGCAGATGCAGGCGCTGGTCGAGCATCCCTGCAATTGCTTCGGAATGGGTTACCAGAAAAAGCGCTGTGCCGCTTTCCTGGACAAGTTCCAGCATCAGTTCCATCACGGCAGCGCTAGCGGTTTCATCGAGGTTGCCGGTCGGCTCATCCGCCAGCAGCAGCTTGGGCCGAACGGCCAGTGCGCGGGCGATTGCCACCCGCTGCTGCTGCCCGCCAGAAAGCTGCTCGGGGTAACGGTGCAGCAGACCGGACAGGCCCAGGCGGTCAGTCAGGCGCTTTTCCCAGCCCTCATCCCATCTGCCGCCAAGACGGGCATGTAACGCAATGTTCTTGCTAATGTTAAGTGAGGGGATTAGGTTAAATTGCTGAAAAACAAGAGAAACATCCTGCCTGCGCAATGCCGCCCGCTGGCTGTCACTCAACCCGGAGAGGCGCGTTCCGTCAATCTCGATTTCGCCGCGGTCAAATTGATCGAGCGCCCCAGCCAGATGAAGCAAAGTGCTTTTGCCGGAGCCGCTTTCTCCGGTCAGGGCCAGGCTGCGGCCACCCTGCAGATCCAGTGATATCCCGCGAAGCACAGCTGTTTCAGCTGTTTGGCCCGGAAAGCGCTTGGTCACGTTGCGGATTGTCAGAACCATATGCGTCTGTCTCTGCGCCTTGGGCCATCACATGCTGCCCGGCCACTCAATACCCTCGCGTCCTGGATGTCCAGCGGAGAGACAGTTCCGTCTGGTCAATGCGTTGGCGGGAATGCTTCAATTGCGTCTTGCCCGCATGATTTCTATGGTGCAGCCAAGGGGTGGCAAATCGAATTCAGTACGGGAGGTAAGGCGTGACGCTGTGGAACCAGCTTCTGTGGGGATCAATCTACCTCAGCGCCTGCCTGATCCTTGAAATCACGGTGCTGGTCTGGTGCGCTTCGGTTCTGAACAGGATGTCCAAACGGTTTTCCAAACCCTACCGGCCCTGGCAGTTGGGCCTGATGCTGCTGGTTGCCATTTTTATCATTCTTGGAAGCCATACCGCCCAGGTTTGGATCTGGTCTTCGGCCTTTGTGTTGGTCGGCGCGATCGAAGACTGGAACACCTCGGTGTATTTTTCGCTGGTGACCTACACCACCCTTGGCTACGGCGATGTGGTGCTGGGCCCTGCGCTACGGATATTTGCGGCTTTGGCTGCGGTCACGGGCCTGTTTGGGTTCGGGATCAGCACAGCGTTCCTTGTCAGCGCCATGGGGCGGCTGTTTTCCTTTAATGGACAACGTTCTGAAGGGGGCGGCTAAAGCACAGGGGCGAGCAGGCGCGCTGCCGGTGCCAGCAGGCGGATCCAGAGTTTCTGCTGGCTCAGACTTTCGGTCAGTTCGCGCGCACTCCGGAAGTCTTCTGCCAGCATGTTTGCTATTTCAGACGCGGGGCGCGGATCAAAGAACAGCGCCATGGTTTCGAAGTTCAGCCTGAAGGACCGGTTGTCGAGATTTGCTGTCCCGATGCCGCCAATTGTATTGTCAGCCACAAAGCACTTCTGGTGCATGAACCCGCCCTGGTAGCGCAGGATACGAACCCCGGCTTCACGCAATTCATCAAAAAATGCAAAGCTGGCAAGCCATGGCAGGTGGTGGTCAATGGTTTCCGGCAAAAGCACCCGGACATCGACACCCCGCAGGCCGGCGTGTTTCAAGGCTGCAAAAACATCCTGATCAGGAACGAAGTAGGGAGACGCGAGCCAAATCCTGGACTGTGCCGCAGTGATGGCGGAGAAATAGAGCATGGAGCCATTGCCGGTTGTGTCACCTGGCCCGGTCGAGGCGATCAGCCCCGGCAGGTCCTGCGGTGACACTTCGGGCTTCCAGTTGAGAAGGTCCAGGATAGGTTCCTGTGTTCGCCAGAGCCAATCCTCTGCAAAGGACAGCTGAAGCTGCTGGACCACGGGCCCGGTCAGCCGGACATGCGTATCCCGCCAAGTACCAAACTTCGGATCGAGCCCAATGTATTCATCTCCGGCATTGAGGCCGCCGGTGAAGCCAATCCGTCCATCCGCGATCACGGTTTTCCGGTGATTGCGGAAGTTGATCCGCAACCGGTGCCAAGGACCGCGCTGAACCGCCGGGTCAATCATGTTGATGCCTGCAGCCTCCAACGCGTGTTTATAGTCGCGCGGCAGCTTGCGGCTGCCGATGCTGTCGGTCATGAACCAGATGGTCACACCGCGCTCTGCAGCGGCAATCAGCCGGGTCTGCAGTTGCAGCCCAACCCCGTCGGCGTGCAGGATGTAATACTGAACCAGGATATAATCCTGCGCATTATCAATTGCTTCGTAGATGGCGTTAAAGGTTTCGGCACCGTTAAGAAGCAGTTCCATTCCGTTGCCCCGGCAGACATTCAGGCCTGCGATCACTTCGAAAGGGGCCGTATTGACAGCCAATGCAGATGCGTCTTGTGTCCGGGCATTGGTAAAGTTGCGCTTGGCGATCACGGCCTGCTCTGCGGCCCGGCGCGTCGTCCAGTATCCTTTGAAACGGTGATGGCCAAAAATCATGTAGGCGGGCAGGGCCAGCACCGGTGCAGACAGAAGGAATACGACCCAGCCGATCGCGCCTTGCGGCGTGCGCGCAGTGCGTGCCGCGCTGAGTGCCGCCACTCCGGCCGCCGTCCAGGTTGCAGCCAGGGCTGCGGTGCTTAGAACGATCCAGAACATAGAGGGCTCCAAAATCCGCCTGATTGTCAGACTAATACCGATCCGGGCATCCCGCCATACCCGGGAAAACGCATCGCAGTCCGGCTCATGAATTGACGCTGGCAATTTCCCTGCAGTTGTGGGACGTTGCGGCTATGCCGATCCTTCCGCCAGTCCTCATGTGGCCAGCCGCATTGTTATCCGCCGCCGGCCGTTTCAACAGAAAAAACGGCTGGGTGATGAGCAGTCATATCGCCATGTCGATGATGCTGGCGCTGTTTCCCTTTGTGCTGTTCACCGTGGCGCTCGCAGGCACTGTTGCCGGTCTCCTTTCGCAAGAGGTCGAGGTTGAGGCGATGACGGAGCAGGTGTTCAGTGTTTGGCCGGATGCAGTGGCACGGCCGATCCTGACAGAGCTCAAGGCGGTACTGCGCACGTCCAACACACAGCTGGTGACACTGGGCGGCCTTTTTGCGCTTTATTTTGCGTCAAACGGCGTCGATGCGGTGAGAACCGCTATGGTCCAGGCCTATCACGACACCGACACCCGGCCGTTCTGGCGGTCCCGTGCGCTGTGCATCGCGCTGGTCATTCTTGGCGGCGCGGGCATTCTGGCAGTCACGGTGTTTGAAGTGATCATGCCGCTGTATGTGCGCCATATCACCAAGCTGCTGCCTTTTGCCACTGTGCCGCAAGGCTGGGAGCAGGGGTTGCGGGGGCTTCTGGCGCTGGCGCTGCCAACGGGTGCGGTGCTGGCGTTTCATGTTCTGCTGCCAGGGCGGGTGCATCGGTTCCGGCGCATTCTGCCAGGTGCCATCCTGACGCTGCTGCTGTGGCTGATCTGCGGCAGCGGGTTTGCGATTTATGTGAGCTCTTTTGCGCAGTACTCTGCCACTTACGCAGGCCTCGCCGGCGCGATGGCGGCGATGATCTTTTTGTATCTCAATTCCGCCATCTTGATCCTGGGTGCGGAATTCAATGGTGCGCTGATCGATATGGCGAACAAAATGGGGCGGACATAAACCCTGCGGCGCTTCTGCAACTGTTTCCATTTATTCAACAATAAGGCAGGCGTGCCACAATTGCGCCCCGGTCTGATCCTAATCCGCCTCTAAGACTGCAGGAAAGCAGCGGATCCAGAAGGGGCCACCATGACAAAACTGCAAAACAAACTGCGCCGCATGCGGCTGTTTGAACTGATGCGTCAACGCGGAATGGGCAGCACCGCGGGGCATGACCTGCGGGTGTCACGGCTGACCGACGAAGAAGGTGAAGAGGCCATCATGCTTCGCACAATGGCCGCCCGGTCGCTGACCATGCCCCGCAACCGTCAGGTTTGACGCGGTTCAGCCGCGGAACCCCGTGGCCACCACGAACTTTTCAGAGCTGTCCGACCGCGAGGAGGGCGGCTTGATATTCATCACCTTGGTGAACTTCTGCTTCAGCAGCTTCTGCAGCTCCCCCTCTGCACCGCCGGCCAGAACCTTGGCGACAAAGGTGCCGCCTTCTTCCAGCACGTCAAAGGCGAAGTAGGCCGCAGTTTCGCACAGTGATATGATCCGCAAATGGTCGGTCTGCTTGTGGCCGGAACTGGCCGCTGCCATATCCGACATCACCACATCCGCTTTGCCGCCAAGCCATTCCTTCACCTGTTCGTCAGCGCCGTCGTCCATGAAGTCGAGCTGGTGGAATTCCGCGCCTGCCAGCGGTTCGACCTCTTGCAAGTCGACACCGATGATGCGGCCAACGGCCTTTCCCTGTTTTTCGCCCAGGGAATTGATCCGCTTTACTGCCACCTGCGCCCAGCCGCCCGGCGCGCAGCCCAGATCGACAACCCGCGCACCATTCACCAGGAAGCGGAACTTGTCGTCCAGCTCCATGATCTTATAGGCGGCCCGGCCGCGGTAGCCTTCGGCCTGGGCGCGTTTGACATAAGGGTCGTTCAGCTGCCGCTGCAGCCAGCGGGTCGAGCTGAGCTTGCGCCCGCGCGCCGTTTTTACATTCACCTTCAGATCGCGCTGCCCGCGTCCCGAAGTGTTCTTTCCTGTCGGTGTCTTTGCCATGACTGCCACCATTTGCGCCGGATGCCCGGAGTTTCGACACCCCCGGCCCGGAAAAATCCAATTCTACCGGCCCCGCTTAATAGGGGCCGTCTTCCAGAACACCATCCGCGCTCATCTGCGCATAAAGCAGGCCTTCGCGCAGGCCGCGGTCCGCGACCGATAGGCGGTCAGTGGGCCAGCAACGCAGCAGCGCCTGCAGGATGGCGGAACCGGACATGATCAGCGCCTGCCGGTCCTCGCCGATGCGGGGGTCACGGCGGCGGCCCTGAGGGCCGAGTTCTAGATAACCCCGGATCACTTTGTCAATCTGATCGCTGGTCATCCGCAGCCCGTCCACTTTGGTACGGTCATAGCGTTTGAGGCCTAGATGCGAGGCCGCCACGGTTGTGACGGTACCGGAGGTGCCGACAATCTGAAACCCTGCGCGTGCTTGCTCGTCCTTGTAGGGGGCGAAATCAGCAAGGTTCTCCTCGAAGAACCAGCTCATCAGGGCAAAGCGCGCGGCGTCGTCCTCCACATCGTTGAACTGGTCGCGCAATGTGGCGACTCCCAGCGGCACTGAGATCCAGTCCACCACCTTGGCGGCAGGGAACGGGCTTTCTGTCGGGTGAAACCCGTTGTGCAACCGCATGATGGCCGCCGGGCGGTCGCGCCGCGGCACCGAGGAAACGTCGATCCAGACCAGTTCGGTGGAGCCGCCGCCGATATCAACAACCAGCAGCTGCTCCGTCTTGGTGGAGACCAGCGGCGCACAGGAAATAACCGCGAGCCGCGCTTCCTCCTCTGGCTGGATGATTTCAAGCGTAAGCCCGGTTTCCCGTTTCACCTGCCGGATGAAGTCCCGGGCGTTTTTGGCGCGGCGGCAGGCCTCCGTTGCCACCAGCCGCATCCGCTTGACCTTGTTTCGCTTGAGTTTCTGCTGGCAGATCCGCAGCGCCTGAATGGTGCGCGCCATCGAGGACCGCGACAGCCGTCCGGTCCGCTCCAGTCCGGCGCCGAGCTGCACCGACTTGGAGAAACTGTCGACCACATGAATGCCGCTGCCCTTGGGCTGGGCAATCAGCATGCGGCAGCTATTTGTACCCAGATCCAGTGCCGCATAAAGCGCATCAGGATCGGGACGGGCCGGTGCAGGGGTCTCAACCGCTTTGGGAAACGCGCCCGCACCTTTCGAGCGCCTGGGCGCCATGATTCACGCCCTCCGATTATCGTGTTAAGGACGACAATAGGTGCGCGGGTGCACAGGCGCAAGCGCCGCAAGGGCAGAAGTGAAGCAATTTCCGCTGCTTCCCGGAAAACTCATAATTCACATGAATATTTTGGCGGTTCGCTGCTGTGGCATTCACAGGTGCGCAAAGCTAGTGTCGCGGCAGCAAAACGTCGCTCAATCCCATCGTGTTGTCGAAAATCGACCAACCTGCGGCGCGTCACCGCACTAGAACGTGGTCTATCCAGGCTAGGAGGAAAGCAAGGCATGCCCGACGTTACGATTGTATACTGGCGCGATATCCCCGCGCAGGTCATCGTTGGCAAAGGCCGCCGCGGCGCCAAGCGTCAGCTCGAGGAACGGTTCGAGCAGGCAATTGACCGCGCAGCCATGAAGGTGAACGCTAAGGACGCGGACGCCTATCTGGCTGAATGGCGAAAGGCCGCACCTTTCTCCGCGGAAGGCGAGGCGGCTGACATTGCTGAAGCCGAAGCAAAGCGCCTGGAAACTGAGTATGATCAGGACCGCCTGAAGGCACTGATTGCGAATGACGGATGGGCGTGACCCCTACCACTTTGGGAGGCCGTGATGGCTTTGCTGAACTTTAAGAAACGCGACACTGGCGCAGGCCAAACCGCCACCCCCGAAATGGAAGCTTTCCTGAAAGGCTATTCCATCGAGGTGATGCCGCGCACCGCTGCCAAGGTCGAAGATTTCCGCGACCTGCTGCCCGCCGGAACCCGCGTCTACATCGCGCACATCGAAGGCACCCCGATCGAGGACATGGTCGAGACCGCCAAGCGTATCGCTGGCGAAGGCTATGATGTTATGCCGCACTTCCCGGCGCGGATCATCAAGGACAAGGCGACGCTCGGCGACTGGATCAACCGCTACCAGGGCGAAGCGGGCGTCAAGCAGGGCCTGATCCTGGCCGGGGGCGTTGCCAAGCCGCATGGCGAGTTCGACAGCTCGATGCAATTGCTGGAAACCGGCCTGTTCGACCAGGCGGGCTTTACCAACCTGCACGTTGCGGGGCACCCCGAGCCGAACCTGGACATCGACCCCAAGGGCGGCCGCGCCAATACCTATGCGGCGCTGGACTGGAAACAGGAATTCTCCAAGCGCACCGACGCCCGGATGGCGCTGGCGACCCAATTCTGCTTTGAGGCTCAGCCCGTGATCGACTGGGTGAATGAGCTGAATGAGCGCGGCATGAACCTGCCGGTTCACATTGGCATCGCAGGCCCGGCCAAGCTGCAGACCATGATCAAGTTCGCTATCGCTTGCGGCGTCGGCCCGTCGCTGAAAGTTCTGCAGAAGCGCGCCAAGGACGTGTCCAAGCTGCTGCTGCCGCATGAGCCGGGCGAGGTTCTGGCAGGTCTGGCAGCCCATAAGGCAGCCAATTCTGACTTTGCAATCGAGAAGGTTCACTTCTTCCCGCTGGGCGGCATCAAGACCAATGCCACCTGGGCCATCAACAACGGCGGCGACTCCGCCAAGCCGGTTAACTCCTAAGGATCCACAATGACCCGTACAGTCGTAGAATCAAAAACAAAAACCGCGGTCCTGGGCTTTGACGAGCCGTTCTGCGTCATCGGTGAGCGCATCAACCCGACCGGCCGCAAGAAACTGGCGGCCGAACTGGAAGCCGGCGATTTCTCCACCGTTGAAAAGGACGCCGTGGCTCAGGTTCTGGCCGGTGCAACCGTGCTCGATATCAACGCGGGCGTGGTGTACAACTCCAACCCGAACCCGAACGAGACCGAGCCGCCGCTGATGAAGAAGATCGTCGAGCTGGTTCAGGGCCTGGTTGACGTGCCGCTCTGCATCGACTCCTCGGTCCCTGGCGCGCTGGAAGCCGGCCTGGAAGTCTGTGAAGGCCGTCCGCTGCTGAACTCGGTCACCGGCGAAGAAGAGCGCCTGGAACAGATCCTGCCGCTGGTCAAGAAGTACAATGTCCCGGTTGTGGCGATCTCCAACGACGACACCGGCATTTCGGAAGACCCCGACGTGCGCTTTGCCGTCGCCAAAAAAATCGTTGAGCGTGCTGCCGATTTCGGCATCCCGGCGCATGACATCGTGGTTGACCCGCTGGTGATGCCGGTTGGCGCCATGGCAACCGCTGGCCTGCAGGTGTTTGCCCTGGTCCGCCGTCTGCGCGAAGAGCTGGGCGTGAATACCACTTGCGGTGCGTCCAACATCTCCTTCGGTCTGCCGAACCGTCACGGCATCAACAACGCCTTCCTGCCGATGGCAATGGGCGCGGGCATGACTTCTGCGATCATGAACCCGGTGGCGCTGCCGGTGACCCAAAAGGCAATCGCCGAGAAGAAGGCTGCAGTTGAAGCCGCCGGTATCATCCTGCCGGAGGCCATGGACGACGAGGCGTTTGTCACCATGTTTGGCCTGGGCTCAACCAAGCCGCGCGCCGGCAAGGAAATGGAAGCCATCCGCGCTGCCAACTTCCTGACCAACAACGACCCGCATGGCGGCGAGTGGATCAAGTTCAACAAGCCCCCGGCAGCCGAAGGCGAAGAGGGCCGCGGCCGTGGCGGCCGTGCCGGCGGACGCCGCCGCCGCGCCTGATCCGCGACCAGCAAATCAACACAAAGGCCGGGCAGCAATGCCTGGCCTTTTTTTATGGCAAATTCAAAGTGTTGGGTGCGTCTTCTGAAGTGTGCTAAAGCCTGCTGTGCATGGCTGGAGGCCAGCGTGCCGACCCGGCGGGGGCTGAAGCATTCAGTTTTGGGAAGCGGTCTGTAAGGGAAAGTGGCGGAGAGACAGGGATTCGAACCCTGGGTGGGCTTGCACCCACAACGGTTTTCGAGACCGCCCCGTTCGACCACTCCGGCACCTCTCCGCGGGGGTCTGGTGGGGCAGCGTTTAAGGTTGATTCCGGACCGGCGCAAGGGGGGATTTGCGCCTTTCCCAAAAAAAGCCGGATTTCCGTTGCCAGCCAAAGGTTTTTGCCTAGATTTGCACTATGCAGATGTTCCATTTACCGCCCGCATTCCTGACACGCTCCCTTGTCATGTTTTGGCTCGCCTGTTGGGCCGCCGTCCTGCCTGCAGCTGCCGCCGACCGGGCACGGGTCGAGGCGTTTCTGGAAGTCACCGGGTTTGACGTGGCGCTCGACAGCATAGCGCTGTCCGCGTCCACTGCACCGGATATGCTGGGTGTCGATGCCGGTGCCTTTGGCAGCCAGTGGACCGAAATGTCCGAAGATGTCTTTGATACCGAAAAGATGCGCGGCCTGGCGCTGGACATCCTCGAAAACACCCTGGACGATGCGGCGCTGGACCATGCTGCGGCCTTTTATGCCAGTGACCTTGGGAAACGATTGGTGCGCGCGGAGAATTCGTCACATCTGATTGAGGATGACGAGGTGAAGCAGCTGGCAGGCAACCGCATCATTTCGGATCTGGTCAAGGCCGGCAGCAAGCGGGTTGCGATGTACCAGCGTATGGGGAGCGCAATTGACGCTGCCGGCACTGGTGTAAAGGCGCTGCAGCAGATCCAGTTCCGCTTTCTGATGGCTGCTGCTGCTGCAGGTGTGATTGACCTGGAACTCGACGCCGATGAGTTGCGGGCGCTGATGAAGGAGCAAGAGGGCGAGCTGCGCCTCAGCCTGCAGGCCTCCAGCCTTGCAGCTTCTGCTTATACCTATCAGGAGTTCTCGGATGCTGAAGTGCAGGCCTATGTCGAGGCACTGGAAGAGGAGCCAATGCAGCGGGTTTATGAACTGCTGAACGCGGTCCAGTACGAGATCACTGCCAACCGGTTCGAGGAGCTTGCCCACCGTATGGCGGAGCTGACACCGGGCCAGGATATCTGATTTCCGCAGGGCGTCTGAAAAGCCTGTGGAAAACGGTTGACACACCAGGAATTCCGAACCATAAGCCCGCATCCCGGCCCGGAATCCGTGCGCCGGGGTTTATTTGTCATACGCCCATTCAAGGGCGCGCTGTTCGAGGCGGCATCTGCCGAAACGCCCGTAAGGGGGCCGTAGGACGCGGTTAGAAAAGGAAAGACGCACATGTTTGCGGTCCTCAAGACTGGCGGCAAGCAGTACAAGGTTCAGGCGGGCGACGTGCTCCGCGTTGAGAAACTTGCTGCAGATGCCGGCGACACCATCCAATTCGACGAAGTTCTGATGCTGGGCGGCGACGCTCCGGTTGTCGGTGCTCCGCTGGTTGACGGCGCTGCCGTCAAAGCTGAAGTGATCGAGCAGATCAAAGGCGAAAAGCTGATCCACTTCGTCAAGCGCCGCCGGAAGCACTCCTCCAAGCGCACCAAAGGCCACCGTCAGAAGCTGACCCTGGTCCGGATCACCGAGATCCTGGCTTCGGGCGCAACCAAAGCCGCTCCGAAAGCTGCTGCCAAAGCCAAGGCTGCTCCGGCCGCTGAAGCTGCTGCAGGTTCGGACGACCTGACCGCCCTGACCGGCGTCGGTCCCGCAGCTGCCAAGAAACTGGCAGAAGCCGGCCTGACCACTTTCGCCCAGATCGCAGCCTTGTCCGAAGACGACATTGCTGGTATCGAGGCGATCAAAGTGAAGCCCGAGTGGGTTGAGCAGGCCAAAGAACTGGCCAAAGGCTAAGGAGAGAGAGAATGGCACATAAAAAAGCTGGCGGTTCCTCCCGTAACGGCCGCGACTCTGCTGGTCGCCGCCTTGGCGTGAAACTCTACGGTGGCCAGGCAGCCATCGCAGGCAACATCATCGTTCGTCAGCGCGGCACCAAGTTCTGGGCCGGCGAAGGCGTTGGCATGGGCAAGGACCACACTCTCTTTGCAACTGCTGACGGTGCTGTGAGCTTCCGCAAGGGCCTGAAAGGCCGCACCTTTGTATCGGTTCTCCCAGTGGCGGAGGCCGCTGAGTAAGCCGACCCGAAGGGTAAAGAAATCTTTAGGGGGATCGGCTATAAGGCCGGTCCCCTTTGCCGTTTTGGACTGTGAGAATGTGATGAGTTTTTCTGGAAAGCCTGGCCATCGAACGCGCATGAAATGTGTTCACGCCCGGCAAACGGGAATTTTTCCACAATTTGAACGTTGTAACTATTGCCGCCGCAGCCGCGCGGACACATCTCAAGCAGGCAGCCGAAAGACTGCGGGCTGAGGAGGAGCAGACCCATGAACCTGGAACAGATTGTGTGCCAGCAAATCATCGAAACCGAACGTTTTGTGCTGCGGCCTCTGCGAAAGTCAGATGCCGGCCTGATTGAGCACTACGTCAGCGACCAGCGGGTGGCCCGCATGACCCGCTCGGTACCCCATCCGCTGCCACCGGGCGCGGCTGAAGCGTTTGTGGCCCGTGCCATGGCTGATGAGCGGGACGAAGATGTTTGGGTGATCGACGGCACCGTTGAAGGCGATTCCGAACTGAAGGGTGTCATCGGGCTCAAGCGGATGGACCGAAATCAGTCGGAGGTTTCCTATTGGACTGCGCCGCCGTTCTGGAACACCGGGCTTGCTTCTGCAGCGCTCAAGGCGCTGGTAGATGCCAACCCGCAGAACAACGATGCGATGTTCGCCTGTGTTTTCCAGGATAATCCCGCTTCGGCCCGGGTGCTGATCCATTGCGGGTTTGATTACCTGGGCGACGCCGAAAGCTATTCGGTGGCCCGCGACGCAACTGTCCCAACCTGGACTTACAGCCGAAAACTGTGATTGGCGCGGCGCGCGCTTTGCGGTAAGGCAATCGAAACAGTCCCGCCTCGGCTCCGGGCCTTGGCGGGACACTTATACTGCGCGGACGGGCAGGGACCTGCCGTATTAAGGAGCTGTCATGAAATTCCTCGATCTGGCAAAGGTCTATATCCGCTCGGGCGCCGGCGGGAACGGCTGCGTCAGCTTCCGCCGCGAGAAATACATCGAATACGGCGGGCCGGACGGGGGCGACGGCGGCAAGGGCGGCTCAGTCTGGGCTGAGGTTACAGAGGGGCTGAACACCCTGATCGACTTCCGCTACCAGCAGCATTTCTTTGCCAAGAACGGCCAGTCCGGGATGGGCCGCCAGCGCACCGGTAAGGACGGCGACGATATTATTCTGCGTGTCCCCGTGGGGACAGAGATCCTCGACGAGGACCAGGAAACCGTTCTGGCCGACCTGACTGTGCCTGGCGAACGTGTTCTGCTGGCCAAGGGCGGAAATGGCGGTTTCGGAAACCTGCATTTCAAATCCGCGACCAACCAGGCACCGCGCCGGGCCAACCCGGGGCAGGAGGGTGTCGAACGCACCATTTGGCTGCGGCTCAAGCTGATCGCGGATGCGGGCCTTCTGGGCCTGCCGAATGCAGGTAAATCGACCTTTCTGTCGGCCACCTCCAACGCCCGCCCCAAGATCGCGGATTATCCCTTTACCACGCTGCACCCCAACCTGGGTGTTGTCGGCATCGACAACACCGAGTTTGTGGTTGCGGACATCCCTGGCCTCATTGAAGGCGCACATGAGGGCAAAGGGATCGGCGACCGTTTTCTGGGCCATGTGGAGCGTTGCGCAGTGCTGCTGCACCTGATCGACGGCACCTCCGAAACCGTGGTTGAGGATTACGAGACCATCATCGGCGAGCTGGAGGCCTATGGCGGCGTTCTGGCTACCAAGACCCGGATTACCGCGCTCAACAAGGTCGATGCCATCGACCCCGAAGAGCTGGACGAGAAACGCAAGGCCCTGGAGGCGGCTGTCGGCGGTCCGGTGCATCTGATGTCCGGCGTCAGCCGTCAGGGCGTGAATGAAGTACTGCGTGCCCTGCGCAACGAGATCGACGATGACCGCCTTCGGATGAAGCCTGCCGAGGAGGAAGAAACTTGGCAGCCCTGACGTCGGCAAAGCGCATTGTCGTCAAGATCGGCTCAGCCCTGCTGGTGGACCGGGAAACCGGCGAGCTGCGCGCCGGCTGGCTGCATTCGCTGGCCAATGACGTCGCCTGGCTGAAGTCCCGCGGCACAGACGTGGTGCTGGTGTCCTCCGGGTCTATCGCGCTGGGGCGTGGTGTGCTGGGTCTGCCGCGCGCCGACCTGCCTCTGGAGCAATCCCAGGCTGCCGCTGCGGTTGGCCAAATCCGGCTGGCCCGCGCCTATGAGGAGGCGCTGGCCCCGCACCGGATCACCACGGCGCAGGTGCTGGTGACGCTGGAAGACAGTGAAAACCGCCGCCGCTACCTCAATTCCCGTGCGACCCTTGAGACGCTTCTGGGTATGGGGGCCGTGCCCATTGTTAACGAAAATGACACCATCGCCACCGATGAGATCCGCTATGGCGACAACGACCGTCTGGCGGCACAGGTCGCGGTGACCGTTGGGGCCGATGCGCTGATCCTGCTGTCTGATGTTGATGGGTTCTACAGTGCCAATCCGGCATTGGATCCGGACGCCAAACGCTATGACCGGATTGATGAGATCACGCCCGAGATCGAGGCAATGGCCGGTGATGGGGTTTCCGGCCTGTCCAAGGGCGGGATGATCACCAAACTGCTGGCGGCCAAGATGGCAACCGCCGCAGGCTGTGCGATGGCGATCACTGAAGGTTCGCCCTTGAACCCTTTGAAAACGCTAGAGGAAGGCGCGCCATGCACCTGGTTTACCGGGCAGGGCGATCCGCAGGCTGCGCGTAAACGCTGGATCGCGGCGATGAAGACCCGCGGTGTGCTGACAATTGATGAGGGCGCCGCCCGTGCGCTCATGTCCGGCAAAAGCCTGCTGCCCGCAGGCGTCCGTCATGTGGAGGGTGACTTTGGCCGCGGCGATCCGCTGGCCATCCTCGGCCCAGACGGGCGCAAACTGGGGCAGGGGCTTTCGCGCTATACGGCTGACGAGGCCCGTGCCATCCAGGGGCGCCAATCGCAGGAGATCGAGGCAACGCTGGGCTATCCCGGCCGCGCCGCGCTGATCCACCGCGATGATATGGCGCTTTGAACGCACCACCTGATAGTTTATTCCAGCCGGGATGGCATGCAGCGCCAGACAGGGACCGGCAAGGGCACGAGACATATGAAAGACAATGAAAATATCCCCGCCGTGATGGCGGAGCTTGGCAAACGTGCAAAGCAAGCGGCGCAAATCCTGGCAACGGCCAGTGCGGAACGCAAACATGCAGCCTTGATCGGCGCTGCCGAGGCGGTTTGGAGCCGCCGGGCGGAGATCATCGCGGCAAACGCCAAGGATTTAGAGTTTGGCCGAAACAAGGGCCTGTCGGACGCGATGATGGACCGTCTGATGCTGGACGAACCCCGCATCCAAGGCATCGTTGACGGCCTGCGCGCGGTTGCAGAGCAGCGCGATCCGGTTGGCGAGGTGATGGAAGAGTGGGAGCAGCCCACAGGCCTGAAGATCCAGCGCGTCCGCACCCCTCTGGGTGTGATTGGCGTGATCTATGAAAGCAGGCCCAATGTAACGGCAGACGCTGGCGCGCTCTGCCTGAAATCGGGTAATGCGGTGATCCTGCGCGGCGGCTCCGAAAGCTTCCATTCCTCACTCGCGATCCATGCCTGCCTGGCAGAAGGCCTGAAATCGGCAGGCTTGCCGGAGGGCGCGGTGCAGCTGGTTCCGACCCGCGACCGCGCCGCGGTTCAGGAACTGCTGACCATGACAGACTATGTCGATGTCATTGTTCCGCGTGGCGGCAAAGGGCTGGTCGGGCTTGTCCAGCGCGAGGCTCGGGTGCCTGTCTTTGCGCATCTTGAGGGCATCGTTCATATCTACCTGGACAAGGCTGCCGATCCGCAGAAGGCGCTGGATGTGGTGCTGAACGCCAAGACCCGCCGAACTGGGATCTGCGGTGCCGCGGAATGCCTGCTGATCCACCAGGACATTGCGCCGACGCTGGGCAAGATGGTTCTGGAAGCCCTGGCCTCTGCCGGCGTTGAAATCCGCGCCGAGGCAGGACTGCCCGGACCGGACGGCATGACCGCCGCAACGGCTGAAGACTGGGGTAAGGAGTATTTGGATTCCATCATTGCTGCCAAGCAGGTAGCGGGCATAGATGAAGCGATTCAGCACATCCGCACGCATCACTCACAGCATACCGATTGCATCATCACCGAGGACGAGAAAGCGGTTCAGACATTCTTTGCTGAACTCGACAGCGCCATCCTGATGCACAATGCCTCAACCCAGTTTGCTGATGGCGGCGAATTCGGGATGGGGGCCGAGATCGGGATTGCCACCGGCAAGATGCATGCCCGCGGGCCGGTCGGCGCCACCCAGCTCACCAGCTTCAAATACCTGGTGCGCGGCAACGGAACCACCCGCGCCTGACCGTTAAAAATGCAAAACGCCGGGCTGTCCGCCCGGCGTTTCTTTGCGCAGAATGCAGTTCTCAGAACTGCATCGTGATGTTTTCCAAATTCAATTCCAGCCGCACGGTCCGGCCTGCTTCCTTGGCGGCCTCCGGCAGCAATGCGAATTGAACCAAAGCGGGTGTAATCTCAGCGTTTGAGCTGCCGCCGCTGACCCGGGCCCACAGTTCATCATCAACTGTGACCTTGCGGCCTTCGCCCACCACGGTCCACTTGCCATCGGCGCAGAAGATCTTGACCGTGCCGCCATAGGGCAAGGCGCTTTCCAGGCACAGCGCCGACAAGAACGCCAGCCGTGCCTCACTGCGGGTGCAGCCCTCCAGCGGCGACCATTGGTATTGAATGCGTCCGCCCTTGCCGACATCTTCCAGCACAGAAACCACCTCTGCCCGCGGTGTCTGCTGATCGCCGGCCGAGCCAAAGGCGATGCGAAAGAAACGGATGCGCGCATTGGCATTGGCGACGCTGTCGGAAATCAGCTCCAGTTCCGGTCCCGACATGCTGCCGGCCATGCCCAGCAGTTCCAGACCGTTGTTGATTGCGCCGACCGGGCTGATCAGATCATGACAGATCCGCGACCCTACCAATGCGGCCAAATTGGCGTTATCTACACCCATAACTATTACTTCCTCCGAACTGGGCCATCCCCCTATGAATGACCTCAACGCTATTTTAGCCCCCGGCATGTTCGTCCGGCACCCGGACCACCCTGAGTGGGGCGTAGGCCAGGTGCAGTCGAACGCGGGCGGCAAGATCACGGTGAACTTTCCCGATCAGGGCAAGCTTGTGATTGACGGAGCGCGTGTCTCCCTTATCCCCGTCTTTGATCCATAACGGTTTATGAAGGGTTAACGTAATCCCTCAAATTCTTCCCAATTGCTGAGCGCTCTTTGCCTGATTGGAATGGAGCGCTCAACCCTCAACGATGCGAAGGTGAGCAAATGGCAGTCGCCCCCCCGGAGTTTTCAGTGAAAATAGCCGAAACCGAGGATGAGCTGCGCGCCGCGCAGGCCCTGCGCTATGACGTGTTCGTACGTGAACTCGGCGGCGGTGGCGCAATGGTTGATCATCAGGCCGGGCTGGAACGGGACAGGTTCGATCCCTTCTTCGACCACATGCTGGCGGTGGATGAGGCCACAGGCACGGTGGCCGGGGTTTACAGATTGCTGCGGGATGACCAGGCTGCGCAGGCGGGGCAGTTCTATTCCGAAGATGAATACGATCTGAGCACGCTGAAGGCCTCAGGCCGCAGGCTGCTGGAACTGGGGCGGTCCTGCCTGCACCCCGAATACCGCGGCGGCATGGCGATGTTTCACCTCTGGTCCGGGCTGGCGGACTATGTTGAGAAACACGGGATTGAGGTCCTGTTCGGCGTGGCCAGCTTCCATGGCACAGATCCCAAGCATCTGGCCAATCCGCTGGCCATGCTGCATCACAACCACCTGGCGCCGCCGGAACTGCGCGTCAGGTCAAAAGCGTTTCAGTCCATGGACTTGGTTGCCGTTGATGATCTGGACCGGAAGCGCGCGATGGTGGACACGCCCGCGCTGATCAAGGCCTACCTGCGGCTTGGCGGATTTGTTGGCGAGGGCGCTTATGTTGACCATGCGTTCAACACCACCGACGTCTGCCTGATCCTGGACACAGCACGGATGAACGAGCGTCAGCGCAAGATTTATTCCGGCGGAAAGGGACGCAGATGAGTATAAGCTGGCAAAGCGGGGACAGGCCCGATCCGGTCCGGATCAGCCCGCTGGGCTGGGTGCTGGTGCTGCTGCGCGGCCTGCCGCTGGCGCTTCTGGTGTTTGGCGGGCTGCTGGTTTTGCTGACCGTGCGGCTGGCCGAGCGGCCTCTGTTCGGGCACCAGCGGCCGGTCACACCATTTATCACCCAGTTCGTCTGCCGTAATGCCTTTCGTATCCTGGGGATCCGTTACCGGACCCGCGGCACGCTGATGCGGCAGCGCGGGCCGGTTGTTGCCAACCACTCTTCCTGGCTGGATATTTTCGCCCTCAACGCGCGAAAGCGGATTTACTTCGTGTCCAAGGCCGAGGTCGCCGGATGGCCGGGCATCGGCTGGCTGGCGCGGGCCACCGGCACTGTGTTCATCGAGAGAAACCCCAAGAAGGCCCGGGAGCAGGCAGAGCTGTTCGAGCAGCGGTTGCAAGCAGGGCATAAGCTGCTGTTTTTCCCGGAGGGCACGTCGACGGACGGCTTGCGGGTTCTGCGTTTCAAAACAACACTCTTCGCCGCGTTTTTCACCGATCAGCTCCGCAACGGACTGTTTGTTCAGCCGGTTTCCGTAGTGTACCACGCGCCCCAGGGAGCGTCCGCCCGCTTTTACGGCTGGTGGGGAGACATGGACTTTGGCCCGCATCTTCTCAAGATCCTGGCAGCCCGGCGCCAAGGCGGGGTGGAACTGATCTACCACCCGCCTCTGAGGGTAGCGGAGTTCCCGGACCGCAAGGCGCTGGCTGCCCGGGCTGAGGCGCTGGTGCGCAGCGGCCATCAAGAGGCCTTGACGACCTGAAATGCGGAGAAGGGCGCCGATTTCTGTGGGACGGGCCTTGTCAGCCGGCAAATTCTGATCTATAGGCGCGCCTACGAACCCGCAGGCGGGGTTTGGCCTGATCAGGGGAGACATCCCTGACGGACCCCCGGTTGGAGCATCTGCTCTGAACCCCCGCCGAGGATAGAAACCGGAAAGGAAAGAATAGCATGGCTCTTCCCGAGTTCACCATGCGTCAGCTGCTGGAAGCTGGCGTTCACTTCGGCCACCAGACTCAGCGCTGGAACCCGCGCATGTCGCCCTTCATCTACGGCGCGCGCAACGGCATCCACATCATGGACCTGACCCAGACTGTTCCGATGCTGGACCAGGCTCTGCAGGTTGTCCGTGACACCGTTGCCAAAGGCGGCCGCATCCTGTTCGTCGGCACCAAGCGCCAGGCAGCAGGCCCGATCGCCGAAGCAGCCGAGAAGTCCGCTCAGTACTTCATGAACCACCGCTGGCTGGGCGGCACCCTGACCAACTGGAAAACCGTTTCCCAGTCGATCAACCGCCTGAAGGAAATCGACGAGAAGATGTCCTCCGGCGCCGAAGGCCTGACCAAGAAAGAGCGTCTGGGCATGGAACGCGACCAGGAGAAGCTGCAGGCCTCCCTGGGCGGCATCCGCGAAATGGGCGGCGTCCCGGACCTGCTGTTCGTCATCGACGTGAAAAAAGAAGCACTGGCCATCGCCGAAGCCAAGAAACTGGGCATCCCGGTTGTGGCTGTTGTCGACACCAACTGCTCCCCCGATGGCGTTGACTACATCATCCCGGGCAACGACGACGCATCGCGCGCCATCTCGCTGTACTGCGATCTGGTTGCCCGCGCGGCTCTGGACGGCATGTCCGCTCAGCTGGGCGCAGCAGGTGTTGACCTGGGCGCGCTGGAAGAAGCACCGGCAGAAGAAGCCGTGGCTGAAGAAGCGGCTGACGCCTGATCCGTCCTGTCACGGAACTGACATGCGGGGCAGGGTATCACCTGCCCCAAATCTGTTTTTGAATTGAGGAGAGCCTAAGATGGCAATCACTGCAGCAATGGTGAAAGAACTGCGCGAATCCACCGGCGCAGGCATGATGGACGCGAAAAAAGCACTGGTCGAAAACGACGGCAACATGGAAGCCGCTGTTGACTGGCTGCGCACCAAAGGCCTGGCGAAAGCCGCCAAGAAATCCGGCCGCACTGCCGCAGAAGGCCTGGTGGCTGTTGTCGTCGAAGGCAGCAAGGGCGTTGCCGTTGAGGTGAACTCCGAAACCGACTTCGTTGCAAAGAACGGCGAGTTCCAGGACATGGTTGGCAAAATCGCCACTGCAGCCCTGGGTGCCTCTGACATCGAAGCGCTGGCCGCTGCAGATCTGGGCGGCAAATCCGTTGCCGAGACCCTGACCGACAAGATCGCCACCATCGGCGAGAACATGTCGCTGCGCCGCATGGAAGCTCTGGAAGGCGAGACTGTCGTGTCCTACGTCCACAACGCGGCCACCGCGGGCATGGGCAAAATCGGCGTTCTGGTTGCCATGAACGGCGGCGACGAAGCCATCGGCAAGCAGGTTGCAATGCACATTGCGGCTGTGAACCCGGCGGCGCTGTCTGAAGCTGACCTGGACGCTTCCATCGTCGAGAAGGAAAAGCAGGTTCAGATCGACATCGCCCGTGAATCCGGCAAGCCGGAGCAGGTGATCGAGAAGATGATCGAAGGCCGCATGAAGAAATTCGTGGCTGAGTCGACCCTGCTGAACCAGCAGTTTGTGGTGAACCCTGACCTGACCGTGGAAGCCGCTGCCAAGGAAGCAGGCGCCACCATCACCGGCTTTGTCCGCGTTGAAGTCGGCGAAGGCATCGAAGTCGAGAAAGAAGACTTCGCAGCTGAAGTTGCAAAGGCCGCTCAGGGCTGATCTGGTCCCAAGATATCAGGTTCCGAAACCGGCAGGAGTTATCCTGCCGGTTTTTTTGTGCCCAATCTGAGGCGGCCGGCAGCAACGCGTGTCTCTAGTACCTGTGCCAAGACGGGAAATCTTTGGGGAGGAAGTGCGAGGGGCCCCGCTGATGGGGATGGGCAGGACCCCTCATATATCGGGGCAGAACACGGATCTATACGTGCCTGCCCCCGATCAGGTAGGAGAGCCTTGTAATCGCAAGGTTCAATACCCAAAGTTCCTTGGCCAAAGCCACCACTCACGGAACAAGAGGAATTTGCAACGAATTATCCTTTAGCGGTAGTACAGAATACCATACTTTTTGACGCTAATTAACGTCTTTTGCGCTGCCTTTACCGCGCGGGTTTCCTTTCAATGGCGGCGAACGGACGTGGGAAGCTACATGATTTCAAAGGTATAGTCCGGATAGTTAAGGCCGGGCAGGGGAAGCCCCATCGGAGCTTCAGGCGTCCACTACATACATCTGGTTGTAGAGAGCGGCTTTCAGGACCGCCTGCGCGGTGGTCTCCACCGAAAGAGATTCCCGTGCCAGGCGAAGATGCTTTTCAATCGTCGCCGGTGTCAGCCCCATCAGAAGTGCGATGTCCTGAGTTGTCTTGCCGTCGCCAACCCATTGCAGCACTTCCCGCTGCCGCTTGGTCAGGCTCCGATGCGGAGCTTCGTAGGGCAGGGTGAGGATCTTCAAATGCGCAACGTTGTTCATCAGGACGATATCGCTGCCCTCATCCTGCCACAGCGCGTCTACCTGATCCTGAGACAAGCCTGGCCGGGCGGCCAAGGAAATTGCGCCCTTGTAGCGAGGAGAGGAGGAATAAAAGCTGATCGTATAGCCTGCCTTCATATCCAGGGCCTGGTTGAATTCATGCACTTTCAGAGCTTCGGGTCCAAGGGTGCCTTTTGCGGCCATTTCCTGCACGATCCGCCAGCTTCCGGGTCCTTCATTCTCGAGGGCCCAGCGAAGCATTGGCGCGTGAAAGTAGAGCCCCTTGCGCAGGAACCCGTCCAAGTATGCGTTCTCATGGTTGGACAAAATGACAAAGTCATCCGGATCCCCCAGTGACGTCTCCGTCTTGTAGCGCGTGTGCCCGTAGATCAGCCTGTCAAACCCATACTCCGACATCTGCTGCACATGGCCATGCCACAGTTCCTCCAGGCTCTGCGCACCGCAGACAAAACTCAGGTATTTCCTGACTTTCATGCGGCACCGGCACTCTTCAGATGCGCGGCCAATGCATCCAGAGCCAGCAAATACCCCTGCGCACCAAACCCGCAGACCTGTCCGAGTACCGCTTTGGAAATGTAGGAAGCGTGGCGGAACTCTTCGCGTGCGTAGATATTTGAGAGATGCACTTCAACTGCAGGAATTTCCACGGAAATCAACGCATCCATGAGAGCAATCGAAGTGTGCGTGTAGGCTCCGGCATTCAGGATGATCCCCTGATGGCGGCTCTTGGCATCATGAACCGCGTCAATGAGCGCGCCTTCGTGGTTCGATTGCAGGCAGGCAACTTCCAAACCCAGCTTTGCGGCATGATCCGTACAAGCGGCTTCAACCATTGCCAATGTCACAGAGCCATAGATCTCCGGCTGGCGGGTGCCAAGCAGGTTCAGGTTGGGTCCGTTCAATACCAGAATACTCGCCATTCGTATGTCCTTGCCCTCTTTCCCTTTGAACTTCTAAGACAATTTTTTTTCGAATGCGAACCCACAAACGCAATGAGGCGTAAAAAACTTGGCGCAACGTGCTCTGGTTGAGGCGGACGGGAGACGGGAAGCGATTGTCTATGTTCAGGGCAATGTTGGTCTGTTCACCTTATAAACGCGAATTCCACTCGACCTGCCTGGTCGTGCAACGCATTATCCCGGAACGACCCAAACGGGGAGGAGCGGGCATGGGCAGGAGGCATCAATGAACCCAAAACGGCTGGAGAGGATAAAATCCTGGCAGCAACGCTATGCCGATGAACGGAAATACCCGGGGAGCACCTTGCTGATACGCCGCGGCGGCGAGGAAATCTACTTCCATGCTGCCGGGATGAGGAACATCGAAGAGAACCTGCCATACACCCGTGATACGCTGGTGCGCCTCTATTCGATGACCAAGCCGGTGACGTCGCTGGCTGTCATGATGCTGCTGGAACGCGGTGCGTTTCATCTGGATGCGCCAGTCAGCGATTTCCTCCCGGAGTTCAGCAACATGCGGGCACTGTTACCGGCTGCATCCGCACTGGATCAGACAGAACCATGCCCGGTTCCAACGCTGCATCAGCTGCTGACGCATACCAGCGGGCTGAGTTATCCGTTCAATCCAGGAGTATTGCCGGAAGCGATGGCGAAAGAAGATATTCTGTTCAAGCCGGATCATGGGCCGCTGTCTTCTATGGTTGCGCGCCTGGCAGAACTGCCGCTGGCGTTCAAGCCGGGAAGCCGCTGGGAGTATTCAGTGGCAACAGATGTGCTGGGCCGGGTTGTGGAGGTCGTGTCCGGCAAACCGCTTGGGGGCTTCCTGAGCAGTGAAATTTTTGAGCCGCTGGGCATGGCCGAAACCGGATTTCAGGTGCCAGGCGGGGCAGGGAACCGGTTTGCCTCGCTCTATACGCCGCTTGCCGGAGATGCTATGGCGCTCAATTCAGCGGATGCAGGCAGTGACAGTCTCCGTTTCACTGACTGTTACGGGCGTTCACCCTTTGAGCAGGCCAGCATGCAGTCCGGCGGCGGCGGGCTTGTTGGCACAATTGACGACTACATGGCGTTTGCTGAGATGCTCCGGCACCGGGGACGTTGCGCCGACGGCTTCATTATCAGTCCGCATATGGTTGATTTCATGATGCAAAATCACCTTTCTGGTGACATTGCATCAATGGGTCCCAGCAGTTTTGCAGAACAGCCGATGGAAGGCATGGGCTTCGGGCTGGGTGGTGCAGTCGTGCTGAACCCCGCACGCGCGCGGTGTCCTGGTTCCATCGGTGACTTCAGCTGGGGTGGAATAGCCTCGACTTTCTTCTGGGTAGACCGGAAACTGGATCTGTCAGTGGTGTTTCTGACTCAGCTGGCCCCCTCAAGCTCATATCCGTCACGCCCGGAACTCAAGGCACTGGTGCATGGCGCCATCACAGATTAACGTGCGTTTCCGTCAACTCTGCAAGGGTTGCAACTGGCTGGTAAAAGGAAAGCGAAAACGATGACTGATACCGCCAAAGCCTTGCTAGTTCTCCTGGACCTTGAAACCCTCGATACCAATCTTTACCGCGGCTCAGGCTCTGGTGGAGAAACCCCGACGCGGATTTACGGCGGGCAAGTTATCGCACAGGCTCTAGCGGCAGCTTATTCTACTGTTTCCAATCGCTTATGTCATTCTCTTCACGCCTACTTCATCCGTCCCGGCGATCCATCCCGGCCGGTGATTTACGAGGTTGACCGAGCTCGTGATGGCCGCAGTTTCACCACGCGGCGGGTTGTGGCGATGCAAAACGGCAAGCAAATCCTGAACTTGGCAGCTTCCTTTCATGCCCAGGAAGACGGTTGGGATCATCAGCATAAAATGCCGGCGGTTCCGGAGCCTGACAGCTTGGAACCGCGCCACGCGATCCTCACGCGGAATGCCAGCCGCTTTGCTCCGGAGAAGCAGGCTGAACTGCTGCGGCCGCGGCCGTTTGAAATCCGGGAGGTTGAGCCGCGCGACCCGATGGCGCCGGAAAAAACCAGTGATGCCAATCAGATGTGGGTTCGAATGGAAGCAGCCTACGGCGCAGGCCCGGAACTGCAACACATACTGCTGGCATATGTGTCCGACTTTGGGCTGTTGGGATCCTCAATGCGTCCTCATGGCCTGACGTTTCACAATCCCGAGGCGATGACGGCCAGTCTGGACCACACGATGTGGTTCCATGCTCCGGTGAAATTGCAGAACTGGCATTTGTACGCGATGGATGCGCCGTTCACCGGAGGCGCCCGCGGGTTCAATCGGGGATCAATCTTCACGGAAAGCGGGGAACTGGTTGCCAGCGTAGCTCAGGAAGGATTGCTCAGGCCGTTAAGGCGATGATTTCGGTGAAATTCACCGTTCGAGTGCTGCGGCTTACCCGTAATTTACCATAATTCTGATTATAAGATATGCAAACTGACCAGACCCAGGACACTGAACCAAAAGAAAATGGCTCCCTCTGATCCAGAGGAAGCCAGTTGTCACCGGTCAGGCTCCTTCATTGACTGCCCGAGAGTATTTTCTTACCTGGGCCATCCCGGTGTTCAGAACGGGCGCACCCGTTCCTGATGTCGTTACAAGCAGCCCTTAGCCTGCCTGCAGTGTTTGGTTGGATGCGGCGCCGTCGGGGGTAAGACCGGCGCCGCAAGCGAAGGTCCTCAGCTGCAGCCGGAGGTTCCCCCGCAGGTGTTGCATTTCATGCAGGTGCCGTTGCGCACAAGCGTGTAGTTGCCGCATTCGCCACAGGCTTCGCCCTCGTAGCCCTGCATTTTTGCCTTGGTGCGCGCGTCCATGCCACCGGCGGCTTGCGCTGGCGCCTCAGTGGTTTCGGGTACCAGGGTTTGCAGCGCCGCCACCGGATCGGTTCCGGTGCCCAGCAAACCCGCGTCAGGCTGGCCGCCCTGCAGTACCACCAGTTCCTGCGGCAGGCGCTTGCGCAGATAGCCGGTCGAGGAAATCTGCTTCAGCACTTCCAGCGACCGTGTCGCCGCGGTTTCGCTCAGCTCCGACAGGTTCGACACGCCTTCTTCCTCGCCCCGGCCCAGATCGTCGAAGGTCGCGCCTTCCGGCTTCACATGCGCCAGATCGGTGCGGTCGAGATACGACACCGCCAGTTCGCGGAACACATAGTCGAGGATCGAGGTCGCGTTCTTGATCGAGTCGTTGCCCTGGACCATGCCCGCGGGCTCGAACTTGGTGAAGGTGAAGGCGTCAACGAACTCCTCAAGCGGCACACCGTACTGCAGGCCGACCGACACCGCGATGGCGAAGTTGTTCATCATCGCCCGGAAGCCTGCGCCTTCCTTGTGCATGTCGATGAAGATCTCGCCGAGGTTGCCGTCCTCGTACTCGCCAGTGCGCAGGTACACCTTATGGCCGCCGACAACCGCCTTCTGGGTATAGCCCTTGCGCCGCTGCGGCATCTTGGTGCGGTGCGACTTCAGCACTTCCTTGATGACCACTTTCTCAACGATCTTCTCTGCCAGCACCGCCGCCTTTTCCTGATTGGAGCCGCTCTCCAGCACCTCGGCTGCATCGTCATCATCTTCAACCAGCGCGGCCGCCAGCGGCTGGCTCAGCTTGGAACCGTCGCGGTAGAGCGCGTTCGCTTTGATGCCCAGGCTCCAGCTCAGCTCATAGGCTTTCTGGCAGTCCTCGATGGTGGCCGAATTCGGCATGTTGATGGTCTTGGAAATCGCACCGGAGATAAAGCTTTGCGCTGCGGCCATCATGCAAATATGGCTGTCAACACTCAGGAAACGCTTGCCTTTTTTGCCGCACGGATTGGCGCAGTCGAAGATCGCGTAGTGCTGTTCCTGCAGATGCGGCGCGCCTTCCAGGGTCATGGTGCCGCAGACATGGTCATTGGCGGCCTCAATGTCCTTTTTGGTGAAGCCCAGGTGGCGCAGCAGGTCGAAGGTCGGGTCGTTCAGCTTGGTTGCCGGGATGCCCAGCACGCCGGTGCAGAAATCCTCGCCCAGGGTCCACTGGTTGAACACAAAACGGATGTCAAAGGCCGATTCCAGCGCCGCATCCACCTTGGCCAGCTCATTGGGGCCAAATCCGTGGCCTGCCAGCGAGGTGTGGTTGATGCCCGGTGCGTTGCCGATGGAGCCATGGCCGACAGCGTAGGACACGATTTCCTCGATCTGCGAGGAGCTGTAGCCCAGCCCCTCCAGCGCCGACGGCACAGAACGGTTGATGATCTTGAAGTAGCCGCCGCCGGCCAGTTTCTTGAACTTCACCAGGGCAAAGTCCGGCTCAATGCCTGTGGTGTCGCAGTCCATAACCAGGCCAATGGTGCCGGTCGGTGCAATAACCGTGGTCTGGGCATTGCGGTAGCCGTGTTTCTCACCCAGCTCCAGTGCCTCATCCCAAGCGCTGGCAGCCAGATCGGTCAGCAGCGCGTCCGGGCAATTGGCAATGTCGAGCGGCACGGGCTTGACCGACAGCGCTTCGTAGCCTTCCGCTTTGCCCTTTGCAGCGTTGCGGTGGTTGCGGATCACGCGCAGCATGTGGTCTGCGTTTTTTGCATATCCCGGGAAGGCGCCCAGTTCTGCCGCCATTTCTGCAGAGGTGGCATAGGCCACGCCGGTCATCAGGGCGGTCAGTGCACCGCAAAGCGCCCTGCCCTCGTCCGAGTCGTAACTGTAGCCCATGTTCATCAGCAACCCGCCGATATTGGCATAGCCCAAACCAAGGGTGCGGAAGTCGTAGGAGCGCTGCGCGATTTCTTTGGACGGGAACTGCGCCATCATCACCGAAATTTCCAGCGTCAGCGTCCACAGGCGGCAGCAATGCATGTAATCATCTGCCTGGAACTGGCCGTCCTTCAGAAAGCTCAGCAGGTTCAGCGATGCCAGGTTGCAGGCGGTGTCGTCCAGGAACATGTATTCCGAACAAGGGTTTGAGCCGCGGATCTCACCGTCTTCCGGGCAGGTGTGCCATTCGTTCACGGTGTCGTGGAACTGGATGCCGGGATCGGCACAGGCCCAAGCCGCGTGGCCCACTTTCTCCCACAGATCGCGGGCCCTGATCACCTTGGCAACCTTGCCGTCGGTGCGGTTGAACAGCTCCCAGTCGGCGTCCTTTTCAACCGCGTGCAGGAATGCGTTGGTCACCCGGATCGAGTTGTTGGAGTTTTGCCCGGAGACAGAGCTGTAAGCCTCGGAATCCCAGTCGGTGTCATAGGTCGGGAATTCGATCGAGGTATGGCCCTGCTTGGCATAATCCAGAACCCGCTTGATGTAGGTTTCCGGGATTGCCACCTTCTTGGCCTCGCGGATGGCCGACTTCAGCCCGCCGTTGACCGTCGGGTCATAGGCATCGGCCTCAGCCCCGTCCCAGCTGCGGATCGCCTCGAAGATGCCGTTCAGCATCTTCTCGTGCATCTTGGAGCCCGCGACAATCGACGCGACCTTCTGCTCCTCGATGACCTTCCACTGGATGAAGTCTTCGATATCCGGGTGATCGGCGTCGACGATCACCATTTTTGCTGCCCGACGGGTTGTGCCGCCTGATTTGATAGCGCCCGCAGCGCGGTCGCCGATTTTGAGGAAGCCCATCAGGCCGGAGGATTTGCCGCCGCCGGACAGCGGCTCGCCCTCGGCCCGCAGATGGGAGAAATTGGTGCCGGTGCCTGAACCGTATTTGAACAGCCTCGCCTCGCGCACCCACAGGTCCATGATGCCGCCATCCTTCACCAGGTCGTCAGAGACCGACTGGATGAAGCAGGCATGCGGCTGGGGGTGCTCATAGGCGCTGTCCGACTTGGTCAGCTTGCCGGTCTTGTAGTCGACATAGTGATGGCCCTGCGCCGGACCGTCGATGCCATAGGCCCAGTGCAGGCCGGTGTTGAACCACTGGGGCGAGTTCGGGGCCGAGCGCTGGGTCGCCAGCATATAGCGCATCTCGTCGTAATAAGCGCGTGCATCCGTCTCAGAGGAGAAATAGCCGCCTTTCCAGCCCCAGTAGGCCCAGGCGCCCGCCAGACGGTCGAACACCTGCTTGGAGGACGTCTCGCCGCCCAGCTCCGCGCCCTTGTCAGGGACAGAGCGCCACAGGAATTCCGGCACGTCCTTTTCGCGGACCTTCTTCAGGCGGGACGGCACCCCGGCCTTGCGGAAATACTTCTGCGCGATGACGTCGCTGGCCACCTGGCTCCACGACGCGGGGATTTCGATATTGTCGAGCCGGAAAACGATGGTCCCGTCCGGATTGCGAATCTCCGAGGTAGCGGAGACAAAAGCCAGATCGGCGTAAGCATCCTGCCCGGGTTTGGTGAATTTCCGTTCGATCTTCATGCTCTGCCCCTTCTCAAGCACACATCGGTCAAGTGTCACGGTGCCCCCGCACCAGCCATTCCGGCCACGCAACACGCAGATACCCAGCGCACGCCGCATTTGACGCACTTGCGGCCCTCGCCGGCCTTTCTACACAGGACTGTCTGCTGTTTTTCAGCGTTGTTGCTGTGGCTCCTTAACCCACCAGATTTAGTGCCATCGCAACCGGTGTCCACAATTTGGCGTATTCATACACAATGGGTCAACGTTAAATTTACCCCTTGGCAACGATCTTTGCTGTTGACGCTATACGCGGTTTCAAGGGTCCTGCGACGGCCATTGATTCATCCACAGGCAGCCAGGTCCGGCGGTGACTTTTTCAGGTCTGAGCGCAACCCGGATTTCTCATTCCAAGAAAACAACTTGCCGCCTCGCAGAGAAGCCTGTGCCGCCGTTCCGCCGGCAACGATTCACATCTCTTGGCTGGCTTGCCGCAGGCGGTGCGTTCAAACAACTTTGTGGTGATCTTCCGATGGTATGACGGCGCCGCAGCATCAGTGCCCGCCATGCCGTTAACCAACTGATGCGGGTCAGCGGCACTTGGTTAAGGGAGTGTTAACAAGCTATTAAGGAAGTATTAACACCCATGGTTGCATTTTGGAGCCTTCCATCTCCCGAAGCGGGATCCGAATCTTCCAGGCGGCATCCCTGCTTAAGATTCGCGGCACTTTTATGGAAGGAAGTGGTCGGGGCGGCGAGATTCGAACTCACGACCCCCTGTACCCAAAACAGGTGCGCTACCAGACTGCGCCACGCCCCGGACCGTGCGCCTTCCTATCTCCGGCGAAGTGATTTGAAAACCCCTAACAGGGCCAAACTGCGCTGCTGGCGGAAAAAATTTGATGCCGCATCTGGGTTCCCGCAGCGATACCGTACCGGCGGGCCAGCCCACCGTTAATTTCCAGCACTGCAAACACCTCATCACCGCCCGGGATCGGGCTCAGATCGCCCGGTATGGCGTTCTCATGAACCGAGGTCACGAGGCCGTTTTCGTCAAGGAAGATGATATCCAGCGGGATCAGGGTGTTCTTCATCCAGAAGGCCGCAGGCTGGGGCCGGTCGTAGACAAACAGCATCCCTGCCCCGCGCGGCATCGACTCGCGGAACATCAGCCCCTTGGCGCGTTCCTGCTCATCGTCAGCGATTTCAACGGAAAACCCGGTCTGCCCCCAGCTGCCGCGCAGGTCGGCCCGGCCCAATTGGCAGTCTCCTCCGGCAAGAGCCGGTGCAGCTAAGCTTGAACAAACGGCTGCAGCAAGCCCCCAGTGCCGAAGGCGCCGCAGCATCCGCTCAGTCCTGGTGGCCTGCCGCCAAAGCGGCTTCCCAGGCCAGCACCTCAACCGCCATGCGGCCGCGCTTGCCGTCGATTACGCGCATCGCCAGCGCCTCGCCGGGCTGCAGATCCGCAAGACCCGACTGGCGCAGGACCTCGACATGCAGGAACACGTCTTCGCCGCGGCCGAACACATTGGCAAAGCCAAAGCCCTTGCCCTTGTCGAACCATTTGACGCGCGCAGGCTCCAGCGGCTCATTTTGCAGGCTGCCCATGTCCAGTTCGGCAAAATCGCTCAGCACCGGGGTGTCTTCGCGCTCTGGCGGCTGGATCGAGATCACTTCGACGGCCTGAACGCCGCGGCCGGTCTGATGTGTCACAATCTCGATGCGGGCGCCGTCCGCGACAGAGCTTTGCCCGAAATTGCGCAGCACATTCACATGCAGAAGAATGTCCGGTCCGCCGGAGTCGGAAACGACAAAGCCATAACCTTTCGCCGGGTCAAACCACTTCACCAGCCCCTGAACTTGCTGCAAGCTGCTGAGATCTTCTGCCACTGGATATTCCCTACCGCGTTTCTTGTTTTTTTGATGGTGTCCTGATGCGCCAAACTGACCTTGGAATTCAAGCTAAAAAGTCTTGAAATTGTCAGGAAAGATCTCTTGACCCAGGGTTAACTGACGATTCCTGTCAGGGATTAAGACGGCTGATCTTCCATGCTGCAGATGCGTCATCGCGGCGCCAGCGGAAACGGTCGTGCAACCGGAAGGCGCCATCGGCCCAAAACTCGATCTCAACCGGCACCAGGCGGTAGCCGCCCCAGAACGGCGGGCGCTCAGGATTCGGACCTTTCATCGCCGTCACCTTTGCCACTTCCGCCATCAGCGTGCCGCGGCTGTCCAGCGGCTGCGACTGCTTTGAAGCCCAGGCCCCCAGCCTGCTCTTGAGCGAACGGGATTTGTAGTATTCGTCCGCCTGCGGCCCCTCCTCGCGGGTGATGGTGCCGCGCACACGGATCTGGCGGCGCAGCGATTTCCAATGCATCACAAAGGCCGCCTTGCCCGCATGATCCAGTTCCTGCGCCTTGGCACTGCCGTAGTTGGTATAGAACACAAAGGCGCTGTCCTCGATTTCCTTGAGCAGAACCATGCGGCTGTTGGGCAGCCCGGTCTCGTCCACTGTGGCCAGCGCAATGGCGTTTGCATCATTGGGTTCGCTCTGCTCTGCCTCTGCAAGCCAGGACCTGGCGATGGCAAAGGGATCGTCGCCTTCAAAAATACCTGTACGGTCGGACATGGGCACCTCAAACGGGAATTTGATTGCAACCTAGGGAGCTTCCTTTCCGCCTACAAGGGCGTGAACCCTTGAAGCGCCCCGCGCGGCATTATAAACACCGCTAAATTATCAGATCACAGGCGGAGAACCTGCATGTCTAGTCAACTGATGGCCGGTAAGCGCGGCCTCATCATGGGCCTGGCCAACGACAAATCCATTGCGTGGGGCATAGCCAAGGCCTGCGCGGACGCCGGCGCTGAGCTTGCCTTTTCCTATCAGGGCGATGCGCTGAAGAAGCGGGTCGACCCGCTGGCCCAGCAGCTGGGCAGCAATATCGTCCTGCCCTGCGATGTGTCGGACGAAGCCTCCATCGACGCGCTGTTCGCCGAACTGGAAGCCAAATGGGGCAAGCTGGACTTCGTGGTCCACGCCATCGGATTCTCCGACAAGAATGAGCTGCGCGGCCGGTATGTCGACACCAGCCGCAGCAACTTTCAGATGACCATGGACATCTCGGTGTTCTCCTTCACGGCCGTTGCCAACCGTGCCGAGAAGATGATGACGGACGGCGGCTCGCTGCTGACCCTCACCTATTACGGCGCCGAGCAAGTGATGCCGCATTACAACGTGATGGGTGTTGCCAAGGCAGCGCTGGAGGCCTCGGTGAAATACCTGGCTGAGGACCTGGGCAAGGACGGCATCCGCGTCAACGCGATCTCAGCCGGCCCGATCAAGACGCTGGCAGCCTCCGGCATCGGCGATTTCCGCTACATCATGAAGTGGAATGAGTACAACTCGCCGCTGCGCCGCAACGTGACCATCGACGATGTTGGCAAATCCGCGCTCTATCTGCTGTCCGACCTCAGCTCCGGCGTCACCGGAGAGAACCTGCATGTGGACGCGGGCTATCATGTCGTCGGCATGAAAGCAGTGGATGCACCGGACATTTCCAAGTAATTGAAGGCAAGGACGCCCGGGCAACGGTCCGGGCTCCGGCAAGCTGACGCGACACCGCGGGGAGCACATAACATGACAGATCGTCTGCCGCACGAAAAAGGCTTTCATATCAGCTGGGACCAGATCCACCGCGACAGCCGCGCGCTGGCCTGGCGGCTCGACGGGCAGGGCCCCGACGATGGCGCCTGGCGCGCCGTTGTGGCAATCACCCGCGGCGGCATGGCGCCTGCAATGATCGTCAGCCGCGAGCTGGACATCCGCACCGTCGACACCATCTCGGTGCGCTCCTACCACCACCAGGCCCAGGGCGAGGCCGAGGTGCTGAAGGCGCCGGATGCGGGACTGATGGGCGATGGCGAGGGCGTGCTGATCATCGACGATCTGGTCGACAGCGGCAAAACCCTGGAGCTGGTGCGCCAGATGTACCCCAAGGCGCATTTCGCCACGGTCTATGCCAAGCCCAAGGGCCGTCCGATGGTGGACACCTTCATCACAGAGGTCAGCCAAGACACCTGGATCTTCTTTCCTTGGGATATGGCGCTGCAATATGTGGAACCATACCGCGGCAAGGACTGATCCGGCCCGTAGGCAAAGTTTCACAGGCGCGCTTTCCGGCGCGCCTTTTTCTTTGGCGCATGCGGCTTGAGACCGGACGAACACCGTGCCAGACATATCCCGGCGCAGTCGGACCGCGCCAGAACCCACCGCAGCCCGGAGCCGCCCATGCCCCTGCCCCGCACCCAAGCCACCTTTGTGTCGCCCATCGTCGAATCGCGCCGCTGGGTGGCCGGGGCGGAATTCCCGCCGGACCGGCCGCTGTTGAATGTGAGCCAGGCCGCCCCGGCAGAAGCGCCGCCGGAAGGGTTGCGTCAGGCGCTGGCAGATGCAGCGCTCAACGACGTCTCTGCTTATCTCTATGGCCCCGTGCTCGGCAACGACCCTCTGCGCCGCGCGCTGGCACAGCAGATGTGCCGTCACTATCAGGCAGAGGTCTTGCCGGAACAGGTTGGGATCACCTCCGGCTGCAATCAGGCCTTTGCCGCCGCCATCGCCGCGCTTTGCGGTGAAGGCGATGAAGTAATCATCCCGGTCCCTTGGTACTTCAATCACAAAATGTGGCTGGACATGGCGGGCGTCAACGCTGTGCCGCTTCATACCGGCGAAGGTATGCTGCCGGATCTGGCAGCAGCAGAAGCGCTGATTTCAGACCGCACCCGCGCCATCGTTCTGGTCACGCCCAACAACCCCTGCGGTGTGGAGTACCCCAGCGGTCTGGTTCAGGCCTTCTTCAGCCTCGCCCGCAGCCGCGGGCTGGCGCTGATCGTTGACGAGACCTACCGAGACTTTGACAGCCGCGGCGGCGCACCGCACGGGCTGTTCCAGATGCCGGACTGGGACACCACCCTGATCCATCTCTATTCCTTCTCCAAGGCTTACCGGCTGACAGGCCATAGGGTTGGCGCAATTGCCGCCTCGACGGAACGCCTGTTTGAGATGGAGAAATTCCTCGACACGGTCTCCATCTGTCCCTCTCAGCTGGGGCAGGCCGGCGCGCTGTGGGGCATTGAAAACCTGCATCATTGGCTGGCAGGCGAACGCCAGGAAATCCTCGACCGCCGCCTGGCGATTGAGGAAGGCTTCCCGGTGCTGGCTGCAAAAGGCTGGAAACTGCTCGGCTGCGGCGCTTATTTCGCCTATGTCGAACACCCGTTTGAACTGCCGTCGGAGCAGATCGCGCACCAGCTGGTAAAGGACGCTTCAATCCTGATGCTGCCGGGCTCCATGTTCATGCCCGCGGGCGAGCCGGACGGCGCCCGGCAGTTCCGTATAGCTTTCGCCAATGTGGACCGCGCGGGCATTCACACGCTGTTTGAACGCCTGGCTGCCTTTAATCCTTGATCATCCAGCAGTTTGCGCTGCATTCATCTTGCCCCTCTGCGGGCAGCCGCGTATTCAGTCAGCGGCATTTCCCGCTGCCCGCAACCCGGAGCAGCAGAACAATAAAGAGGGCATCATGGCCGCAGGCATGAAACATCTATCCAAAACCTTCGTCTGGATCCTGATGGGGATGCTGATCGTCGGCCTTGCCGGCTTTGGCGCGGTGAACTTCTCCAGCTCCTCCTACTCCGTCGCCCAGGTCGGAGACGAGGATGTCAGCATCGGCACCTATGTCCGAGAGCTGCAGCGTGAACAGCGTGCCCTGCAGGCACAGACCGGCCAGGCCATGCCGATGGCCCAGATGACAGCCTTCGGCCTCGACCGGGTGGTGCTGGGGCGCCTGATTTCTCTCGCGGCGCTGGACCATGAGACCAAGAACCTTGGCCTTTCGCTCGGCGATGAGAACCTGATCGAGGAACTGGCCGCCATTGACGCCTTTCAAGGGGTGAATGGCCAATTCGACCGCGAGGCCTACAGCTTTGCCCTGCGCAATGCGGGCTTAACGGAGAAGGAATTCGAGGAAGACCTGCGCCGCGAAGCCGCCCGCACCATCGTTCAGCGCGCCGTGCTGTCCGGTGCCAGGATGCCCGAAACCCTGACCGAAACCCTGACCAGCTACATCGGTGCCCGCCGCAGCTTCTCCTATGTGCAGCTGATGGCCTCCGACATCGCGCTGGTCACCCTGACGCCCTCTGATGCTGATCTGCAGGCCTTCTACGAGGCCAATCAGGACCAGTTTATGCTGCCGGAAACCAAGGTCATCACCTACGCCGCCCTGCGCCCATCCATGCTGCTGGATGAAATCGAAGTGGACGACGCGCAGCTGCAGCGCCTGTTCGAGGACCGCTCCAACCAGTACCAGGTGCCGGAACGCCGCCTGGTTGAACGGCTGGTTTTTGGCGATGCGGACTCCGCCGCCAGCGCCAAGGCGCAGCTGGAAACCGGCGGTGCAACCTTTGAAAGCCTCGTCGAAGGCCGCGGTTTGACGCTGCAGGACATCGACATGGGCGACGTCACCATGGGCGACCTTGGCGCGGCCGCCACAGATATCTTTGCTGCAGAGGTGGGGACCGTGGCAGGCCCCCTGCCCTCCGACCTCGGCCCGGCGCTTTACCGTGTGAACGGCCGTCTTGAGGCGCAGATCACCACTTTCGAGGACGCCAAGCCCGAACTGATCGAGGAGCTGGCCTCCGACCGCGCCCGCCGTCTGGTGGAAACCCAGGCTGAGGAGATCGACGACATGCTGGCCGGCGGCGCCACGCTGGAAGAACTGGCGACCGACAGCGGGCTGGAGCTGGCCCGGATCGACTGGACCGAGGACAGCAGCGAAGATATCGCTGCCTACGAGGGCTTCCGCACCGCCGCCGCTGCCGTCACCGCCGAGGACTTCCCGGAGGTCGGGTTCCTGGAAGATGGCAGCCTGTTTGCCATCCGCCTGGATGAAGTTCTGCCGGAACGCCCGGAACCCTTTGCGGAGGCCAAGGACAAGGTTCTGGCTGCCTGGAATGCCGACCTCAGGGCCAGCACCCTGCGGAAACAGGGCGAGGAATTGCTGGCCCAGGCGGAAGCCGCAGGCAGCTTTGCCGAAGGCGCTGAAGTGAAAACCGAAACCGGATTGACCCGCACCGCCTATATCGACACCGTGCCGGCCACCTTGGTCGCGGATGTGTTCGGAATGGAAACCGGCGGTTTCCGTCTGGTGCAGGACGCGGACTCCGCAGTGGTTGTGCGTCTCGACGCCATCCTGCCGCCTGAGGCCAGCGACGACATGACCCTGCTCACCCAGGCGCTGCAGGCGCAGCTGGACCAGACGCTGGCGCAGGAGCTGTTCCAGGCCTACGCGCAGGACGTCCAGACCCGCTCGGAACCACGTGTAGACCAGCAGGCGCTGAACGCAGCGCAGGCGAACTTCCAGTAATCAAGGCACCAGACCCATGGCCCTGACCCCCGATTTCGACACGTTCTCCAAGGCCTATGAGGCCGGCGAAAACCAGGTCGTCTATACCCGCCTTGCCGCTGATCTCGATACCCCGGTGTCGCTGATGCTCAAGCTGACCGGCGCTCAGAAGGACGCCTTCATGCTCGAGTCCGTCACCGGCGGAGAAGTGCGCGGGCGCTACTCGATCATTGGCATGAAGCCGGATCTGGTCTGGCGCTGCCACGGGGAGCAGTCAGCTTTGAATCGCTCCGCCCGGTTTGATGCGGATGATTTCACGCCGCAGGACGGCAATCCGATGGACAACCTGCGGGCATTGATTGCCGAAAGCAAGATCGACCTGCCCGACGACCTGCCCCAGGCCGCGGCCGGGCTGTTCGGCTACCTGGGCTATGACATGATCCGCCTGGTCGAACACCTGCCGGACGTGAACCCCGATCCCCTCGGCCTGCCCGACGCGCTGATGCTGCGTCCCTCGGTCATTGCGGTGCTCGACGGCGTCAAGGGGGAGGTGACCGTGGTGTCCCCCGTCTGGTCCAGCGACGGTCAAACCGCCAAGGCGGCTTATGCTCAGGCTGCCGAACGGGTGATGGACGCCGTGCGCGATCTGGAACGCGCCATGCCCGCCGAAAGCCGCGATCTGGGCGATGCCCATGAGGTCTCGCCGCCGGTCTCCAACTTCACCAAGGACGGCTATATGGCCGCGGTGGAGAAGGCCAAGGAATATATCCGCGCAGGCGACATCTTCCAGGTCGTGCCGGCACAGCGCTGGACCCAGGAATTCCGCCAGCCACCCTTTGCGCTTTACCGCTCGCTGCGCCGCACCAATCCGTCGCCCTTCATGTTCTATTTCAACTTCGGTGGCTTCCAGGTGGTCGGCGCCTCCCCTGAAATCCTCGTCCGTGTTTTCGGGCAGGAGGTTACCATCCGCCCCATCGCCGGCACCCGCCCCCGCGGTGCCACCCCGGAAGAGGACAAGGCGCTGGAGGCCGATCTGCTGGCCGACAAGAAGGAACTGGCAGAGCACCTGATGCTCCTGGACCTTGGCCGCAACGACACCGGCCGGGTCGCCAGGATCGGCACCGTGCGCCCGACCGAGAAATTCATCATCGAACGCTACAGCCACGTCATGCATATTGTCTCCAACGTCGTCGGCGAGCTGGCAGAGGACAAGGACGCGCTGGATGCATTCTTTGCCGGCATGCCCGCGGGCACTGTCTCCGGCGCCCCCAAGGTGCGCGCGATGGAAATCATCGACGAGCTGGAGCCGGAAAAACGCGGCATCTACGGCGGCGGTGTCGGCTATTTCTCAGCCGGCGGCGACATGGACATGTGCATCGCGTTGCGAACCGCCATCGTCAAGGATCAGAACCTCTATATCCAGGCCGGCGGCGGCGTTGTTTATGACAGCGACCCGGAGGCCGAATACATGGAGACCGTCCACAAATCCAACGCCATCCGCCGCGCTGCCGCGGACGCCGCGCGTTTCACCGGAAACGGAAACAGCTGACGCGGAGCCGCAAGGCTCTGAGTTTCATCTTTCCTGAAATACTCCCGCCGGAGGCAACGGCGCGCTCCCGGCGCGCCGTTTTTCTTTACCTGGGATCACTTCCCGGGCAGCAATGAGTCCAGGCTGGCTGAGACCGGTGCCAGCGCCACCCGTTCCGCCCGGTCCTGAAGACCCCACAGCAGCAGGGCCGAGATCGTGTCGGGCCGCAGCCGGCCCAGCATGATCACCGCGCCCTCCTGCCCGGCCCGGAACGCCGCCTGATCCAGAAACCGCCGGATCGCCCGCGGATCCTGTCCGGCACCGTCAAAATCGCGGAACACCACCCCAGCCGGAACGCCATCGCGCAATGCCAGTTTCTGCACGGTATTGAGGCCGCTGTCCTGGGTCACCAGGCCGTAACCTGCTGAAGCCGCAACCGCTGCCACCTGGTCCGCCAGCGGCCGGTTTCCCTGCACGCCGGTCTCGACCCCTTCCAGGATTGCCACCGCCTCCGGCAGCTTGCCGCGCCAGACCTCAAAGGAGGTTTCCGCGTCTTGCGGCGTGGCTTCACGCGGCAGGTCCGCCAGCATCAGAACCTCAAAGCCGGCTTTCCGGCGCTCAGCCATCTTCGCGGCTGCCTCAGGATCCTCCGGATCGATCGCAAAGCTCAGGGGATAGGGGAAATCCGCCAGGGCCTCCGCGCCAATTGCACCGGCATCATCAATCAGCACGATTGACATCAAGGGACGGTCTTCGGGATTGAGAAACGGTTCCGCATTGGCGGAAAACGGATTGGCAACAGGCGCGCCGGAAATACCGGCAGAGGCGGCTTCGTGCTTGTCCCGCTCAGTCAGCGGCACAACCAGCGTTCCGATGCTGGGCGTCAGGGGCGCAGGCTCGGCGGTTTCCGTATCTGCAACATGCTCCCCTCCCTCGCCGGTATCACTGCTGCCGGCGGCTGCCGGAGTTCCAGACGCGGCCCCGATCACCGGAAGGGTAATTTCGGCTGGCGCACTGCCGATATCCGGAACCTGAACAGAGCTGGACACAGGGGCTTCCGCTATCGAGGGGGTGTTCTCCTGTGCAGGCGCCCCGCCGGACGCAAGCTCGTTAGTTCCGCTGCCTTCTTGCGGCGCTGCTGCGGGTTCCGTTGCCGCGACAATCACACTCTCGCTGCCTGGCGCTTGCGGCGCGGCGGGCAAGGCCGACTGCGGCTGGTGTTCGGCGGCCGGGATCACAGGCTCCGGAGCCTTCGCCGGTCCAAGCTTGTCCGCCCCCTGCATTGCGGTGGCAAGACCGACAGCCGGCTGGTCTGCAGGGGACGTGTCGGCGCCCGCCAAGGCGCTCAGGTCATCCCCCGCGGCATCGGCGCCGGGCGCCTCGGGCTGCACCTCGGCAAGGTCGGCATCGCGCTGGCTGCTGACGGAAACCGCTGCGTCTTCCCCGCCGCCATTGGGCATCTGCGGCACCTCGGCAGCCTCCTGCGCAACCGGTTGCGGTGCCTCGGCTGCCTCAGTTCCAGCCTGCTCAGGCGCGATGCCTGCGGTCTGCCCGGCCGGTTCCGGTGCTGGGTCCGGTTTGACTGCCGTCTGCGGCAATGGAACCGACAATGACAGCATCGCCAGTCCGCCCGCCGCCAGCAAAGCCCCGGCACTCACGCCGCCCAGAAATCCACGCATGCCTGTTTTGCCTCTCAATCTTTCTGCCGTGCTGCGCCGATCAGACCAGCCAGTGCAAACCATGTGCCGGTTCGCTCCTGCATTCGCCCTTCCTGCCCTTGACGCTGCCTCGTATCCCTGAACAAGTATGTTGCAACCACTATACTGCGGCGCGCACCCCGCCCGCCACCCTTAAAAGAGCCCGCAAGATGCTGCTGCTGATCGACAACTACGATTCCTTCACCTACAACCTCGTCCACTACCTCGGCGAGCTTGGCGCCGAAATGGAAGTCCACCGCAACGACGCCATTAACGTGCAGGAAGCCATGGCGATGAAGCCCGCAGGCATCCTGCTGTCGCCGGGGCCCTGCGACCCGGATCAGGCCGGCATCTGCCTCGCCCTGACAGAGGCTGCGGCAGAGACCAGAACCCCGCTTCTTGGCGTCTGCCTCGGCCATCAGGCCATTGGCCAGGCTTTCGGCGGCAAGGTGGTGCGCTGCCACGAGATCGTGCACGGCAAGATGGGCATGATGCACCACAAGGATACCGGCGTTTTCAAAGGCTTGCCGACGCCTTTTGAGGCAACCCGCTATCACTCTCTGGTGGTGGAGCGCGAAAGCCTGCCTGATTGCCTGGAAATCACGGCTGAGCTGGAAGACGGAACCATCATGGGTCTGCAGCACAAGGAACTGCCGATTCACGGCGTCCAGTTCCACCCGGAATCAATTGCCTCCGAACACGGCCACGCGCTTTTGAAGAACTTCCTCGACGTGATGCAGGTGCCGGCATGAGCGATCAGCTAAAGCCGCTGATCGGCGCCGCTGCCGAGCGCTCGCTGAGCCGCGAAGAAGCCGAGAAAGCCTTCACCCTGCTGTTCGAGGGCGAGGCCACGCCGAGCCAGATCGGCGGCCTGCTGATGGCAATGCGCACCCGCGGCGAAAGCGTCGATGAATATGCCGCCGCCGCCGCTGTGATGCGCGCCAAATGCAACCCGGTGAAGGCGCCTGCGGGCGCGATGGACATCGTCGGCACCGGCGGCGACGGCAAGAACACCCTCAATATCTCCACCGCCACCGCCTTTGTCGCTGCAGGCGCCGGCGTTGTGGTTGCCAAGCACGGCAACCGCAACCTCAGCTCCAAATCCGGCACGGCAGACATGCAGTCCCAGATGGGCATCAACGTGATGGTTGGTCCGGAAGTTGTTGAAAAAGCTATCAATGAGGCCGGGATCGGGTTCATGATGGCGCCGATGCACCACCCGGCGGTGGCACATGTGATGCCAACCCGGGCAGAGCTGGGCACGCGCACGATCTTCAACATCCTCGGCCCGCTCACCAATCCGGCCGGCGTAAAGCGCCAGCTCACCGGGGCCTTCAGCCGCGCGATGATCCGGCCGATGGCGGAAACCCTCAAGGCGCTTGGCTCTGAACGTGCCTGGCTGGTCCATGGCTCCGACGGCACCGATGAGCTGACCATCACCGGTGTCAGCTGGGTCTCGGCACTGGAGGAAGACGGCACGATCCGCGACGTTGAACTGCATCCCGAGGACGCAGGCCTGCCGGTACATGATTTTGACAAGATCATCGGCGGCACCCCTGCGGAAAACGCCATGGCCTTCCGCGTTTTGCTGCAGGGCACGCCCTCGGCCTACCGGGACGCGGTGCTGCTGAATGCCGCCGCTGCACTGGTGGTGGCCGGCAAGGCGTCAGACCTCAAGGAAGGCGTGGCGCGCGCCGCCGAGTCGATTGACAGCGGTGCAGCCAAGGCCAAAGTCGAAGCCCTGGCCCGGATTACTTCAGCCGCATGACCGATCTTCCTGCAGGGCTGGGCGGCTGGTCCGGCCTGCCCTTTTTCCGCACTGTCTGGCCCGGGATTTCCTCCGCAATTGCGGCGGATGAGCGGGACATCCTGCCGCCCGCGCACCAGCGGTTTGCTGCGCTGGAACTGACCCAGCCTGAGGAGACCCGGGTGGTGATCCTTGGTCAGGATCCGTATCCGACACCTGGTCACGCCCACGGACTCGCCTTCTCGGCAGAGCCGCATGTGCGCCCGTTCCCCCGCTCCTTGTCCAATATTTACAAGGAGCTGCAGGAGGATCTTGGCGCGGCCCCAGCAACTGCCGACCTGCGTCCTTGGGCGCGTCAGGGCGTGCTATTGCTGAACACCGCCCTGACGGTCCCGGCAGGCGAAGCCAACGGGCACAAGCACCTTGGCTGGCATCATCTGGTGCATCAAGTGCTGGAACTGACCTCTGAAACCCCTACCGTCTATATTCTCTGGGGCAATGCGGCGCAAAAGCTTGAAAACCATATCAAACCGGGCGATCACCTGATCCTGAAAACCGCCCACCCTTCGCCTTTGTCGGCGCGGCGCGGTTTCTTCGGGTCCCGGCCCTTCTCAAAAGTGAACAATTGGCTCGCCGGCCGCGGTGAAACTGCCATAGACTGGAACGCATGAACGGAGACGCCGGTATGACCGAAAACGTGCTCGACAAGATCAAGGCATATAAGCTCGAGGAAGTGGCCGCAGACAAGGCCGCCAAACCGATTGAGGCGGTTGAGGCCGAGGCGCGCGAAGCCTCGCCGGTGCGCGGCTTTGCCGAAAGCCTGATGCAAGCCAACCGTACTGGCTACGGCCTGATTGCGGAGATCAAGAAAGCCAGCCCGTCCAAGGGGTTGATCCGCCCCGATTTCGAACCGGCGGAACTGGCCAGGGCCTATGAGGACGGCGGCGCCACCTGCCTGTCGGTGCTGACCGACACTCCCAGCTTCCAGGGTGCCAAGGAGTTCCTTACCCAGGCCCGCGACGCCTGCTCCCTGCCAGCTCTGCGCAAGGACTTCATGTATGACACCTACCAGGTGGCCGAGGCCCGTGCGCTTGGCGCTGACTGCATCCTGATCATCCTCGCCTCCGTTTCCGACGCGCAGGCGCAGGAGCTGGAGGAAAGCGCCTTTGAATGGGGCATGGATGTGCTGCTGGAAGTGCATGACGCCAAAGAGCTGGAGCGCGCCTGCAATCTGAAATCACCCCTGATGGGCATCAACAACCGCAATCTCAAGACGTTTGAGACAACGCTGGACACCACCCGGACGCTGTCCCGCATGGTGCCTGCTGACCGCACCATCGTTTGCGAAAGCGGGTTGTTCACGCCTGAGGACCTCAGCGATATGGCGCGCTACGGAGCCCGCACCTTCCTCATCGGCGAGAGCCTGATGCGGCAGGACGACGTCGCCGGCGCCACCCGTGCGCTGCTCGCCAACCCGCTTACGCCAGGCATGATGTAACGGAGGACCCCATGAGCCTCACACATTTCGACACCAAAGGCGACGCCCATATGGTGGATGTTTCGGACAAGGCGGTGACCTCGCGCATCGCCACTGCCGAAGGCCACATCACCATGGCGCAGGACACCTTTGATATTATTGCCGAAGGCCGCGCCAAAAAAGGCGATGTGCTGTCGGTGGCCCGCCTTGCCGGCATCATGGGCGCCAAGAAGACGCCGGATCTGATCCCGCTCTGCCACCCGCTGCCGGTGACCAAGGTCGCTGTGGAGCTGACGCTGGACCCGGACCTGCCCGGCGTGCGGGTCGAGGCGACCGTCAAGACCACCGGCCAGACCGGGGTCGAGATGGAAGCGCTCACCGCGGTCTCCACTGCTGCGCTCACCGTCTATGACATGGCCAAGGCCGTGGACAAGGCAATGCAGATCGGCGGCATCCGCGTCACGCTGAAAGATGGCGGAAAATCAGGCAGGTACGAGGCGTAGATGATATCTGTCAGCGAAGCCCGCACGCATCTTCTGGCGCTTGTCACCCAGCTGGAAACCGAAGAGGTGCCGCTGGCCGAGGCCGCAGGCCGGGTGCTTGCCCGCGATCTGCAGGCCCGCCGCGATCAGCCGCCATTCTCCGCCTCCGCCATGGACGGCTATGCGGTCAATGCCGCCGAGGTCGAGCTGCACGCCATGTTCAAGGTGATCGGCAAAGCCGCCGCAGGCCACGCGTTCGCTGGCCGCGTCGGGGCCGGCCAGGCAGTGCGGATCTTTACCGGCGCACCGGTGCCGGAAGGCGCAAGTTTCGTTGTTATTCAAGAGGATGTGACCCGCAGCGGCGACCTCATCACCATCACGGATGAGCCCGGCAGCAACCACAATATCCGCCCCCGCGGCGGTGATTTCACCGATGGCCAGACGGTCACCGCTCCGAAATTGCTGACACCTGCGGACATCGCCCTGCTGGCCGCGATGAACATCGCATCTGTCCCCGTCACCCGCCGCCCGGAGGTCGCGCTGATCTCTACCGGCGATGAACTGGTGATGCCCGGCGGCACGCCCGGCCCGGATCAGATCATCGTCTCCAACACCTTTGGCCTCAAGGCGATGCTCGAGGATCTGGGCGCTCATGCCCGCATCCTGCCGATCGCCCGCGACACCGAAAGCGCCCTGCGCACCGCGTTTGAGCTGGCGGAGGGTGCAGATCTGGTGGTGACCATCGGCGGTGCCTCTGTCGGCGATCACGATCTGGTCGGCAAGGTGGCGCAGGACCTCGGGATGGAGCGCAGCTTCTACAAGGTTGCCATGCGCCCCGGCAAACCGCTGATGGCCGGCCGCATGGGCCGTGCTGCAATGGCCGGCCTGCCCGGCAACCCGGTCTCAGCCATGGTCTGCGGCCATGTGTTCCTGGCTCCCATGATCCGCGCCATGCTGGGACTGCCTGATGAAGCGCAGCAACTGCAGGAAGCAACCCTTGCAGAGCCGCTCGGTCAAAATGGCCCGAGAGAGCACTACATGCGGGCGCAGGTCGAATACGGCCAGCTGACGGCCTTTGAAAATCAGGACAGCTCGCTGCTGACAATTCTGGCAGACGCCAACGCCCTGCTGGTGCGCGCGCCAAATGACGGTGCCCGGGCCGTCGGCGAAACGGTGCAATACATCCCCCTCTGACCCTGGTTCTTCTTTGCACAAATACTGATGCCTGAGGTGCGGGCCTCCGGCCGCTCTGCCGCACGGCTTCGATACTGCCGTGTTGACACAAAACGTGAACATGCGTAGAACAAAAGAAAACACGAGGCACGGAGGGCGCGGCGATGCTCACAAAGAAGCAACTTCAACTGCTGGAATTCATTCACAAACGCCTGCAGCGCGATGGCGTGCCCCCCAGTTTTGACGAAATGAAGACCGAACTCGACCTCAGATCGAAATCCGGCATTCACCGGCTGATCACAGCGCTGGAGGAACGCGGCTTTATCCGCCGCCTGCCGCACCGCGCCCGCGCCATAGAAATCATCCGGCTTCCCGAAAGCCTCGGCGGCACGGCTGAGCCGCAAGGCTTCGCACCTCAGGTAATCGAGGGCGGCCAGGCACGGGTCAAGGCGCCGGTTCCTGCGCCTTCTGATCCGCAGCGCAACGCAGCGGTCGAACTGCCGGTGATGGGCCGGATTGCTGCCGGCGTTCCGATTGAGGCGATCAGCCAGGTCTCGCATCAGGTTGCGGTGCCGGGCGGCATGATCGCCGCCACCGGCCAGCATTACGCGCTGGAGGTCAAAGGCGACTCGATGATCGAGGCCGGTATCAACGACGGCGACATCGTGGTGATCCGCGAGTCGTCAGCTGCCGATAACGGCGACATTGTCGTGGCGCTGGTCGAAGGCCAGGAAGCAACGCTGAAGAAATATTTCCGCGAAGGCTCCGTGATCGCGCTGGAGGCCGCCAACCCGGCCTATGAAACCCGCCGCTACCCCGAAGATATGGTCCAGGTGCAGGGCCGCCTGGTCGGTCTGATCCGCACTTACTGACCGCCGTCCCCGTTCAGCAGCCGCCGCAGGCGGCGGATTTCCTGCCCCTCCGGCTGCCAGCCGGTCCAGGGCCGCTCGCCTGCAGCTTCCCGCGCTGTCAGCATCTCGCCTCCGCGCGTCATGGCAATGCTGCCTGTCTGCCGCATCACCTCTGGCGTCAGCAGCAGGCAGCCGCTCTCGCCTGCGACTGTGGAAACGATAATATCCTCTCTGTTACAATTGCTTGCGGCAGAAAGTTTGCGCTTGCCCGGCGCGTGAACCAAGCGGAAGCTGCTCCCGTTCCACACCGCCAATCCGTCCAGCCCGCCAGTCCAGCGGGCGGCGGCGGCGGGCTGGACCGCCGGATCGCCGTCATTCTCCAGCCAGATCCCCGCGGTGAAGCCCTGCGCTTTGGCACGAGACAGCGCACGCCCCTCCGGACCCATGACGCCGATTAGACCGCCAGAGTCGGCAATCAGGATGTGCGGGCGCTCTGCCACCGACCACAGCCCGAAGGCGGCAGCACAGGCTATCAGGCCTGCCAGCCGCAGCCGCCCCTGCCAGACCACTGTAAAAACGAACCCTCCGGCGAGCAGAGGCAGAACCCGCGGCCCCGGTGCGGCCACATGCGAAACGGACCCGTCAAATCCGGACACGGTCCGGGCGACCCAAAGGATCCACTCCATGCCCCATTGCATCACAGCCAGCCCGATCCACTCTAGCCCAAGCGGCGCCAGTGCAAGGGCTATCACACCAGCCGGAATCACCACTGTCCCCATTACCGGCACCGACAGCAGGTTCGCGAGCAGGCCGTAATGGGGGATGGTGTTGAAATGCGCCGCTGCAAAGGGCGCCGTGGCTGCCCCGGCCACAGCCGAGGAGATCACCAGCGCCGCAACGGTCCGCAACCAGCGCGGCCCCAGTGGTACCTCCCCGTCGCGGAGCGCGGCAAACACTGCGACCAGCGCCGCGGTGGCGGCAAAGCTCATCTGGAAGCCGGGGCTCAGCAGGCTCTCCGGCCTCCGCAGCAGCACGATCAGCGCCGCCACGGCCACAGCCCGCAAGGTGATCGCGCGCCGGTTCAACAGCACAGCGCCGAACATCACGGCGACCATGACAAAGGCGCGCTCGGTCGCGACATTGCCGCCGGACAGCAGCAGATACCCGGCTCCGGCCGCCAGCGCCGCACCTGCTGCCAGTTTCTTGACCGGCCAGCGCAGCGCGATCCACGGCACCAGGCACATCAGGGTGCGAAGCGCGGCAAATACAAATCCTGTCAGCAGCCCCATGTGCAGGCCGGAGATTGCCAGCAAATGCGCCAGGTTGCTTTGCCGCAGCGCAGTCAGCGTTGCCTCCCCAACGCCGCTGCGGTCGCCGGCGGTGACCGCAGCGGCAAACCCGCCCGCCTCGCCCGGCAGCGCCTGCTGCAGATACTGCGCCAGCGACCTGCGCAGACGTTCGACCGGCTGATCACCGCCGGGGGCCTCTGCCAGCAGCACCGGGACTCTCGTGTAGCCAAGCCCGCCCAGATGCTTGAACCAGGCGTGGCGGCGGAAGTCGAAGCCGCCGGGTTCGACCGGCCCCTGCGGCGGCAGCAGATGCGCTGTTGTCATCACCCGTGAACCGGGGTCCGGAAGGTCAGCCTGCCCTTTCAGCGAAATCCTGACGCGTTGAGGCGTGGCTGCAGGCGCAACCCGGTCCAGCCGCACCTGGTCCAGCGTCAGCCGCAGCGCATCCGTGGGAGAGCGGTCCACCGCTACCACCCGCCCCTCAACCGGACCGTAGTAACGGAAGTCCAGAACCGGGGCAGCGACCAGGTGGGTGCGTGCAAAGGCCAGGCAAATCCCTGCTGCCAGCAATGCGGGAACCCAGCACAGAAAGGCCATAGGCCGCCGTATCAGCGCGCCGGCGCCAAGCAGCAAAGCAACAGCTGCCAAGCCTGCAATCGCGGCCATGCCAGGTTCAGTTTTCAGGCTGAAGTAGGTGCCAATGCCCGCGCCCAGGAACACCGGCACCCAGGGAAACAGGTTGCCGCGCTGGCCTTGCAGAACGTCGCTGACCGCAGTTCCAAGCCCCATGCTTGCCCCCCGCCTTCTGGCCCGGTAGACAGGCGGAAACTCTACGCCTCACATGGTTTCCAAAAGGTAAATCCTGCACATGACCCAACCGGTTGTCACCCGTTTCGCGCCCTCTCCCACCGGCTACCTGCACATCGGCGGCGCCCGCACTGCGCTGTTCAACTGGCTCTATGCCCGCGGCCGCGGCGGCAAGTTCCTGCTGCGGATCGAGGATACCGACCGCGAACGCTCCACACCGGAAGCCACCGCCGCCATTCTGCAGGGCATGGAATGGCTGGGCCTTGACCATGACGGGGAGGTGATCAGCCAGTTTGAACGCGCGGACCGCCACGCCGAGGTTGCCATGCAGCTGCTGGCTGAAGGCAAGGCTTACAAGTGCTTTGCCACCCAGGGAGAAATCGCCGCCTTCCGCGACCAGGCCAAGGCTGAGGGCAAATCCACCCTCTACCGCTCGCCCTGGCGCGACGCGGCGGAGGCGAGCCACCCGGACGAGCCGTATGTGATCCGCATCAAGGCGCCGCAGGACGGCGCAACAGTCATCAAGGATGAGGTCCAGGGCGACGTCACCATCCGCAATGACCAGCTCGACGACATGATCCTGCTGCGCTCGGACGGCACCCCTGTTTACATGCTGGCGGTGGTGGTCGACGACCACGATATGGGCGTGACCCACGTGATCCGCGGCGACGACCACCTGAACAACGCCGCCCGCCAGATGATGATCTATGAGGCGATGGGCTGGGACGTGCCGGTCTGGGCCCATATCCCGCTGATCCACGGCGCGGATGGCAAGAAACTGTCCAAACGCCACGGCGCGCTCGGTGCGCAGGAGTATCAGGCGATGGGCTATCCGGCGGCTGGCATGCGCAACTACCTGGCCCGTCTCGGCTGGTCACACGGCGATGACGAGTTTTTTACGGACGCGCAGGCAAAAGAATGGTTTAATCTCGGCGGTATCGGCAAAAGCCCCGCAAGGTTTGACACCAAGAAGCTGGAGAATCTCTGCGGCCAGCACATTGCCGTCAGCGATGATGCCGCACTGCGGCAGGAAATTTGCGCTTATCTGGCGGCAGCCGGGGAACCCGCCCTGACTGACGCGCAGTCACAAGGGCTTGAACGTGCGATGTATTGCCTCAAGGACCGGGCGCGGACATTCCCGGAACTGCTTGAAAAAGCACATTTTGTTCTTGCCTCACGGCCTCTTGACCGGGATGCGAAGGCAGAAAAAGCACTGACATCTGTATCCGATGGTATACTGGGTGAATTGACGCCGCAGCTGCAAAATGCTAGCTGGGTCCGTGACGATCTGGAGGCGCTTCTGAACGCATTTGCAGAAGCACATGATACCAAGTTCGGCAAACTGGCCGGCCCCTTGCGGGCAGTGCTGGCGGGCCGGGCGGTAACGCCTTCGGTGTTCGACATGATGCTGATTCTGGGCCGCGAGGAAACCCTCGCCCGGCTCAAGGACGCGACAGGCTGACTGCGGTCTTAACACCCGGTAAAGCCTGTTTTGATACGACAACCCCTGCGCGAAACCGCGCAGGCGCTGCCCCGCATGAAGACGCCCGGACGGGGCAGCTTTCGTGCCTGCAACAGGAAGGGACATCTATGACCGAGACACAGAAATCTGCCACGCTCACGCTGAATGGCGAAAATTACGAGCTGCCCATTTTCTCGCCGACGGCCGGGCCCGATGTTGTCGACATCCGCAAGCTCTATGCGCAGGCAGGTGTGTTCACTTACGACCCGGGCTTCACCTCTACCGCCAGCTGCGACAGTACCATCACCTATATCGACGGTGACAAGGGCGAACTTCTGCACCGCGGCTACCCGATCGACCAGCTGGCGTCCAAGTCGCACTACCTCGAAGTCTGCTACCTGCTGCTCTACGGAGAACTGCCGACCGCAGCCCAGCTCGAGGATTTCGAGACCCGTGTGACCCGTCACACCATGGTGCACGAGCAGATGCACAACTTCTTCCGCGGGTTCCGCCGCGATGCGCACCCGATGGCGACCCTGGTGGGCGTTGTCGGCGCAATGTCGGCCTTCTACCACGACTCGCTGGACGTGACCGACCCCTGGCAGCGCGAGGTCGCCGCCGTCCGCCTGATCGCCAAGCTGCCGACCATCGCGGCGATGGCCTATAAGTACTCGATCGGCCAGCCGTTTGTGTATCCCAAGAACGATCTGGATTACGCCGCCAACTTCCTGCACATGTGCTTCTCGGTTCCGGCCGAAGAATACCATGTGAACCCGATCCTCAGCCGGGCGATGGACCGTATCTTGACCCTGCACGCGGATCACGAGCAGAACGCCTCCACCTCCACCGTGCGCCTGGCGTCCTCCTCCGGTGCGAACCCCTTTGCCTGTATCGCAGCCGGCATTGCCTGCCTATGGGGGCCGGCCCACGGCGGCGCCAACCAGGCCTGCTTGGAGATGCTTAAGGAAATCGGCACTGTTGACCGCATTCCTGAGTTCATTGAACGCGCCAAGGACAAGAACGATCCGTTCCGTCTGATGGGCTTTGGCCACCGCGTCTACAAGAACACCGACCCGCGCGCGACCGTGCTCAAACAGTCCGCGGACGAGGTTCTGGAGCTCTTGGGTGTTGATGACAACCCGCTGCTGCAGGTTGCCAAGGAACTGGAGCAGACCGCGCTCAACGACCCCTACTTCATTGAGAAGAAACTGTTCCCGAACGTCGATTTCTACTCCGGCATCATCCTGGAGGCGATGGGCTTCCCGACCTCGATGTTCACCCCGATCTTCGCGCTGTCGCGCACCGTCGGCTGGATCTCGCAGTGGAAGGAAATGATCGCCGATCCGCAGAACAAGATCGGCCGCCCGCGCCAGCTGTACCTGGGCGAAACCATGCGCGACTATGTCGACATCGAACAGCGCTGACCGCGCGGAAAATCTCTGGGGAACGCCTCGCAAGCTGCGGGGCGTTTTCTTTTTTCCGGCATTTACCAAGGATGGCCAATCCTCCAGGTTTTCCAGGATTGTTTCCTAAAGAGTTTCAATATTTAAGAGAATTTGACTGTCTCTGCACAACCCACTACTGAACAGAAAAGTTTACTTTCTGCTGGCGGTGCATTTCTCCTGGAATTGCGGAGTGCGCTCCAGCGGGCAGCGGCGGGATTGAAGACATGGAACTATTGCTTCTGCTGGGTATCGGCCTGACCATTGGCGGCATCGCCCTTGCGCTGGATGATGATGATGACGTTGCAGGTGAGAAAATCACCGGCTCAGAAGAAAACGACGACCTTGCCGGGGCCGAGGGCAACGACACGGTTTTCGCCGGGGACGGCATTGATATCGTGGACGGACACGGCGGCGACGACCGCCTGTTCGGCCAGGAGGGCGAAGACCTGCTGGTGGGCGGCGAAGGCAATGACTTCCTGCGCGGCGGCGCGGATGCCGACCTGATCCTGGATGGCACCGGCAATGACACACTCATCGGGGGTCTGGGCGACGATCTCATTGTTGCAACCAGCGCGTTAGATCCCACTGCCACAATCGAAGCCCTTCGCAACTGGATCGCCAATGACGATCCTGATGAGGCTATTCAACTGGACTTCGATCTGAGCGCAGATACAGATGATGATGCAGACGTGGTCATCGGCGGGTTTGGGGATGATGATGTATATGCCGGCAGCGGTGATACAGTCAGCTTGGGTGCGGGAGAAGATGCCCTGGTTCTGGGTGATTGGATCGAACCCGGGGATGAACCGGTGGTTCTGACAGACTACAATTCGCTCGAAGACTTGCTCGTCTACAATTATGACGGCAGCGGTCCGGCCCCGGAAATCACGGTTGAGGACGTCCCCGCTGAATCTGGCGGTGAAGACGATGCTTTGCTCAAGGCAAACGGGTCAGTCTTCGCCCGGATCGAAGGAGCCGGCGGATTGATCTCTCCGCACAATATTTGGCTTCTTGAACGCGCGTAACGGATGCCGGAGCCTCCGGCACCCGCTGTTTTCCAAACCTCTCAGCGCCCCTCGAATTTCGCGGGGCGCTTTTCCATGAACGCGGTCACGCCTTCCAGGAAATCACGGGTCTTGCCGCATTGCCCCTGCAGATGCGCCTCTTCCGAAAGCTGCTCTGCCAGGGTGCGGGTGTAACTGTCGCGCAGGGCTGTCTTGGTTGCTGCCAGCGCCTTGGTCGGGCCTTCGGCCAGATAGGCCGCGCGCGCGCGCCAGTGGGCATCGAACTCCGCGTCCGGCACCGCTTCCCAGATCATGCCCCAGTCGCTGGCTTGCTGCGCGCTGATGCGGTCGGCAAACAGCGCCGCTCCCGTGGCCTTGGCCAGGCCAACCTGGCGCGGCAGGAACCAGGTGCCGCCGGCATCGGGGATCAGGCCGATCCTGGTAAAGGCCTGCATGAAAAACGCGCTTTCGCAGGCAATCACCACATCCGCCGCCAGCGCCAGGTTGGCACCGGCCCCGGCTGCGGCCCCATTGACCGCAGCGATCACCGGCACCGGGCAGTCATAGATCGCCTGCAGCATCGGCAGGTATTCATCCCGAAGGGTGCGCTCCAGATCCAGCTTGCCGCTGTTGCCGGCATCGCTCAGGTCCTGGCCGGAGCAGAAGGCATCGCCTGCGCCCGTCAGCACCACTGCCCGCGCCTCACCCGCGGCCAGCCGCATCGCGTGGGTGATCTCGGACCGCATCCGGCTGGTCAGCGCGTTTTTGCGTGCCTCCCGGTTCAGCGTGATAACCGCCAGCCCGTCCTGCAGCGAAAACAGGATTTCCTTGTATTCCATCGTAGTGCCCTACCTAAAATCAGCTTTGGGCCGCGCGATCAGTCTGCACGCGCAGCCGGTTGGCAGGCATCGTGGCGCAAAGCGCGCGGGCCGGAAAGACAGACCCGGCGTCAATCCTCCAGGATTTTCCTGAGCCGTTCCTGCTCTTCCGCACTTAAACGCTGCTCCGACGCCTTGGGCGCCAGGGCGCGGCCGCGGACATAGAATATCCCGATCACCAGCGCTGCCAGCAGCATAAGGGGGCCGGCCGCCCAAAGCAGCAGGTTGGCCCCATGTGCCGTCGGCTTCAGCAGCACATATTCGCCATAGCGGTCGACGATGAAATCAATCGCCTCCCGGTCGCTGTCCCCGGCCACCAGCCGCTCGCGCAGCAGGACCCGCAGGTCGCGGGCCAGGTCGGCGTTGGATTCATCAATGCTCTCATTCCGGCAGACCAGGCAGCGCAGGCCCTCCGACAAGCCGCGGGCGCGGGCCTCCAGCGCCGGGTCCTCCAGCACCTCATCCGGCTCCACGGCCAGCACCGGCGCCGGGACGAACACGGCAAGCGCCATCAGCGCGGCCAGGGCAAGGATCAGAAAACGCATCTGTTTCATTCCGCTGGCACTCCCGCCGAAGCTGTCTTGCGCGCGCCCGCCGCGACCCGGAACCGCCGGTCGCTGAGGCTGAGAAGCCCGCCAAGGGACATCAGGATGCAGCCCGCCCAGATCCAGTTGGCAAAGGGCTTGATGTAGGTCCGCATGGTCCAGCTGCCGTCCGCCTGCTGATCGCCCAGAACCACATAGAGGTCACGGGTCACCCGGTAGTCGATCGCCGCCTCGGTGGTCGGCATCTTGGCGACCGGGTAGTCGCGCTTCTCGGGGAACATCACCGCTTCGGGGCGGCCATTGCGGGTGACCTCGACGCGGCCCTTGGTGGTGAAATAGTTCGGCCCCTGCTCGCGGCTCACATCCGTCAGCACCAGCGTGAAGGCGCCGACTTCAAACGGCTCTCCCAGCCGGGCAACGCGGATGTCCTCCTGCTCCCAGGCGGTCAGGCCTGCGATGGCAAAGATAGTGATGCCAAGGCCGCCATGGGCCACCGCCTTGCCCCAGTCCGCCCGCGGCAGACGCAGCATGCGGCCCAGACGGTTCGCTTTGCCGCCGCGCAGCCACAGATCCGCCAGCGCGCCAAACACCATCCAGGAGCCGAGGAACAACCCCACCGGACCCAGCGCGGAGCGGCCGGTTTGCATTGCCCAGGCCAAGACGCCCAGCGACACTGCCAGCACGAACACATAGCGCAGCTGCCAGGCCACCCGGCCAATCCGCCCGCGTTTCCACGGCAGCATAGCGCCCACCGGCAGCAGCAGCCCCAGCACCACCATGAACGGCGTGAAGGCAGAATTGAAGAACGGCGGGCCGACGCTCAGCTTACGGGCAAAGACCATCTCCGCAACGATCGGCCAGACGGTGCCGAAAAACACGACAAAGCAGCTGACCGCCAGCAGAATGTTGTTGGCAACCAGCGCGGTTTCGCGGCTGACCATGCCAAACACCCCTTTGGCCTCCATCGCCTGGGCGCGGGCAGCAAACAGCGTCAGCGCGCCGCCGGTGAAGAAGGCCAGAATGAACAGGATGAACACCCCGCGTTCCGGGTCGTTGGCGAATGCGTGCACGCTGGTGATGATGCCGGAGCGCACGATGAAAGTGCCGATCAGCGAGAAGCCGAAGGCCAGGATCGCCAGCAGGATGGTCCAGCTTTTCAGCGCCTCGCGTTTCTCAACAACGATGGCGGAATGCAGCAGCGCGGCGGCCAGAAGCCAGGGCATGAAGGAGGCGTTTTCCACCGGGTCCCAGAACCAGAAACCGCCCCAGCCCAGCTCGTAATAGGCCCACCAGGACCCCAGCGCGATGCCGATGGTTAGGAACACCCAGGCCGCCAGCGTCCAGGGCCGCACCCAGCGGCCCCAGGCGGCATCCACTCGGCCTTCGATCAGGGCAGCGACGGCAAAGGAAAACGCCATGCTGAGCCCCACATAGCCGAGGTAGAGGAACGGCGGATGGAACGCCAGCCCCGGGTCCTGCAAGAGCGGGTTCAGGTCCTGGCCGTCAAACGGCGGCACCGAAAGGCGCAGGAACGGGTTGGAGGTGAACAGGATGAAGGCAAAGAAGGCGACGCCAATGGCCGCCTGCACCGACAGCACCCGCGCCTTGAGTGTCGGCGGCAGCCCGCCGCCAAAGACAGAAGCCATGGCGCCGAACAGGCTGACAATCAGTACCCACAGCAGCATCGAGCCTTCGTGGTTACCCCAAGTGCCAGAGATCTTATACAGCATCGGCTTGGCCGAATGGCTGTTCAGTGTCACCAGTTTCAGCGAGAAATCCGAGGTGATGAAGGCCCACATCAGCGCGCCGAATGAGAACGCGGTGAACAGGAACTGCGCCTGAGCTGCGGGTTCCGCCACGGCCATCCAGCCGGGCCAGCGTTTATGGGCCCCGATCAAGGGGATAACCGCCTGCACAATGGCGATCATGAAGGCAAGAATTAGGGCGAAATGTCCGAGTTCTGTGATCATGTGCCGATGTGTCCATGCATGGAGTTCAGGGATGGGTTTCCTATACGCCTGTCTGCCGGCAGGGCCAATGGCAAACCCCGCGCCACGCCGCCGCAGAAGGCAAATTGTGATCAGCCGCGGCGGGTCTTCCAGGCCCGCAAGGCCGGGTTAACCTCCGTTTCGGTGGCGTCCAGACGGGCGGCTGCATCGGTGCCGGTAGCGGCGGCAGCAGGCGAGTCTGCCCGCAAGCTTTCCAGCACTGCGATGTTGCGGGCCACCTGCGGCGCCCGTGCCATGCTGGCGGCCAGCCCCTGCTGGAACTCCTGGCTTTTCATCTGGTGGCGCGCACCGAAGTAGAAGGAGACAATGACTCCCAAGAGCCACCACAAGGGCTCCGGCACCAGCGCCAGCCCTTGCATTCTTGCAGCAAACCAGACCGGATCGGTCAGAGCTGCCCCCATCAGCGCAAGGGTTCCAAGCGCCAGCAAGGGCCGCGGCAGCCGGTTCACACCGTCCATGAACCGGTCGAACCGGCTTTTGCCGCCATATTGAAACTCTGCCGCCAATTGCTCCAGCGCGGCGCCCTGCATTGCATGCGCCCGTTCTGCACCGGCCTCAGCGTTTTCCCGGAACACTTCAACAGTTTCCCGCAATGCGTTGCGATGGCTTCCAAAAATCAGCCCTAGAACATCCGTGATCAGCCCCATTCGGCAGTCCTCCGCTGAAATGCCTGCCGGCTCAGGTGATACTGGGCAGAGATGAATTCCTCCGCCCGTTTTATCCAGCCGCCCTTGGTTCCATCGCGGGCGCGGGCGAATTTGCGGCTGGCCGCGCGGCGGTCGGCGAGGCGGAAGTAGTAGTTCCGGCGGGCAATCCCGTAGGCGTCGCGCAGGGCGTCCGCGTCGACCAGGGCCGCCTGCTCTGCCGCCGAGGCGGTCTGCGGGCCGATGACCCCATCCACGGCAACGTCAAACCCCATATCGCGCAGCAAGTGCTGCAGGATGCGCACCGCATTGCTGCCTGCATTCACATACATGTCGAACACCGTCGCCTGCAGGCAGGGAGGAAGGCTGGCGATGCGGGGCGCCTCGTAATAATGGCGGATGAAAATCTCCACCGCCTGCGCCCGGCTGAGCGCCCGCACATCCGCGATCCCGACCCGCCCGTCGCCTGTCAGGTCCAGACCCAGCCGCCGCATCGTGCCGATGGTCACCCCGTATTTGGTGGCGCCGCCCGGATCAGCGGGGTCATTCACAAAACCGCCCTCGCGCGCCACGATCTGTTCCGCAATCTCAGTCACTGTCAGCATGTCACCTCACCACGTTCCGGTCCGGGTCATACTGCCGCACAGGGCCTAAGATCCCCTGACACCACCGTACGCTGGGTACGCAACACCCCTGCAGGGCGCTGCCGCGCCGCGCATCGCGCGGCGCCCGGCCCAACGCAAAACGCCCCCCGGAAGGGAGGCGTCTTTGGGGCGGGAGGGTTCCGTTCCGGACCCGGAGATCAGGTTGGTGATCAGGTTTCGGGTTCCTGATAGACCCCCTGTTCCTTCAGCGCGTCCATGACTTCCTTGGGCATATAGGTTTCGTCATGTTTCGCCAGGATTTCAGTGGCTTCAAAGACACCATTGACGTAGCTGCCGGTGCCCACCATGCCCTGGTTCTCCTCGAACAGATCAGGCAGCACGCCGGTATAGGCGACCTGCACCGTGGCGCCGCCGTCGGTGACGGCAAAGCGCACGGTCTCGCCCTGGCCGCGCTGCAGCGAGCCTTCGGCCACCAGCCCGCCGATGCGGAACACTTCGGAGGGTTTTGGCGGTTCCTCCGCCACCTGGCTGGGCGAACGGAAATAGTTGATCCCGTCCTGCAGGGCATAGCCAATCAAGGCGGTGGCAACGATCAGGGCCACCGCGGCAATGGCGATCACCTGGATACGGCGCTGTTTCTTCAGGTTCTTCATGGTGTCCTCATTTCAGGCCCAATCCAGCGCCGCCCCCGGATCAGGGGAACAGCGGCGCCATCATCAGGCCTTCGGTCTCTTCCTCACCTAACATCAGGTTGGCGTTCTGCAAGGCCTGGCCGCTGCTTCCTTTTGTCAGGTTATCCAGCGCCGCAATGACGATGGCACGGCCGTCGATCCGGTCCTGCGCCACGCCGATATGGCAGAAGTTGGAGCCGCGCACGTGATGGGTGCTCGGCGCCTCGCCAAAGGGCAGCAGCTCGATGAAAGGTTCATCAGCGTAAGCCTTGGCAAAGGTCTCATGGATCGCCTTGGCATCGCCCTTCACATAGACGGTTGCCAGGATGCCGCGGTTCACCGGCAGCAGATGCGGAGTGAACTGCACCTTGACCGGGCGGCCTGCGAGTTTGCTGAATTCCTGGTCAAACTCGCCCAGGTGCCGGTGGGTGCCGCCGATGGCATAGGCGTTGTAGCCCTCGCTCAGCTCCGCGTGCAGCAGGTTTTCCTTGAGCGACCGGCCGGCGCCGGAGACGGCGCATTTCAGGTCCAGGATGATCTCGTCCAGGTCGATGACGCCGGCTTCGATCAGCGGCCGCAGGGCGAACTGGCCGGTGGCGGCGTTGCAGCCGGTGCCGGCAACCAGCCGCGCGGATTTGATATCCTCCCGGTAAAACTCGGTCAGGCCATAGACCGCCTCTTCCTGCTGCGCCAGCGCGGCATGGGGGTTGCCGTACCATTTCTCGTATTCCGCCGGGTCGCGCAGCCGGAAATCAGCTGACAGATCGACAATCTTCAGGTCCTTGGGCAGGCCTGCGATCACTTCCTGGCTGGTCTTGTGCGGCAGCGCGCAGAAGCAGAGGTCGATATCCGCAAAGTCGATCTCGCCGATCTTGCACAGCACCGGCAGCTCCATATGGCGCAGGTGCGGGAACACTTCGGCCATGGTCATGCCGGCCTTGCGGTCGGCGGACAGCGCCGCGATCTCGATATTCGGGTGCTGGGCAATCAGCCGCACCAGTTCGGCGCCGGTATAGCCGGAAGCGCCAAGGATAGCCACTTTATGGGTCATGTCAGACCTCGTCTTTCGATGTGATATGCCGGTTCCGCAGCCATCTGCGGAGAGAAATAGGGAAAACCGCGCCCGCGCACTTTGACCTGGAACAAGGTTCCGGGACGTTTGCGCTCAGGCCGCCTGAAAGGTGATTTGTCGTCGGAGGAACTGGGTCGCGCGGTCGCTGACGCGGCCCGGATTCCCGGTGGTAAAGAACCCGCCCGCGCCATTGCCGTGCATGCCGGGGTGGCGGGTCAGGTAATCCGCCAGGCTGTCGGCCACCAGGCTGCCCTGGCTGAAGACCTTGACGTCCGGGCCCAGTGCTTCCTGAAACGTCTGCTCCATCAGCGGGTAGTGGGTGCAGCCCAGGATCGCAGCCTGCGGATGCGGCATCTTGCGCTTCAACGCATCGACGTGGGAGCGCACCAGCGCCTCCGCCAGGATCATGTCGCCGTCCTCGATCGCATCGACAACACCGCCGCAGGCCTGCGCCTCGACGTCGACGCCGATGGCGCGGAACGCCAGTTCCCGCTGAAAAGCCCGGCTGGCGACGGTGGCCGGCGTGGCGAACAGCGCCACGTGCTTCACCTCGACCTCGCGCGGCGGTGAGTTGTCGCCCCACTGCCGCTCGGTCAGCGCCTCGATCAGCGGCACAAAGACGCCCAGCACCCGCTTGCCCTGGGGCAGTCCGCCCTCCTGCATCCGGCGCAGCGCGGCGGCGGAGGCGGTGTTGCAGGCGAGGATCACCAGATCGCAGCCCTTGTCCCACATGTCATGAACCGCCGCCTTGGTCAGCTGATAGACATCCTCCGCATCGCGCACACCATAAGGCGCGCGGGCGTTGTCGCCGTAATAGAGGAAATCCACATCCGGCAGGCGCTTTTGCGCCGCGTCCAGGACGGTCAGCCCGCCCAGGCCTGAATCAAAGATGCCTACAGCCATGTCGCCTTCTCACGCGCGGTGTTTCTCTTCGAACTCAAACCCGTAACCGTAGGATTTGAGCGGTTCTGGAGAAAGCTCATACGTCGCTTTGCGCAAGAAATCCATAAGGGCTTTTGTATCACCTGCCAAAGGCGCCAGAGTGCCGCGGCCAATTGGTTCACCGATCACCACCCGGACAGGGGTATCAACGCGTTTGCGGAATTCCTGGATCAAAAGCCCCATGCGCAGGGTCGCGTGCAGGTGGCTGGCGATCTGGAACAGGCGCGAGGTGTGGCCGTCAAAGAACAGCGGCACCACCACGGCATCGGATTTGGCAATCATCCGGGCGGTGAAGCCGCGCCAGCCCGGATCCATCGGATGGCCCATGGGACGCGCTGCGGTGGACACGGTGCCGCCCGGGAAAATGCCGATGGCGCCGCCCTGCCCCAAGTAGCTGAGCGCCTCCTTGCGGGTTTGCAGGTTGGTCTGCATCGCCTCGCGGGTCTCGGCAAAATCCACCGGCAGGATCACCTTGTTCAGGTCCTCCGCCTTGCGGAAGACATGGTTGGCCAGGATGCGGAAATCGCCGCGGGTCTCGGCCAGGATATGCCCCATCATCAGCCCGTCGAGGATACCGTAAGGATGATTGGCAATCAGGATCACCGGCTTGTCCCGCGGGATATGCGCCAGCGTCCCGCCCGCGATATCCAGCGTCAAACCGTAGCGCTCCGCCATCACGGCCCAGAAATCCCGGCCCGCCGCCACCTCCTGTTCATAGCCGGCAGCGCGGCGGATCAGGTTCATCCGGCCGGTGGAGTTCTCCATCAGCCGGATCACCGCGCGGCCAGCGCGGGTGGACGCCGAATGGGCATAGGAAATGTCACGGGCGATATGGCGCTGGGCCTGCATCTGGGCGGGTCTCCGTCTGGTCATACCGGCCAGATAAGGCCGGCAGCGCTCTATGCAACAGCTCTGTGACAGCGATGTGACGGGTTGCGGGAATTTGCCGCTTCGCGCTGTTTGCAGCCTAGGCTGTTATCGCTTGTCTGCCGCCCATCAGCGGCAGCCCCTCCAGCCCGGCGCCGCGCCACAGCACATAGGTCAGGATCGGCTGTTCGCCTGTGTTCATCGCGTGCGGTTGCCAGCCGCCATGCAGGCGGGTTTCGCCCGCGCCCAGCCAGCGCTCACTCTCTTCGGTCAGGAACTGCGCCCCGCCGCCCAGCACCACATACAGCTCCTCTGCCTCGTGGCTGTGCCAGTCGTACTTCAGCCCGGCACCCCAATAGGCGATATAGCCGCGCAGCTGGGTGCTGCGGAAATGGCCGGTGGGTCCGAACAGTTCGAAATAGCCGTAGTTCTGCAGGAAATGCGCACCGACCTCGGCCTCGGTATAGGTCTGGATCCAATGCGCCTGATCAGCCGCGCTGCGCAGCGCGTCGACCAGCGGCTGGGTCTCGGGCGTGCCGGGCTGGGTGAACCCAGCCACCTGGCCTTGTGCGGGCATCGCCGCGGGGGCCAGTTCGGCAGGCTCCAGATCGCTTGGCCAAGGCGCGAACTCCCGCAAGGCGGGCAGTTGGTTGTGCAGGGTGCGGGCAGCCTGCAAGGCCTGTGAGAGGGACATCGGGCGGCTCCTTTCCTGTGCAGCGGCAACATGCTGTTCGGACCGAGCCTAGCGGCGGCGCGGCAAACCGCGCGCTGAAATGGCTGAAGAATACGTCAGAAACGACCATTCAGGAAAATTTTGCAGGCGGAACGGCAAGCGCCGCGCGTCAGCGCGGCGCCGGGCCCAACTGTCTTGGGCCTTTCTTTGAAAGGATCAAGGCGGGCGGGAGTGCCCCCCCCGCCTTGCCCAGTCTTACTCAGCAGTGTTACTCTGCCGCCTGTTGCAGCGGCACGCCGCCCTGGCGCAGCGCGGCCAGCAGCTCCTCGCGGCGCTTGGCAGCCTTCTGCTCGTTGGCCATCTTGACCGGGCCAAAGCCGCGGATCTGCAGCGGCAGTTCGGCCAGCGCCACCAGCGGCTCCATGATTTCAGGCGCGGCCTTCGGCAGCCATTCCTTCATGTCAGCCTCATACTGCTTGATCAGCGCGCGCTCCATCTTGCGCTCTTCGGTGTAGCCGAAGACGTCCAGCGGCGTGCCGCGCAAGCGTTTCAGCTTGGCCAGCAGGCGGAACCCGCGTTCCATGCTTGCGCCGAACTTGCGCTTCTTCGGGCGGCCGTTGGGATCGGTGCCGCCCAGCATCGGCGGCGCCAGGTGGTAGGAGAGCTTCAGATCGCCCTCAAACGCCTCTTCCGCCTTGGCTCGGCTGTCGAGCAGCAGGCGGGCGACCTCGTACTCATCCTTGTAGGCCAGCAGCTTGTGATAGCCCTTTGCCACCGCCTCTTTCAGCGCGGGATCATTGATGCCGTCCAAGAGCTTGCCATAGCGCTTGGCCAGCCCCTTGCCCTGGTAGGCCACCAGATGATCGGCGCGGAAGGCGATTTTCTCGTCCAGCGTCTTGGGCTTGTCCGCGGCCTTGGGCTCGATCAGCTTGGCGGCTTCTTCCGGGTGCAGCACCGCCCAGCGGCCGATGTCGAAGGCGCGCTTGTTGCGCTCCACCGCGGCGCCATTCATCTCGATCGCCTGTGCGATGGCCTCAATGCTGACGGGGATCAAACCTTTTTGCCAGGCGCCGCCGAACACCATCATGTTCGAGAAGATCGAGTCGCCCATGGTGGCGCGGGCCAGCTCGGAGGCATCAAACAGGTCCAACTGGTCGCGCAGACGCGCCTGCAGGGCCAGTTCCAGACGGTCGGACGGCACCTTGAACTCGGTGTTCTTGGTAAACTCGCCGGTGATGATCTCATGGCTGTTCACAACCGCGCCGGTCTTGCCGGTGGTGGTCAGGCCCAGGGTCTTGGCACCGGCGCTCACCACCAGGTCGCCGCCGATCAGGGCGTGCGCCTCGCCGGTGGCAACGCGGATGGCTGAGATATCCTCGGGCTTCTCCGCAATCCGGCAGTGGATATGCACCGCGCCGCCCTTCTGGGCGAGGCCGGCCATTTCCATCAGCCCTGCGCCCTTGCCGTCGATCTGTGCCGCCTGCGCCAGCACCGCGCCGATGGTCACAACGCCGGTGCCGCCAACGCCGGTGATCACAACGTTATGGGTGCCGTCAATCGCGGGCAGATCCGGCTGCGGCAGATCAGGCAGGTCCAGGCCCGCGGTTGCCTCCTTGCGGATCTTGGCGCCTTCGACGGTCACGAAGGACGGGCAGAAACCATTGAGGCAGGAGAAATCCTTGTTGCAGGACGATTGATCAATGGCGCGCTTGCGCCCCAGTTCGGTGTCCTTGGGCACGATGGAGACACAGTTGGATTGCACGCCGCAATCGCCGCAGCCCTCGCAGACGTCGGTGTTGATGAACACCCGCTGGTCCGGATCCGGGAACTGGCCGCGCTTGCGGCGGCGGCGTTTCTCGGCGGCGCAGGTCTGGATGTAGATGATGGCGGAGACGCCCTCGACCTGTTCGAACTCGCGCTGGATCTTCATCATCTCGGCGCGTTCATGCATCCGCATGCCGGCCGGGAACAAGGCCGCGTCCACATCTTCCTTTTCGTCATAGACCACGGCCATGGTCTTGACGCCCATCGCCTTCAGCTCATGCGCGATCTGCTGCGCGGTCAGCCCGCCCTCAGCCTGCTGGCCGCCGGTCATCGCCACCGCGTCGTTATAGAGGATCTTGTAGGTGATGTTGGTGCCCTCGGCCAAAGCCGCGCGGAACGCCTGCACGCCGGAGTGGTTGTAGGTGCCGTCACCCAGGTTCTGGAACACATGCTTGCGGGTGGAAAACGGCGCTTCGCCGACCCAGTTCACGCCCTCGCCGCCCATATGGGTGAAGCCGGTGGTTTCGCGGTCCATCCACTGCACCATGAAATGGCAGCCGATGCCGGCATAAGCGCGGGACCCCTCCGGCAGGCGGGTGGAAGAATTGTGCGGGCAGCCGGAGCAGAAATACGGAAGCCGGGTGGCGATTTCCTCGGCGTTGTCGGCGCGGCGCGCCTCTGCCAGCGCCTCCAGACCGGCCTTGATCGCCTCGGTCTCGCGGCCTTCCTCAATCAGAATGCCGCCCAGTTTCTCGGCGATCATGATCGGGTCGAGGGCGTATTTGGTCGGGAAAAGCTCTTCGCGGTGCATTCCGCCGGCGCCGCCCTTGTACCAGCCGTAAACCCGGCGGCCGCGGCGGTTGTCAAAGATCGCTTCCTTGATCTGGATCTCGATCAGCTTGCGCTTCTCCTCGACCACGACAATCAGGTCCAGGCCCTCGGCCCAGTCGTTGAAGCCCTTCATGTCCATCGGCCAGGTCTGCCCCACCTTGTAAGTGGTGATGCCAAGGCGCTCGGCCATGGTCTCGTCGATGTTCAGAAGCTTCAGAGCGTGCACCAGGTCGAGCCAGTTCTTGCCCGCGGCGACAAAGCCGATCTTGGCGCCGGGTTTGCCCCACATGCGCTTGTCCATCTTGTTGGCATGGCTGAACGCCTCTGCCGCAAAGCGCTTGTAATCGATAATGCGGTTTTCCTGGCGGAAGCGGTCGTCGTCCAGGCGGATGTTCAAACCATCTGCCGGCATGTCAAAGTCCGGGGTGACCAGCTGCATCCGCTCAGGGCGGGCGTCAACAACCGAGGTCACCTCGATGGTGTCCTTCATGGTCTTGAGGCCGGTCCAGAGGCCGGAGAAGCGGCTGAGCGCATAGCCATAGATGCCGTAATCCAGGATCTCCTGCACGCCGGCCGGGCTGACGATCGGCAGGTAACAGTCCAGCAGCGACCATTCCGACTGGTGCAGCACGGTGGAGCTTTCGCCGGTGTGGTCGTCACCCATCGCCAGGAGCACGCCGCCGTATTTGGAGGAGCCGGCCATATTGGCGTGGCGGATCGCATCGCCAGAGCGGTCAACGCCCGGGCCTTTGCCGTACCACAGGCCGAAGACGCCGTCGTATTTGCCCTCGCCGCGAACCTCTGCCTGCTGCGCGCCCCAGAGCGCAGTGACGGCCAGATCCTCGTTCAGACCGTACTGAAAGGTGACATCCGCCTCCTTCAGCTGCTTTTCGGCGCGGGACATCTGCAGGTCCACGGCCCCCAGGGGCGATCCGCGGTAACCGGTGACAAGCCCGGCGGTATTGAGACCCGCCGCCTTGTCGCGGTGCTTTTGCATCAGCATCAGCCGCACCAGAGCCTGGGTGCCGTTCAGCAGCACAGGCGATTTGGTCAGGTCGTATTTGTCGTTCAGCGTGATTTTCGGCGTGCTCATCGTGGCCTCCTCAACCGGGATTAGCTTGCACTTTCTGCCCGCAAGAATAGGTCATAATTGCTGACCTGAATAGCCGCATTTTTTTCGATTTTGCTCGCTTGCGCCGGGGAAACTGATACATAACTAAGATTTCATACAGTCGGCCCCGAACGGACAGAAAGTAACACATATGGATTGGGATAAGCTCAGAATATTTCACGCGGTGGCCGATGCGGGCAGCCTGACCCATGCGGGTGACAAGCTGAATCTGTCGCAATCCGCGGTCAGCCGCCAGATCCGGGCGCTGGAAGAAAGCCTCAATGCGACGCTTTTCCACCGCCATGCGCGCGGACTGATTCTTACGGAGCAGGGTGAGCTGCTGTTTGACGCCACCCAATCCATGTCCGCGCGGCTGGAAGCAGCCTCTGCCCGCATCCGGGACAGCGAAGAGGAAGTGTTCGGCGAGCTGCGGGTGACCACCACCGTGGGCTTTGGCACCCTGTGGCTGGCGCCGCGGCTGACCAAACTGTATGAACAGTACCCCAACCTCAAGATCGACCTGATGCTGGAGGAGCGGGTTCTGGACCTGCCCATGCGCGAGGCCGATGTGGCAATCCGCATGAAGGAGCCGAGCCAGGCCGATCTGGTGCGCAAGCGGCTGATGACGGTGCGGATGGGGCTGTATGCGACGCCTTCCTATCTTGAGAAGAATGGAAACCTGGAAACATCCGCGGACATCTCCAATCACCGGCTGATCTGCCAGAACCAGCATTCGGCCCAAGTGGGGTCCGCTGCGGTTCTCGGCAAGAAGCTGATGGCCTTGAACCCCGGTTCGCTGCTGACGGTAAATAATTACTTTGGCGTGCTGCAGGGCGTTCTGCACAATCTGGGCATCGGTATTCTGCCTGACTATGTGACCGAAGAATTCCCGCAGCTGGTCGAAGTTCTGCCTGAAGAGGTCCAGAACGAGGTTCCGGTCTACCTCGCCTATCCGGAGGAACTGCGCCATTCCCAGCGCGTTGGCGCCTTCCGGGATTTCGTTCAAAGCGAGATCATGGCACACCGCAAGCATATGAAGGAACTGGGCAAACTCTGAGCACCCGGACCGGTGTGGCGTGATGGTTTTACGGCTGCTTTACGGCAGCCGGGCCATCCGGCGGCAGATACACCCGTCAGCCATGCAAAAACCGCATAGCAGCATTGACGCTGATTTGGCGTAACTCCCCTTGAAGGGTAGGCCCATTCACCCTAAATGAACCTCATGAAGGCGGCGGCTTCGCCCCCCTTCATACCTCCCTGTTGGACTTCGGCCGAGCTTAGTGCTCGGCCTTTTTTTTGGCTTAACGGCACCCCGCAGCGGCCTGCCGCGGATTAACATCCTGCAGCAAAACCCCTTTTTTCTTTGACCTGAATACAACTCATCGGGTCAACTAAGCCAGATGTTACCCGTATCCGGCCCGGTTTTCCGGCACAGGAGGTTCCGTTGATGTTGGTTTTTCAGCACGTCGCCCGTATTTTCAGCGTTTTCTTTACAATTCTTGTTCTCGCAACCGTCCCGCAGGCGCCGGCACTGGCTCAGGCCGGGGAAACCCCTGCCCTGCCTGATCCGCTGACAGAGGGCGCTATTCACGAAATGGTCGCCCGGATGTCTGACGATCAGGTGCGGGCACTGCTGCTTGAAAGGCTGGACGCCGTAGCAGCCCGGCAGCAGGGTGAAGCCCCGCCGCCGACACTGACCGGGCGGGCGGTGCAGCTGTGGACCGCCTTCACGCTGCCGGTGACGGATGCGGTGCGCAAACTTCCGGTCCTGCCGGAGGGGCAGTCGCGGGCAATCGGAAACTTCGTCCAAAAGCACGGCGGCCTGGGCGGCGTGCTGAAGATGCTGGGGCTGATTGGGCTGACCCTGGCCATCGGCCTGGCCGCGGAGTTCGCGGTGCGCAAACTGATCGCGCGCTGGCGCAACCTTGAAGTGGTCAGCGGCGATGCGGACACGCTGGGTGGCGCGCTGAGCTTTCTGGGCCGGCGGTTCCTGCGTGAGATGATCGGCCTGGTGGTGTTCTATATCGTGATCCGCACGGTGGGCCGGGCGCTGCTTGATGCGCAGATGCTGCAGTTTGCGGCACCGATGGTCACCTATCTGATCTGGATGCCGCGCGTTGGGGCGGCCGTGTCCCGTTTCATCATGGCTCCGGAACGGCCGGACCGGCGGCTGGTCAACGCCAGCGACCGCTGGGCCGATTTCCTGTACCTGCACACCATTGGCCTGGTTTTTCTGGCCGGTCTGACCATATTCTCCGTTGGCTTCAATACCGCCAATGGGGTGCCGCCGGAATCGATCCGCCTGGCCTATTGGCTGGATACTCTGGTCTATGTCTACATCATCTGGATCGCCTGGACCGCGCGCGAAGGGCTGACCGACATGATGCGCGGCACCGACCCCGACCGCACCCGCTATGATGAGGTGGCGGCGCGGTATTATCCCTATTTCGCAATGGCTGTGGCGGCGCTGACTTGGATCACCGTCGGCATCCTGGTTGGCCTCGGCAAAGTGGCACAGCTGATCCACGGCGCCCATTACGTCACCATGTTCTGGCTGCTGGCCGCACCGGCGCTGGACACTGCTATCCGCGGGCTGGTCAAACATCTGGTGCCGCCGATGTCCGGCGAGGGCCAGCTGGCGGAGGCGGCGTATATCTCCACCAAACGCAGCTATATCCGGATTGGCCGGGTTCTGGTCGCCGGCATCGTGCTGATGATCATCTCCGACGCCTGGGATGTGGACCTGATGGCCATTGCCACCGGAGCGGAGGGCATTGCCGGCAATGTCATCGGCTGCCTGATGACCATCGCGGTGGGCTATGTGGTCTATGAGGGCGTGTCGCTGTGGATCAACCGGCGGCTGGCCCGGGAGCAGACCTCTGGTGAAGAAGCCGAGGCGGGCGGCGAAGGCGGCGGTGCGGGCGGATCGCGGCTGGCGACGGTGCTGCCGCTGTTGCTGGTCACCGCGCAGATCGCCATCGTGGTGATTTTCGGTCTGCTGGCGGTCGGCGCGCTGGGCATCGACATCACGCCGCTTCTGGCCGGTGCAGGCATTCTGGGCCTCGCCATCGGCTTTGGCGCGCAGAAACTGGTGTCGGACGTGGTGTCCGGCATTTTCTTCCTGGTCGATGATGCCTTCCGCGTCGGTGAATATGTCGAGGTCGAAGGCACCCGCGGCACGGTGGAGAAGATCTCGATCCGTTCCATGCAGCTGCGCCATCACCGCGGGCCGATCAACACCATTCCTTATGGCGAAATCCCCAAGCTGACCAACTACAGCCGCGACTGGGTGATCATGAAGCTGCGCTTCACGGTGCCTTTTGATACCGACCCCAACAAGGTCAAGAAGATCTTCAAGAAGATCGGCGCCGAGATGATGGCGGACGAGCTGTACAAGGACGATTTCCTGCAGCCGTTCAAGAGCCAGGGGGTTTTCGACTTCGACGATGTCGGCATGATCATGCGCGGCAAGTTCATGGCCAAGCCGGGCACCCAGTTCACCATCCGCAAAGAGATCTACAACCGGATCAAGGCAGCCTTTGCCGAAAACGGCATCGACTTTGCCCGCCGCGAGGTCCGGGTGGCAATCCCGGGGCTGGAGGAGAGCGACCAGCTGAACGAAGCCGAAAAGGCCGCCGTTGCCGCCGCCGCGGGCAGCGCCGCGCAGCAGCAGGCAGCGGCGGAACAGGCGGCTGCCGAAGCTGGCAAAAAATGACGTCGGCCGTCGTGATCGCCCGCCCGCGGGGCATCGGCTGCGGCGCCAGCCGCGGCCGGCGGGCGGGTTTTCTGGGTTGCGGCCACGTTGCGCGCATCCGTTTGCGCAACCCCTCTTTCCCAATGGCAAAGCTTGCTCTAAAAGGCGCGCAATCGCAGCCATTGGGGACGTTTACGGATGCAGGAACCCGCCATCACGCCTGAACTGATCGCAAATCACGGGCTGAAGCCTGATGAATACGATCTGATCCTCGAAATCATCGGGCGGGAGCCGACCTTCACCGAGCTGGGCATCTTCTCGGCGATGTGGAATGAGCACTGCTCCTACAAGTCCTCCAAGAAATGGCTGCGCACCCTGCCGACCGACGGCCCTCAGGTCATCTGCGGCCCCGGCGAGAACGCGGGCATCGTGGACATCGGCGACGGCGATGCCGTTGTTTTCAAAATGGAAAGCCACAACCACCCCTCTTACATCGAGCCCTACCAGGGTGCGGCAACCGGGGTTGGCGGCATTCTGCGCGACGTCTTCACCATGGGCGCGCGGCCCATCGCCTCGATGAACTCGCTGTCCTTCGGCGAACCGTCACACCACAAGACCCGCCAGCTGGTCAACGGTGTGGTTGAGGGCATCGGCGGCTACGGCAACTGCTTCGGCGTACCGTGTGCAGGCGGCGAGGTTCGCTTCCACCCTGCCTACAACGGCAACTGCCTGGTGAACGCATTTGCTGCGGGCCTGGCGCGCACCGACGCGATCTTCTACTCCGCCGCATCGGGCGTTGGCATGCCGGTTGTGTACCTGGGCGCCAAAACCGGCCGCGACGGCGTTGGCGGCGCCACCATGGCGTCGGCAGAATTCGACGACACCATCGAGGAAAAGCGCCCCACCGTTCAGGTTGGCGACCCCTTCACCGAAAAGCGCCTGATGGAAGCCACGCTGGAGCTGATGCAGACCGGCGCGGTGATCTCGATTCAGGACATGGGGGCCGCGGGACTCACCTGCTCTGCCGTGGAAATGGGTGACAAGGGCAAGCTGGGCGTGCGCCTGGACCTGGAAAAGGTGCCGCAGCGCGAAGAGAACATGACCGCTTACGAGATGATGCTGTCGGAATCCCAGGAGCGGATGCTGATGGTGCTGAAGCCGGAGCTGGAAGCCGAGGCGCGCGCGGTGTTCGAAAAGTGGGATCTGGACTTCGCCATCGTTGGCGAAACCATTGCCGAGGACCGCTTCCTGATCATGCACAACGGCGAAGTGAAAGCCGATCTGGTGCTGTCGAAACTGTCCTCCACCGCGCCGGAATACGACCGCCCGTGGGTTGAAACCCCGGCAGCCGAGGCGCTGACCGACGCGGATGTGCCGACCATTGACCCAATCGACGGGCTGAAGGCGCTGCTGTCCTCGCCCAACTACGCGGGCAAGCAGTGGGTCTATGAGCAGTATGACACCACCGTGATGGGCGACACCCAGCGCCGTCCGGGCGCAGGCTCCGGCATTGTCCGGGTGCATGGCACCGATAAGAAACTGGCTTTCACCTCCGACGTGACCCCGCGCTACGTCAAGGCGAACCCGTTTGAGGGCGGCAAGCAGGCCGTGGCAGAGGCCTACCGCAACCTGACCGCCGTGGGCGCCAAGCCGCTGGCAACCACCGACAACCTGAACTTCGGCAACCCCGAAAAGCCGGAAATCATGGGCCAGTTCGTCGGCGCCATCAAAGGCATCGGCGAGGCTGTGGCTGCGCTGGACATGCCGATCGTCTCTGGCAACGTGTCGCTGTACAATGAGACCGATGGCAAGGGCATCCTGCCGACCCCGACCATCGGCGCCGTGGGCCTGATTGCCGCGGGTGAAGAGCCGATCATCGGCGAAGCGCGCGACGGCCATGTGGCGCTGCTGGTGGGGGAAACCGTGGGCCATCTGGGCCAGTCGGCATTGCTGGCCGAAGTCTTCAACCGCGAGGACGGCGACGCCCCGGCAGTGGATCTGGAAGCAGAGAAGCGCAACGGTGAATTCATCCGCGCCAACCGCGAGCTGATCAAGGCCTGCACCGACCTTGGCGACGGCGGCCTGGCGCTGGCCGCGTTTGAGATGGCCGAGGAGGCCGGCGTCGGCGTGCAGATCGACGCGGGCGACACCCCGGCCCTGTTCGGCGAGGACCAGGCGCGATACCTGATCGCCTGCAACTTCGATCAGGCCGAGGCGCTGATGCTGGCCGCGGGCCAGGCCGGCGTCGCCATCACCACCGTCGGCAAGTTCGGCGGCGACATGGTGAAGATCGGCGGCTCCGAGGCGCCGCTGGCAGAGCTGAAGGACATCTTCCGCTCCAGCTTTGCCGCAGCCGTGGCTTGATCCGAAGCGCAAAGCGCTGACATGAGACGGGCGGGACGGCGCAGCTGTCCCGCCCTTTCCTTTGACCGGAAACCGGCCGATGACCCTGCCTGAGCTAAAAGAGGATTGCAGCCGTTGCGCAGCCCTGTGTTGCGTCGCCTATCCGTTTGAGGCGCATGAGGACTTCGGCCTGCTGAAGGCGGCAGACACGCCCTGCCCCAACCTCGCCCCGGATTTCCGCTGCTCCATTCATTCCGGTCTTGCCAAATGCGGCTTTGGCGGCTGTGTGGCCTATTCCTGCGCCGGTGCCGGCCAGCGGGTGACGCAAGACCTGTTCGAGGGCGAAACCTGGCAGGATGACCCGGATCTGCTGCCCCATATGACCCATGCCCTGCGGGTCGTCCGCCCGATCCACGAGGCGCTGCTGGTCCTGAAGGAGGCCGCCGGCCTGCCGCTGCCGCTGGAGCTTCAGACCCGCTGTGCTGAGCTGACCCGGGCGCTCTGCCCGCAATCCCCCTCCTCCGTCTGGGACTTTGAGGAAGAGGACGTGCAGGCAGCCCTGGCAGCGGTGCCGGAATTTGTCGGAAGCATTGCGCCTTTTGCGCCGGACCACGCCTAATCCTGCTTGCACAGCTCCGGCCGCACACCTACATTTTTGGCAAACAAGACAAAGGACTTCCCCGGATGCCCATGCAAGCCCACGAAATCGAAGAATTGCTGCGAGATGCCTTCCCGGATGCCGAAATCCAGGTCGGCGGCTCCGACGGTGTGCACATGTCGGCGATGGTCGTCGACGAAAGCTTCCGCGGCAAGAACCGCGTCCAGCAGCAGCGCGCCGTCTATGCCGCGCTGAAAGGCAAGATGGACGGCCCCGACGGCGAGTTGCACGCGCTGGCGCTGACCACCAAGGCGCCGGAATAACCCGGGATGTCGCTGTTCTCCTCCATCCTGGTGATTGGCATTGTGATCATGACCGCCGTAGTGGCGCTCGTATCCCAGCGCCGCCGCCCGCTGGAGGAGGACGACAACGACCCGGACTACCACACCCTGCGCTCCGATTACCAATCCGGCATGGGCGGCGGATCCGCCCGGACCTGGAAGGTGCCGAAAGACCCGCAGGAGTACGCGCGATTTTTTGTTCCCAGGAACAAACTGAAGTAACCGGGAGCATGTTCAACCTTTCCATCCGTAGCATCCTTACCGCCCAATCAGCCCGCCAACATCACAATGGTGGGGTACATGGGCGGTAGTCCAATCTTTTGGTTTGTTTGCGCAGGCCTGCTTCTTTGGTTCGGAGCGGTGTTGTCAGCGCTGGTGTTCTTAAAACGGAAAGACAAACCTAGGCCTTCCAAGTTGCCGTTTGTGCCATTGGACGGAAAACACCCTGAACTGGAGGCTGAAATAGAGTTCGAAAAGCAGGAGAGAATGGTTGGAATGGGTACGAACCTTGTAAGGAAATACCTTGAACGCTTTTGAGTTAGCATTCAGCCTTCCGGTAGCGCTTGCTGCAATTGCCGTTCTGGCGGGGCTTACTTTCACTGAACTTCTGCCCTATATCGAAACAAACCGCGACCGGCTGCAACGCCAAGAGGAAATAGACTAATGACCGACGCAAAGACCCGCATCGAAGAAACCGTCAAAGCCAATGACGTGGTGCTCTACATGAAAGGCACCAAGGAAATGCCGCAGTGCGGCTTCTCCTCGCGTGTGGCGGCGGTGCTGAACTACATCGGCGTCGACTACACCGACGTGAACGTGCTGGCGGACGAAGAGATCCGTTCGGGCATCAAGGACTATTCCGACTGGCCGACCATCCCGCAGCTGTACGTCAAGGGTGAGTTCGTCGGCGGCTGTGACATCATCACCGAGATGGCGCTGTCCTCGGAACTGGACACCCTGTTTGACGACAACGGCATTGCCTTCAACAAGGAAGCCGCCGACAAGATCCGCGAAGCCAACGCCTGATTTCAGTCAGTAGCGGTAAAAAAGGCGCCTGTTCGGCGCCTTTTTCTTTTGCTGCAAGAACTTTAGGCAATACCTTCAGCCTGCGGCCTGTTCCTCTATCTGCTGCGCCAGCGCCTCGGTGCGGGCGGCCAGTTCGGCCAGGGTCTCGTTCACTTGCGGCGGCACCACTGCTACCTCGATCCGCTCAGGCTCGGGTGCCGGTGCGGCCTTCAGTGCCTCCAGCTCCTGCATGCGTTCGGCCAGCTCTGCCTCGACTTCCTTGATCCGGTCCTCGACCGCGGCGGTCTTGTCGGCCAGCATCAGCCCGGCCATCAAGAGCATCCGCGCCTCGGGCATGCGACCGATCTGGTCCGACAGCACCTGCGCCTCGTCATCCAGCATCTTGGCGGCAGCGTGCAGATAGCTTTCTTCACCCTCCTGGCAGGAGACCTCAAAGCCGCGGCCGCCGATATGAATGGTCACTTCGGGCATCAGACTTCCTCTCCTTCAGGCAGGTTCCGGGCGTTGACCAGGAGCGGCTCAAGCTTGGCCAGAACCGCATTGACCTGAGCCTGATCACTGGCCTGCGCGGCGCGCAGCCCCTCTATTTCAGCTTCCATCGCGGTGTTGATCAGCCCGGCATCGCCCAGGCTTTGCGCGTTGGCCTCCCGCAGGGCGGCATTGGAGGCGCGCAGCTCCTCATTGGCCAGCCGCAGCTGCTGCAGTTCGGTATCGAGCCGCACCAGGGCTTCGTTCTGGCGTTCCAATTCGGCGTTCATGTCCGGCGCGTCAGCGGCCTCTGCAGGTGTGTTCTCCGCCGCAGGGGCCGCCTCCAGCTGCGCCTTCAACGCATCATTGGCGGCCTTGGCCTCTGTCAGTTGATCTTCCAGCGCTTCCTTCTCGCTGGCCGCGGTATTTGCCGCCGCTTCCAGCTGACCCTTCAGGCGGGCAACCTCAGACCGCAGCGCCTGTTTCTCTGCCGGATCGCCGGCTTCGTTTCTCAGGAGCTCAAGCTCAGCCTGCATCGCGGCCACGTCTTCATCACTGGCGGATCCCGCAGATGTTCCGCCCTCCGCATCCTTCAGCCGGGAGTTGAGAACCTTTACCCGCTCTTCCAGCTGGGCGTTGGCCGTCCTCTCCTCGTCCAATGCCTGCTCAAGCTCGGCGTTGGCGGTTCCGGCAGCGGCGGCCTCAGCGGCCTGAACAGCCGCGGCTGTTGCCTCTTCGGCCTTGACCCTGTCCGCAGCGCGCGCTTCCTGCAGCGCGGCAGAGCCTGCGCTGATGCGCTCCAGCGCGGCCTGAATGCGGCCTTGCAGTTCTTCAATCTGGTTCATGCCTGTCCCTCACCCGCACCCTGCCGTTCCATTATCGTTCCGCTGCCCGTCCGAATCGAGCGGGCGCGGCCGGCCCGGGCCAGTTCTTCCCTTTCAGGAATAAATCACCCCCCTTTGCGTTTCAACCACTTGCCGCGCCTAGTTCGCGCAGATTGGCCGCAATAGGCGCAACCATGCTTGATCTTTGGCTGATCGCTGTTATTGAGCGCAGCAAATGCCTGTTAACGCCAAAGGACAATCCACGTGGACCTGACAGCCCTGCGCACCGCCAATCCCGACCATTGGAACAAGGCCGCCGCCATTCGCGCGCTGGCACTGGACGCCGTTGCCGCCGCCAATTCCGGCCATACCGGCATGCCGATCGGCATGGCCGATGTCGCCACCGTGCTGTTTGAAAAGCACCTGAAGTTCGACGCCTCCAACCCGCAGTGGCCGGACCGCGACCGGTTCATCCTGTCAGCGGGCCACGGCTCGATGCTGATCTACGCGCTGCTGTACCTGACCGGCGACAAACAGGTCACTCTGGATCAGATCAAGAATTTCCGCCAGTCCGGCGCGCTGACCGCCGGCCACCCGGAGAACTTCCTGCTGGACGCGGTCGAAGTCACCACCGGCCCGCTGGGCCAGGGCATCTCGAACGCTGTCGGCTTTGCCATGGCCGAGGAAATGCAGCGCGCCCATTACGGCAAGAAGGTCGTCGATCACCACACCTATGTGATCGCCGGCGACGGCTGCCTGATGGAAGGCATCAGCCAGGAGGCCATCGGCCTGGCAGGCCGCCACAGCCTCGGCAAACTGATCGTCTTCTGGGACAACAACAACATCACCATCGACGGCACCGTTGATCTGTCCGACCGCACCAACCAGGTGCAGCGTTTCAAGGCGTCGGGCTGGCAGGTTCTGGAAATCGACGGCCACGACCCGGTTGCCATCGACGAAGCCATCGTGGCGGCGAAGAAATCGAAGAAACCTTCGATGATCGCCTGCAAGACCCACATCGCCCTGGGCCACGCCGCACAGGACACCTCCAAGGGCCACGGCGCGCTGACCGACCCCGATCAGCTGAAAGCGGCCAAGGACGCCTATGGCTGGACAGGTGGTGCGTTTGAGGTGCCGGCAGAGATCAAGTCCCAGTGGGAAGAAATCGGCGCCCGCGGCAAGTCCGAGCGTGCGGCCTGGGAAGCCCGCTTTGCCGAGCTGTCGCAGCAAAAGCAGGACCGTTTCAACCGTGCCTACGCACTGGACGCGCCCAAGAAACTGTCCGCCGCCATCAAGGCACTGAAAAAGCAGGTGAGCGAGGAGCAGCCCAAGGTTGCCACCCGCAAATCCTCCGAGATGGCGCTGGCCGTGATCAACCCGCTGATGCCGGAAACCGTGGGCGGCTCCGCCGACCTCACCGGTTCCAACAACACCAAGACCGGCGATCTGGGCGTCTTTGACACCGACAACCGCAAGGGCCGCTATGTCTACTGGGGCATCCGCGAGCACGGCATGGCCGCAGCGATGAACGGCATGGCCCTGCACGGCGGAATGCGCCCCTATGGCGGCACCTTCTTCTGCTTCACCGACTATGCCCGCCCGGCGATGCGCCTGGCCGCCCTGTCGAAGATCCCGTCGGTGTTCGTGATGACCCACGACTCGATCGGCGTTGGCGAAGACGGCCCGACCCACCAGCCGGTGGAGCATCTGGCGATCTGCCGCGCGACCCCGAACACCTATGTGTTCCGCCCCGCCGACACCGTGGAAACCGCCGAGGCCTGGGAAATTGCCCTCACCTCCAAGGAAACCCCCTCGGTGATGACCCTGACCCGTCAGAACCTGCCGACCGTGCGGACTGAGCACAAGCTGACCAACATGGTCGAAAAAGGCGCATACGTCTTGGCCGAGGCAGAGAACAAGCGCCAGGTGATCCTGATCGCCACCGGTTCGGAAGTGTCCGTTGCCATGGAAGCCAAGGCCAAGCTGGAGGCTGAGGGCATTGGCACCCGCGTCGTCTCCATGCCCTGCATGGAGCTGTTCGCAGCCCAGGACGAAGCGTACCGCCGCAAGGTCCTGCCCGCAGGCCCCGTGCGTGTGGGGATCGAGGCAGCCATGCGCGCCGGCGGCTGGGACCGCTGGCTCTTGGGCGAGCGCGGCCAGGAGAAGAAAGCCGCATTCGTCGGCATGGACCGCTTCGGCGCCTCCGCCCCGGCAGGCGAGCTGTTCGAGCGCTTCGGCATCACCGCTGACGGCACCGTGGCCAAGGTGAAAGAGCTGCTGGGCTGAATCAGATTTGTACCGATTCAATAAAGGGGCGCTCCAAACGAGCGCCCCTTTTCATTTCCTTGATTTCTTCTTTGCGAATGTCACAGGGCATGTACGCAATGCGACCTGTGCTCAATTTGGCAGTTTAGACGTACGGAGCGTTTCAACCACAGACTTGGCCGCTCCCATCAGCCAGCTTTCTCGTGGAAGAATGAAAGAACGCCTCTTATCCGTCCACTCGACTCCATCCCAATTTGCACAAATGAGTGAAAACGCACGTCTTGGATTTGTTTTCGCCATCTGCGCATATGCCAGCACAGTCGTCCCTGGCATGGCTGACAATACTGGTGAGCCATCCGACAGATCCTCTCCAGGAACCGATTTGTAGTCTGCTAAACAGGATTCAATCAGCCATGGAAGTGCCTTTTCGGTCCAGGAAGATGACTTCCAACGACCCTGCACGAAACCATTTGCGTGGAGCGCACGGTAAAAGTCCGCACTTAAATCAAGAGGGGATGAATCATACGCTACATCCTTGGAATTAAACCACTTCCAAAGATTGCACGCTCCCCGCAATAACCAGTCTCTCTCAACTTCACTGAATGCTTTTCTGTCCAGCCAGGACTCAAATTCCTCTTCATTGATTGCGGGCGCATAGTAGTAGGGCTTTCTGCTTTCCAGTATCCCAACCTCTTGCAGCGCATGACATGCATCCCTTGTGCCTGCGACGAGCGTTCCTGTGTATAAGCCACCTTCGCGCAACGTTTCCGGAGAGTAGAGATCAAAGTTGTCAAAAAGCAAATGATCGACAAGCAGCCGGCAAAGCCGTTGCCCATTTGGGTCTAAAAATTCGTCCATCTATCTTCTTTCCGCCTGTAAAAATAAGAAAGAATTATTATTTCAATATCTTATCGCCTCGAAACAGCCGCAATCACCGGCCCAATCACCTTGGTCGCCAGCGGGATCAGCAGCAGACCCAGCGCGACGCCAAACACTCCGTCCATCGCCGCCTTGGCGGTCCACTCGGTAAAGCCCTTCCAGGCAGCAGGCACCGCGTGGCCCACAGCATAGGCCCAGTCGTGGATCAGATGGCCCAGCCAGCCAAAGCCCAGCACTTCCAGCCCGTGGATGATGATGGAGCCGCCGACCCACAGCATCGCCGCGGTGCCGACCACCGACAGGATCTTCATCAGCACCGGCATGAACTTGACCAGCCCGCGCCCCAATCCGCGCCCCACTGGTGTCGGTGCGCTCTGCGCCAGGTAGAGGCCCACATCGTCCATCTTCACAATCAGCGCGACAGAGCCGTAGACCGCCAGCGTGACGCCGATGGCCACCACCGCCAGCGTTGCCGCCTGCATCCAAACATTCGGCGCCTCAATCGCGGCCAGCGCGATGGTCATGATCTCCGCCGACAGGATGAAGTCGGTCTTGATCGCGCCCTTGATCTTCTGTTCCTCCAGGTGGCCGGGGTCCTTGATGCTCATGTCCTCGTCGATGGCGTGGCTCGCGTGCGGGAACAGCACGTGAAAGACCTTCTCCGCGCCCTCGAAACACAGGTACGACCCGCCCAGCATCAAGAGCGGCGTGATGGCCCAAGGCGCAAAATTGGCCAGCAGCATCGCCACCGGCAGCAAAAGGATCAGCTTGTTGAACAGCGAACCCCGGGTGATGCGCCAGATGATCGGCAGTTCGCGCGCCGGCGCAAAGCCCTGCAGGTACTTCGGCGTCACTGCCGCATCGTCGATGATCACGCCTGCGGTCTTGGCCCCGGCCTTGCCCGCCGCTGCAGCCACATCGTCCACCGAAGCCGCCGCAACCTTGGCAATCCCCGCCACATCATCCAGCAGCGCCAGCAATCCGCTCATGCCAATTCCCTCAAATCCTGTTCGCGTTTGGGGGCAATCTGCCCGGTTCCGCGCCGCAGCACAAGCGTTAGCGCCACCGCCTGAGGACGGCAAAATTCCGTTACCGCCACCGGATGAAACCGTTAGCGCCACCGTGCGCATTTTGCGCTAACAGTTTCATTTAATGACGCTTTTACCCCTTTAGACCACATCCGCCCCGGTCTATATGGCGGCCAAAGGTTTTGCTCGCTTGGAGACGTACTCATGACCATCAAAGTCGGGATCAACGGTTTTGGCCGCATCGGCCGCTGCACCCTGTCGCACATCGCCGCCTCGGGCCGCGACGACATCGAAGTGATCAAGGTGAACGCCACCGGCCCGCTGGAGACCGCGGCGCATCTGATCAAATACGACAGCGTGCATGGCCGTTTCCCGGGTGAAGTGACCATCGGCGACGGCACCATGAACCTGGGCCGCGGCGACATGCAGATGTTCTCCACCTACGACATGAACGAGCTGGACTGGTCGGGCTGCGACGTGGTCCTGGAATGCACCGGCAAGTTCAACGACGGTGAGAAGGCCAAGGCGCATCTGGAGCGCGGTGCGAAGAAAGTTCTGCTGTCCGCCCCCGGCAAGAACGTCGACAAGACCATCGTGTTCGGCGTCAACGACGATCAGCTGGAAGCCTCCGACACCATGATCTCCAACGGCTCCTGCACCACCAACTGCCTGGCGCCGCTGGCCAAGGTGCTGGACGAGGCGTTCGGCATCGAGCACGGCATCATGACCACGATCCACGCCTACACCGGCGACCAGCCGACCCTGGACCGCCGCCACAAGGACCTGTACCGCGCCCGCGCCGCTGCCATGTCGATGATCCCGACCTCGACCGGCGCCGCCAAGGCCCTGGGTGAAGTGCTGCCGAACCTGAAAGGCCGCCTGGACGGCTCCGCCATCCGCGTGCCGACCCCGAACGTCTCCGCCGTTGACCTGACCTTCCGCGCCGGCCGCGACGTGACCGCTGAGCAGGTCAACGCCGCCGTCAAGGAAGCCGCTGAAGGCCCGATGAAGGGCGTGCTGGGCTATGAGCCGGCGCCGCTGGTCTCTGTTGACTTCAACCACTCGCCGGAAAGCTCCATCTTTGCGCCGGACCAGACCCGCGTGGTCGAGGACCGCATGGTGCGCGTGCTGGCCTGGTACGACAACGAATGGGGCTTCTCGGTCCGCATGGCCGATGTGGCCGTTGCCATGGGCAAACTGGGCTAAACGCTCCTAGCCTCTTGAGAATTTACGCCCGCTCAGGTTATCTGGGCGGGCGTTTTCATTTGCGGCGGAGCTATCATGACCAACCGGATTGCCATCTTCCTCGGGCTGTTCCTGATCGCCGCCGCCGCCGTTGACATTGCTCTGTTCGGCGACACGCACATGATCTTTCTCGGCAAGAAGCTGTTTGCGCTGATCGACTGGGCCGCATTCTGGCGCTGAGCCGCCCTGCCCTGCGGTTGCTTTGGAGCTGTCGGCGCCCTGCGCGCGCAGCAGGCTGAAGAAGGCACAAAGCCGGGCAACAGCCCGGCTTTGCTTCGGTCCAACGCTCCGCGCAGGGTCAACCGGATTTGCCCAGCCGTTCCATCAGCTTCTCGTTGACCAGTGGCGTGACGAATTTAGACACATCGCCATCCAGCCGGGCGATTTCCTTGACCAGTTTCGACGCAATCGCCTGGTGCCGTGCCTCGGCCATCAGGAACACGGTCTCGATCGAGCTGTCCAGCGCCCGGTTCATGCCGACCATCTGAAACTCATACTCGAAATCGGCAACCGCCCGCAGCCCGCGCACGATGATCTGAGCACCGACGTCGCGGGCGCAGTCGATCAGCAGGTTCTCGAACGGATGCGCCACGATCTCGGTGCCGGTCTCGTCGCTCAGCTTGGCGCATTCCGCTTCGATCATCGCCACCCGCTCCTCCAGAGGGAACAGCGGCCCCTTGTCGCGGTTGATGGCGACGCCGATCACCAGCTTGTCCACCAGCGCGCTAGCGCGGCGGATGATGTCGATATGACCGATGGTAATCGGGTCAAAGGTGCCGGGATACAGACCAACGCGCATGGGCGGCCTCCTGCCTTGTCAGAAATTTCTGCGCACGCAAACATATTTGCGGCCGTCATTGCAAGGGGGCAGAAATACGGAGGCCGCGGCTGCGGCCAAGTGCCCCGCGCGACGGCCTGCGGCTCAGTGGCCCATGATCATGTCTTGCAGCGCGTCCTTCTCCATCGCAACCTGAGCCAGCTGCGCCTTGACCGCATCGCCCAGGGTGATGATCCCGATGAGCTTGCCGTCATCTTCCACCACCGGCATGTGGCGGAACCGGCCGTCGGTCATCTGCTGCAGGACTTCGCCGACATTGGACTGGCTGGTGCAGGTGACCAGCTCCTTGGTCATATAGTTGCTGACAGGCTCGTCCAAGCAGCCAGACCCGGATTTGGCCAGTTCCCGAACGATATCGCGCTCGGACAGAATGCCATCCGGGTAGTCGCCGTCGGCGGAAACAACGACGGTGCCAAACCGGTTGTCTGACATGACTTTCGCTGCCTCGGAAACACTCGCAAACAGGCTGACCGTAACAACACCCGAGCCGGCCTTGGACTTTAAAATCTCTTGAACGAGCACGCTGGAGACCTCCGGAAATAACTTCTCTGTAAATTAAGTGTGCCGCAACGCAGCTTTAAGTCAAGGCTTCCAGCCGGGCCACCTCGTCGCGGATGCCCTTGGACAAGGCTTGGGCAAAGCGGTTCAGCCGCTCGCTGCGCTGGTCGCCCTGATGGCGCACCAGGTGGAAACTGCGCGTCAGGCTCACCTTGTCGGTCAGGATCTTGCGCAGCATCCGGTGGGCCGGCAGGCTGAAATCATGCGCCACGCAGACCGCCGTTCCTTGCGCCGCCATCTTGATCTGCACCGAGACAGAGTTGGACGCCAGCGCCACCCGTTCGATCCCGATGTCGTTCAGATAGTCCAGTTCCTTGTCAAAGATCATGTCGGGGATATAGCCGATCATCTTGTGGCCCTTCAGGTCCTCCAGCTTTTCGATCGGCGGATGGTCCTTCAGGTAATGGCGGGACGCGACCAGGTGCAGCTTATAGTCGCAGATCTTTTGCACCAGCAGCTTACCCGCTGTCGGGGCGCTGACGGTGACGGCCATGTCGGCCTCCCGGCGGCTGAGATTGATGACGCGCGGCAGGGCCACGATCTGGATATCCAGATCCGGGTTCTCCTCTGCGATTTGGACGCAGACCTGCGGCAGGATGTAGTTGGCGCTGCCATCCGGCGCGCCGATGCGGATCTGGCCGGACATCGTATCACTGGGGCCGCTCAGGGCTTCCGTCCCTGCCCGCATCGCCTGTTCGGCGGCCTCCGCATGAACCAGCAGCCGGTCGCCGGCGGCGCTGAGGGCATAACCTTGCGGCGATTTCACGAACAGCGGGGTTTCCAGGGCCGCCTCGAACCGGGCAATGCGGCGTCCAACGGTGGCGGGATCCATCTTGAGGATACGGCCGGCGCCGGACAGGCTCGCCTCCCGTGCCACCGCCAAAAACACTTTCATATCATCCCACTGCGGATCCATTGGCCCCGGGTCCTCCGTTCTGCTGCTAACCTGGCGTTAACCTTTTGCGTTCCTGCAAAGCCTCTTTGAAATGTTTCCTCTTTTCCGATGTTTTTTGCAAGCCTACGATGAGGTCAAGATGAACAGAGGAGGATCCGATGAAAGAACTCGGCCACTTTATCAACGGCAAACTGGTCTCCGGCACCTCGGGCCGCTTTGACGATGTCTTCAACCCCGCAACCGGCGAAGTGCAGTATCAGTGCCCGATGGCCAGCGCTGCGGAAACCACCGATGCAATCGAAAAGGCCGCCGCGGCGCAGCCCGCATGGGGCGCCACCAACCCGCAGAAGCGCGCCCGCGTGATGATGGCGATGGTTGGCCTGATGAACCGCGACATGGACAAGCTGGCAGAGGCGCTGTCGCGCGAGCACGGCAAGACCATCCCGGACGCCAAGGGCGACCTGCAGCGCGGCCTGGAAGTGATCGAATACTGCATCGGCGCGCCGCAGATGCTGAAGGGTGAGTTCACCGACAGCGCAGGCCCCGGCATCGACATGTACTCCATGCGCCAGCCGCTGGGTGTTGTCGGCTCCATCATGCCGTTCAACTTCCCCGCCATGATGCCGCTGTGGCACGTCGGCCCGGCCTTGGCCTGCGGCAACGCCGTGGTGCTGAAACCGTCCGAGCGCGACCCCTCCGTGCCGCTGATGCTGGCTGAGCTGTTCGTTGAGGCAGGCCTGCCCGAGGGCGTGTTCCAAGTGGTGAACGGCGACCGCGAGGCGGTTGACACCATCCTGGACAGCGAAATCATTCAGGGCGTGTCCTTCGTCGGCTCCACCCCGATTGCACAGTACATCTATTCCCGCGCCACCGCCAACGGCAAGCGTGCGCAGTGCTTCGGCGGCGCCAAGAACCACATGATCGTGATGCCCGACGCCGATCTGGACCAGGCCGCTGACGCGCTGGTCGGCGCAGGCTTCGGCGCGGCCGGCGAGCGCTGCATGGCAATCTCGGTTGCGGTTCCGGTCGGCGAGGAAACCGCCGACAAGCTGATCGAGAAGCTGATCCCGCGCATCGAGAAGCTGAAAGTCGGCCCCTACACCGCCGGCGACGACGTCGATCTGGGTCCGGTTGTGACCGCGGCCGCCAAGGAACGCATCCTGGGCCTGATCCAGTCCGGTGTCGATCAGGGCGCCAAGCTGGTGGTCGACAACCGCGACTTCAAACTGCAGGGCTACGAGGACGGCTTCTTTGTCGGCGCCCACCTGTTCGACCATGTCACCACCGACATGGACATCTACAAGCAGGAGATCTTTGGACCGGTGCTTTCCACTGTGCGCGCAGGCACTTACGAGGAAGCGTTGAAGCTGGCGATGGATCACGAGTACGGCAACGGCACCGCGATCTTCACCCGCGACGGCGACACCGCGCGTGACTTCGCCTCCCGCGTGAACATCGGCATGGTGGGCATCAACGTGCCGATCCCGGTACCGCTGGCCTATCACACCTTCGGCGGCTGGAAGAAGTCGATGTTCGGCGACCTGAACCAGCACGGCCCGGACAGCTTCAAGTTCTACACCCGCACCAAGACCGTGACCTCCCGCTGGCCCTCGGGCATCAAGGAAGGCGGCGAGTTCAACTTCAAGGCCATGGACTAACCATCTGCGCTTTAACAGGAAAAGGCCCCGGACATTCCGGGGCCTTTTTCATTCCCTGTTTTCCGATGCAAATGCACTGCTGTAAATCGTGGCGGTTTTGCCGGCACGGAGTCAGTTAAAATAAGCTTTTCAGCCAGTTTTTACTTGTTCCGCAGCGTAACTCGTCTATCCGGTCTGCAACAGACAGACAAACGGCAGGCGCATGAGCAAGACTGAAGAACCGGACCAGCCGCAGGCGGCTGCAAGAACCGCCCGCGACTGGGTCAAGATCCTGGCCCACTACCGCGAACCCAATTCCCTGCGCAGCAGCTTTGAGCTGGCCGTGACCGTGGTGCCCTTTCTGGTGCTCTGGGCGCTGGCCTGGTGGTCGCTGTCGGTCAGCTACTGGCTGACCCTGGCCCTGTCGGTTTGCATCGCCGCCTTCCTGTTGCGCCTGTTCACCATCCAGCACGACTGCGGCCACGGATCCTTCTTCAACAACCGCCATGTCAGCGACTGGGTGGGCCGCATCATCGGGGTGCTGACGCTGACCCCCTATGATGTCTGGCGCCGCACCCACTCGATCCATCACAGCACCCACGGGAACCTCGACAAACGCGGGATGGGCGATATTCACACGATGACCGTCGCAGAATACCGCGCTGCCAGCCGCTGGGACCGCCTGGTCTACCGGCTGTACCGCCACCCGGTGACCCTGTTCGCCATTGGTCCCGGCTACCTGTTCTTCCTGCAGAACCGCATCCCCTACGGCCTGACCGGCCAGGCGCGCTACTGGGTCAGCGCGATGGGCACCAATGCCTCGATTCTGGCCGCGCTGGGGCTGATCTGGTACTTTGGCGGACTGATGCCGCTGGTGCTGATCTTCGTGCCTGCCACCCTGATTGCCGCCACCGCCGGCCTGTGGCTGTTCTATGTGCAGCACCAGTTCGAGACCACCCAGTGGGAGCAGGAAGAGGACTGGCAGCTGCATGACGCCGCGCTGCACGGCAGTTCGCATTACGTGCTGCCGCCGGTGCTGCAGTGGCTCAGCGCCAATATTGGCATCCACCATGTGCATCATCTTTACAGCCGCATCCCGTTCTACCGCCTGCCAGAGGTGCTGCGCGACCATGCTGAACTGGCCGAGGGCAACCGCATGACCATCCGGGAAAGCCTGGCCAATGCGCGGCTGCACCTGTGGGACGAGGACAGCAAGCGCCTCCTGTCCTTTGCCCAGGCCCGCAGCCTGACGGCCTGATCCTGCAGCTTCCCGGACGGCAATCTTCCGCCGCCCGGGAAAACACAAGCTTGTGAGACGCTGATTTTCCGCTATGCCGCCCCTAGGAAAACCCGTTGGCATGCTTATCTTGCAGCGGAGATTTCGAGCAGCACGGTAGAGGCATCATGACCACATTCCGCATCACCCGCCGCGCAACCCTGATGGGCCTCGGCGCCACCCTGGCCACCCCGGTCCTGTTGCGCGCCCAGTCGACCGACGCCTTTCCGCAGAACGAATCCGCGATCCGCGAGGAAGTTCCGGTGCAGCGCAACACTTCGGCGTTCATGCAGCAGAGCTGGCAGGACCATTTCGAGACCCTGGGCGCAGGCTGCCTGCTGGCCGACATCAGCTCCCGCGCGCTGCATTACTGGGGGCCGGACAATCAGACGTACCGGCTGTTCCCCTCCTCGGTTCCGATGACCGAGGATCTGACCAAACGCGGCTACACCACGGTCGTGCGCAAACGGGAAAACCCCAGCTGGACCCCGACCGCCTCGATGCGCGAACGCGACCCGACGCTGCCGGAACGTATCGAAGGCGGCGTTGCGAACAACCCGCTGGGCACCCGCGCGATGTATCTGGACTGGCCGGCCTATCTGGTCCACGGCACCCATGACACCCGCAAGATCGGGCGGCAAAGCTCCTCCGGCTGCATCGGTCTCTATAACCAGCACGTGGAAGAGCTGTATGAGCTTGTGCAGATCGGCACCCAGGTGCGGCTGCTCTGATCTGCCTGCCCTCACTGGCAAACCCCAACAGAAAAGGGCGCGGAAAAACCGCGCCCTTTCTCTTATGTCAGAGGCCTCAGCTCAGGCTGATATGGTCCGGCTTCAGCCCGGCATTGAACCGCTCCAGTGTTTTTTCCAGCAGCGCTTCAAAGTTGCGGGTGAATTTCCCGGTGTCATAGAGCGGGCCGGTCTCGATCCCCTGTTTGACCCGCGCCTTCACATCCGCCAGATAATCCCGGTCGCGGGCCAGCTTCAGCGCCAGCGCCTGATACTGCTGCGGCGTGGACGTGGTCAGCTCATCCATTCCGACAGAGTGCAGCAGGCTGGCGGCGACCCGTGCGGCAAACTGCTTGCCGACCTTGGTGACCACCGGAACGCCCGCCCACAAGGCGTCACTGGCCGTGGTATGCGCATTCACAAAGAACGTGTCCAGAAAGATATCGGCCAGCGGCAGGCGGGCGAGGTGGTCCTCCTGCTTGGCAAAACCGGCAAACACGATCCGCTCCGGGCTGATGCCGCGGCGCTTCGCTTCGGCGCGGATGTTGGCGCGGATATCGTCGTGGGCGGCGTAGAACCACAGCACGCTGTCCGGCACCAGCTTGAGCAGTTTCATCCAGATGTCGAACTCCTCCGGCGACACCTTGTAGGGGCTGTTGAAGGAGCAGAACACCAGCGCATCTTCCGGCAGGCCGGCATCGGCCCGCGTGGGCACATTCTCCGATGCCGTGCGGCTGTCATCGTTGGACTGGTAGCAGTCCGGCATATAGAGGACTTTCTCGGTATAGTGCTTGCGGTATTTCGGCGGCACCACAACCGGGTCGGCAACCATGTAGTCGATGGCGTCCACGCCGGATGTGCCGGGATAGCCGAGATAGGAAATCTGAACCGGCGCCATGCGGTGGTCGAACAGGTTGATCCGATTGCCCTTGGTGTGCCCCTTCAGGTCGATGGCGATGTCCAGCCCGTCCGCCCGCGCCTGTTCGACAATGGTCTCAGTGGCAACGCCGCCGACCTGCCGGTAGACGTCCGCGGATTTCTCTGCCCGCAGGCGGCCTTCCTGCTGGGTCATGGCGCCATAGTCGTAGATGTAGATCTCGAACCGGTCGCGGTCATGCAGTTCGAACATCCGGCCGATCAGATACATGGTCGCGTGATCCAGGAAGTCGCAGGAGAAATACCCGATCCGGATCTTGTCCTTCTTTGCCAGCGGCGCAGTGAAACTGGCGGTCTCTTCCTTGCAGACCTTGTTGGCGTTCGCGGCCAGCACAGAATACTGTTTCTGCATTTCCGGGTCGTCGACCACGCTCAGGAAGGAGAACGGGTCAATCGCCTTCATCACCTTGGAGAAGTTCCTGATCTTCTTGCGGGCCTTGCCGAACTCGGACCAATCGCATTTGCGCCGCTTCAGGTGCATCATGCGGGCAAAGACCACTTCATTCGACGGCGCGAACTTCAGGCAGTCCTGGAAATAGTTGATGGCTTCCTCATCCTGCCCGATCCGCATCAGGTAGCTGCCGATATAGGCCAGGCATTCCGGGTTCTGCGGCTCCAGCCGCAGCGCCTCGACATGGCAGAGAATCGCCTTGTCGCGCTTCTCCATCAGCTCATAAATCTCACCGAGCGCGGTATGGATCGAGCGGTTCTTGGGGTCCAGTTCCAGCGCCTGCTCCATCAGGTAGACCGCATCCTTGAAGCTGCGCTCCACCGCCTTGCGGCGTGACAGTTTCATCAGGCGCACCACTTGTTCCCGAACCGGAACGTCGTTTGATTTCAGCATGCCGTGGCGCATCGCCATCGTGAAATTTGCCCGTTCATTGCTGGCCACAGCCGCCGGGAAGTCCGGCGTTTTTCCACCCCCCTTTGCGGACCCGCTGAGGTTGGATGCCAGAAAATGCTGCGCCCCTGAATTTGACACGTCGCCTGCTCCTTTTGGAATGCGTATTGCAGGGTTCACCTGCACATGACCGGTTTGAGACAGAGTTTCGCCGAAGTTTCTTAATTTTCTCCTGACCCCGGGGCGGCAAGCCGCGGCATTGCTGCACGCCGGCTTTGCAATTGCGCAGCTTGCCTCAGCGTCCCCCGGCCGCTATTAAATTAACAACTGTTCAATTCATCTAACCGGCGGGAGGAGCGGCGCATGGATTTTGCACTGACAGAGGAACAGCAGGCCATTTTCGACATGGCCCGCGCATTCGGCCAGGACAACATCGCGCCGCATTCCCGCGAGTGGGAAAAGGCAGGCACCATCCCCAAATCCCTGTGGCCGCAGCTGGCAGAGCTGGGTTTCGGCGGGCTGTATGTCTCTGAGGAATACGGCGGCTCCGGCCTTTCGCGCCTGGATGCAACGCTGGTGTTCGAAGCGCTGGCCATGGCCGACCCCGCCGTCGGCTCCTTCCTGTCGATCCACAACATGTGCGGCGGCATGATTGACAAGTTCGGCTCCGAGGAAACCAAGCAGAAATGGCTGCCCAGCTTGTGCACGATGGAGAAAGTGTTCTCCTACTGCCTGACCGAACCCGGATCCGGTTCTGACGCCGCGGCGCTGAAAACCCGCGCTGAGCGCAGCAACGAAGGCTACACGCTGAACGGCACCAAGGCGTTCATCTCCGGCGGCTCCTACTCCGACGCCTATGTCGTGATGTGCCGCACCGGCGAGGATGGCCCCAAGGGCATCTCCACCGTTGTGGTCGAGGACGGCGCACAGGGCCTGTCCTTCGGCGCGCTGGAGGACAAGATGGGCTGGAAGGCGCAGCCGACCTCGCAGGTGCAGTTCGACGATTGCGCGATCCCCGCGGACAACCTGATCGGCGAGGAAGGCAAGGGCTTCTCCTACGCAATGGCGGGCCTCGACGGCGGCCGTCTGAACATCTCAGCCGGCGCTCTGGGCGGCGCTCAGGCGGCGCTGGATCAGACCGTTCAGTACATGTCCGAGCGCAAGGCTTTCGGCAAATCCATTAACCAGTTCCAGGCGCTGCAGTTCCGGCTGGCGGAATATGAAACCCGCCTGCAGGCCGCCCGCACCTTCCTGCGCCAGGCCGCGTGGAAACTGGACACCGGCGCCCATGACGCCACCAAGTTCTGTGCCATGGCCAAGCTGATGGTTACCGACACCGCCTTTGACGTGGCCAACGGCTGCCTGCAGCTGCACGGCGGCTACGGCTATCTGGCCGACTACGGCGTCGAGAAGATCGTGCGTGACCTGCGGGTGCACCAGATCCTGGAAGGCACCAACGAGATCATGCGCCTGATCGTCGCGCGCCAGCTGATTGCAGAGTAACCTGCAATCAGCACACTGCCCGCGGCAACACAAATTGACGGAACACGCCCGATGAGTGATATCCATATCCGCAAATCCGGCCAGGCCGGCCGCATCACCTTCACCCGCCCGAAGGCGCTGAACGCGATGAGCTATGAGATGTGCATGGCAATCGACGCGGCCATGCGCGACTGGGCCGGGGATGACGCCGTCAAACTGGTGGTAATCGATGCCGAGGGCGACAAGGCCTTTTGTGCCGGCGGCGACATTGCCGAGCTTTATGACACCGGCACCAAGGGCGACTATTCCTATGGCCGCACCTTCTGGCGCGATGAATACCGGCTGAACGCCCGGATTTTCGAGTACAAGAAGCCGGTGATCAGCTTCATGCAGGGCTTCACCATGGGCGGCGGCGTTGGCATCGGCTGCCACGGCACCCACCGGGTGGTTGGTGAAAGCAGCCGGATCGCCATGCCGGAAGTCGGCATCGGCCTGGTGCCGGATGTGGGCGGCTCGCTGATGCTGGCAATGGCGCCGGATCACCTGGGCGAATACCTCGGCATGACAGCCGCGCGGATGGGCGCGGATGATGCCATCCTCGCAGGCTTTGCAGACTACTTCATCCCGCAGGACGGCTGGCCCGCGCTGGTCGCCGCGCTGGAGGAGACCGGCAGCGCCAAGCTGGTCGAGGATGCCGCCAAGCCCGCGCCTGAGGGCAAGCTGCGCACGGTCCGCGAGCACACCGCCAGACACTTCGGCAAGGACAGCCTGGAGGACATTCTTGCTGGTCTTGAGGCCGGAGATAGCGAGTTTGCCGCTGCCGCACTGAAATCTCTCAAACGCAACTCGCCGCTGTCGATGGCTTGCACGCTGGAGATGCTGCGCCGCCTGCGCGCCGACGGCCCCGCCATCCGCCGCGCGCTGGACCTTGAATACCGCTATACCTTCCGCGCCATGGAACAGAGCGATTTCCTGGAAGGCATCCGGGCCCAGATCATTGACAAGGACCGCAATCCGCAATGGCAATATGCAGGCCGGGCCGTGCCGGCACAGGCGGTTGACGACTTGCTGGCGCCGCTCGGCGCCGATGCGCTGACATTTGAGGAGGACGTGCAATGAAGATCGGATTTATCGGGCTGGGCAACATGGGCGGGCCGATGGCCGCCAACCTGGCCAAGGCCGGCCACGAGGTCACCGGCTTCGACATGGCCGATGTCAGCATCGAAGGCGTGACCATGGCCGCTTCCGGCCCCGAAGCCGCGGTTGGCGCCGATGCCGTCATTACCATGCTGCCCAATGGCGCCATCCTGCGCCTTGTCGCGGCAGAGGTGATCCCGGCCATGGCCAAGGGCGCCGCGCTGATCGACTGCTCCACCGTCGATGTTGACTCCGCCCGCGCAGTCGCGGAACAGGCCGAGGCCGCAGGCCTCCTCTCCGTCGACGCGCCAGTCTCCGGCGGTATTGGCGGCGCCGCGGGCGGCACGCTCACCTTCATGGCTGGCGGCTCGTCAGAGGCATTTGCGGCAGCGGAACCGCTGTTTGATATCATGGGCCAAAAGGCCGTGCATTGCGGCGAGGCCGGCGCCGGCCAGGCCGCCAAGATCTGCAACAACATGATCCTGGGCGTCACCATGATCGCCACCTGCGAGGCGTTTGCCCTGGCCGACAAGCTGGGACTGGACCGTCAGAAGATGTTCGACGTGGTCTCCACCTCCTCCGGCTACAGCTGGACGATGAACGCCTATTGCCCGGCCCCCGGCGTCGGCCCGCAGTCGCCCGCCGACAACAACTACCTCCCCGGTTTCGCGTCGGAACTGATGCTCAAGGACCTGGGCCTCAGCCAGCAGGCTGCGGAAAGCGCCGATGCCGACACCCCGATGGGGAAACTGGCCATGGCGCTCTACAAGAAGTTCGTCGAGGAGGAAGACGGCAAGGGCATGGACTTCTCTGCCATGCTGCCGCGGTTCGAGAAGCGCAGCCGGGAGGGCTGACATGCCCAGCCGCCACGCGCGGCCACCTCCCAAACCGGCACTGCGCAAGGCCGGCCTCTGACGGGGCCGGCTTTTTTGCTGTCCGGCTCCAAACCTCAGCCGGCCTTGATCCCTGCACACAGGCGGAAATCCGCGAGCGGCCCGCGCCTCCTTGCGCTGAAACCGGCCGGGGCGGCAAAAGCGCCGTCCGCGGCCCGCGGGTTCTTGCCGCCGCGTGACCCGCAACCGGCAACCCGCCGCCTCCTGTTTTCAGCCCTCTTGGCTTTGCCGCCGGACCCTTTATGTGAGGGTCAGCGCAAAGAGGACCCGCTGTAAATGTTACGCCGCCTTGCTCCAATATCCGTTCTTGCCGCAGCCTGTGCGCTGGCAATTCCGCTGGCTGCCGGCAATGGCGGCCCGGAGCGGAGCGCATTGGAATGCCCGCAGGGGCTGGCGCTGAAAGCCTCTCACTGCACGCCTGATTCTGCCGCCAAGAAGTTCTACCGCCGCGGCGACCATATTCTCGACGACTACATCTGGATCGGCGAACCGGGGCAATGGGCGCCTGACCCCTACGGCACCTATGTGCAGGCCGGCGGCTATGTCTATCAGGTGAACCGCGAAACCCAGAAGGTTCTGCGTTTGATCGGTGCGGCGGGCGATCTGCCTCACTGACACCGCGCGTGGAGGCTGGTCAGAGCCGGGCCATGGCCTCCATCGTCTCCCGCGTGGCTTCATCAGCGGGAAACAGCATCTCGATCCGCAGCTCCGACATCGCAAGGTCACCGGTGCCGCCGAACTGGGTGATGGTTGAGAAGAACGCCAGAACCTGCGCGCCCATCCGGTACCGCGCCGGGATCACTGCCGGCAGCACCCCCTCCTGCGCCGCCGCATGCCCTGCAGCATTCTCCTGCAGCCGCGCCACTGCCCGCTCCAGAACAGGGTCAGCGCCGAAATGCGCCAGTTCCGTGCGCAGCCGTGCCAGGCTGTGCCGCTCGACTTCCTCCAGATTGTCCAGTGCCGCCCGCAGCGCCGCATTGTCCAGCAGAGCCTCGATCAGGCTGCTGCCCCTGGCAATTCCAGCACGGCTCAGCATCATTTCCATCGGGCGGTTCAGCTCCAGCAGGGTCCAGTGCCGGTCGATCAGCATCGCCGGAAAGGGCGCATGCGCCGCCATCATCTGTTCCGCCGCCTGCCTGAGCGGCACCAGCTCGGCATCCTCCAGATCCCGGCTCACATAGGCAGGCGCCAGCCCGGCAGCGGTCAGCAGCTGGTTCTGCACCCCGCCCGGCAATTGCAGCTCGCCGCTCAGACGCAGAACCATGCCCCGGCTGGGGCGGGCGCGGCCGCTCTCCAGAAACGACAGGTGCCTGGCTGAGACCCCGGCCTCCAGCGCCAGCTGCATCTGGCTCAACCGCCGCAGCCCGCGCCATTTTTTCAGAACTGCGCCAAATGCCTCTGCCATGTCCTGCCTCCATTTTCTGCAGCATAGACGACGGAAACCGGCACTTCACTTACCTCCAAGGTAATTGTTTTGCGTTCCTGCGCAGCTGCACCCTGCCCTGAGTAAACAACAGGAGCTTCCCATGACTCACTCTGCCGCGATCCGCATGCTCAAGACCGTCTCCATCCTCGGCGCCGCCTTCGGCCTTGCCATGGTGCTGGCCCTCGTCACACCGCTTGGCGCGGTCCTCAGTCTGTTCATCGACCTTGCCTTCCTGCCCGTGGACGGAGCCCAGGCGCTCACCCCGGGCGCAGCGTCGCTGATGACAGCCATCAGCGGCGGGCTGATGTGCGGGTTTTGTGTTCTGATCTGCCTGCTGACAGACCACGTCTACCGCAGCGATCCGGCCCTTGGCCGCCGCCTGCTGATCCCGGCGCTGCTGGCCTGGTATATCCCCGACAGCCTCGGCTCCCTCGCGGCGGGCGCCTGGTTCAACGTGGTGATGAACACCGCCTTCCTGGCCCTGTTCCTGATGCCGCTTATGCTGACCCGCCCCGCCGCCGCGCAAACCGCGTAAGAAAAGGGGGCCTCACCGCCCCCCATTCACCTTTGCAGAAATACTCCGGGGTGAATTGGCCAAAGGCCAAGAGGGGCAGCGCCCCTCCCGCCTCAAACGTTACCCTTATTCAGCAGCTACCTTCCGCGCTGCCAGAATGTCCTTCAGATACCGCCCGGTGTGGCTGCGCGGTTCATCTGCCACCGCTTCCGGAGTGCCGGCGGCAACAATCTCGCCGCCGCCATCGCCGCCCTCGGGACCAATGTCGATGATCCAATCGGCGGTCTTCACCACATCCAGATTGTGCTCGATCACAACCACCGAATTGCCCTGCTCCACCAGTTCGTGCAGCACTTCCAGCAGCTTCTTCACATCCTCGAAATGCAGGCCGGTGGTCGGCTCATCCAGAATATACAGCGTCCGCCCGGTAGAGCGTTTCGACAGCTCTTTCGACAGTTTCACCCGCTGCGCCTCGCCGCCGGACAGGGTGGTCGCCTGCTGGCCCACCTTGATGTAGCCGAGACCCACCCGCATCAGCGCGTCCATCTTGTCGCGGATCGCGGGCACCGCCTGGAAAAACTCCTGCGCGTCCTCCACCGTCATATCCAGCACATCGGCAATGCTCTTGCCCTTGAACTTGATCTCCAGCGTCTCCCGGTTGTAACGCGCGCCCTTGCAGGTTTCGCAGGTCACATAGACGTCGGGCAAAAAGTGCATCTCGATCTTGATGACACCATCGCCCTGACAGGCCTCGCAGCGTCCGCCCTTGACGTTGAAGGAGAACCGCCCGGGCTTGTACCCCCGCGTCTTGGCCTCCGGCAGGCCGGCAAACCAGTCGCGGATCGGGGTAAAGGCGCCAGTGTAAGTGGCAGGGTTTGAACGCGGCGTCCGCCCAATCGGGCGCTGGTCGATGTCGATCACCTTGTCCAGATGCTCCAGCCCCTTGATGCTCTCGCAGGGTGCAGGCGTCTGCCGCGCGCCGTTCAGGCGCATCGAGGCGGTCTTGAACAGCGTCTCGATGGTCAGCGTCGACTTGCCGCCGCCGGACACGCCGGTCACGCAGACGAACTTGCCCAGCGGGAATTCGGCCGTCACCTCTTTCAGGTTGTTGCCGGTGGCCTTGACCACCTTGATCTTCTTCTTGTTGCCCTTGCGCCGCTTGGCCGGCACCGCGATCTCCCGCGTGCCTGCCAGATACTGACCGGTGATCGAATTGGTGTCAGAGGCAATCATCTGCGGCGTGCCGTGGCTCACCACTTCGCCGCCATGCACCCCGGCGCCGGGGCCGATGTCGAACACATAATCCGCCTGGCGGATCATGTCCTCGTCATGCTCCACCACGATCACCGTGTTGCCCTGGTCACGCAGGTTTTTCAGGGTGCCGATCAGACGGTCATTGTCGCGCTGGTGCAAGCCGATGGAAGGCTCGTCCAGCACATAGAGAACGCCCGTCAGGCCAGAGCCGATCTGCGACGCCAAACGGATCCGCTGGCTTTCGCCGCCGGACAGGGTGCCGGAGGACCGGGACAGCGTCAGGTATTCAAGACCCACGTTGTTCAGGAAGCCAAGACGCTCGCGGATCTCCTTGACGATGGCGCGGGCAATCTCCTGTTTCTGCTGGGTCAGATGGTTCGGCACATCCTCGATCCAGGCCAGCGCCTCGCGGATCGACAGCTGCACCACCTGCCCCACATGCACGCCGGCAATCTTGACCGCCAGCGCCTCGTCGCGCAGACGGTAGCCCTCGCAGTGGTGGCAATGGCGATTGTTCTGGTAGCGTTCGAACTCCTCGCGGATCCAGTTTGAATCGGTCTCGCGGTAGCGCCGCTCCATGTTCGGAATGACGCCCTCGAAGGTGCGCTCCACCTGGTAGACCCGCCCGCCCTCGTCATAGCGGAACAGGATCTCCTCCTCGCCGGACCCATACAGGAACACCTTCTGCACCTTCTCAGGCAGGTCCTTCCAGACGGTATTCTTGTCGAACTGGTAATGCCGCGCGATGGCCTCGATGGTCTGCAGGAAATAGGGCGACTTGCCCTTGCGCCAGGGCGCCAGCGCGCCGTCATAAACCTTCAGGCTCTGGTCCGGCACCACCAGCCGCTCGTCAAAGAACAGTTCAACCCCCAACCCGTCGCATTCCGGACAGGCCCCGAAGGGCGCGTTGAAGGAAAACAGCCGCGGCTCGATCTCCGGGATGGTGAAGCCGCTGACCGGGCAGGCAAAGTTTTCGCTGAAGGTGATCCGCTCCGGATCGCCCTCTTTGGGCGCGGTCTCCAGAATGGCAATGCCATCGGCCAGATCCAGCGCGGTGCGCAGAGAATCCGCCAGCCGGGTCTCTATGCCCTCGCGCACCACCAGACGGTCGACCACCACATCGATGTCATGGCGGAACTTCTTGTCCAGCACCGGCGGCTCGTCCAGCTCATAAAACTCCCCGTCCACCTTCACCCGCTGGAAGCCCTGCTTGCGCAGCTCCAGGAATTCCTTCTTGTACTCCCCCTTGCGGTCGCGGACGATCGGCGCCAGCAGATAGCCGCGGGTGCCCTCCTCCATCTCCATGATCCGGTCGACCATGTCCTGCACCTGCTGCGCCTCAATCGGCTTGCCGGTGGCCGGGCTGTAGGGCGTGCCCGCGCGGGCAAACAGCAGACGCAGATAGTCATAGATCTCCGTCACCGTGCCAACGGTGGAACGCGGGTTCTTGGAGGTTGTCTTCTGCTCGATGGAGATCGCCGGCGACAGGCCGCTGATATGGTCCACATCCGGCTTTTCCATCATGTCGAGGAACTGGCGCGCGTAGGCCGACAGGCTTTCCACATAGCGGCGCTGCCCCTCGGCATAGATCGTGTCAAACGCCAGAGAGGACTTGCCTGAACCAGAAAGACCGGTGATCACCACCAACTCATCGCGCGGAATATCCACGTCGATGCTTTTCAGATTGTGCTCGCGCGCGCCGCGCACTTCGATGGATTTCAGCTCAGCCATAATGCCCCCGTACCCGCGCCGCCGAACCCTTGGCGGACGCCCGCCCTACAGATAGGGAATGCGGTGGAAAACGCCAAGCCCAAAAAGAGAACATTGCGCGAACAGGTTGAAACTTGCTGACAGCATCTGGCAGCAGCCGGAAAACCCGCGTTTTCCGGTCCGGAATTCGGCACGAATTCCGGCGCGCCGCGCAGATGCGCGGCGCTTGGCCCAACGGGAACGGGTCCCTTGGGGCCGGTGACGGGCGGGAGCAGCGCCTAGGCCCAGCCCCTCCGCCGCGCGGCCAGCAGCTGGTGCACCAGAATGCCCGCCAGAAACAGCCCGCAGACCACCAGCATCATGCCGCCGTAGCCCGCCACCCCCAGCGACGCCAGCAGCAGCGGCGTGCCGATAACGTTGCCGGCATTGCCCGCCTGCGACATGGCGCCATTGGCCTCAGCCTGATCCGCCGCGGTGGTGTTCAGCTGCGGAACGCAGGCAAAGCTTCCGCTTTGGACCAGTCCAAAGGCCGCGGCCAGCGCAAAACACGCCAGCCAGTCCCCCGGCATCGCCCAGAGCCAAATCCCGCCCGCCGCACAAAGGCCAAAGCCCAGCTGAATGAGCTGTACCGCCGGAATCACCCGCAGCAGCGCCACCCCGATCACCATTGACGAGGCGATGGAGATCAGCGGAAACGCCCCCATCACAAAGGCCCTCTGCTCCGCTGGCACATGCGGCGGCAGCACTGTCAGCAGCGCCACGAAACAGGTGGTATAGAACAGCCAGCCCGCGGCAGGCGCCAGCTTGTACGGTGAGCGGTAGATGTTCAGATGCAGCGACGGCAGCATCGCCAGCTGCGGCATCACCTGGCGTTCCGGCACCGGCAGATCGCGCATGGCCCACTGCAGCAGCACCGCCAGCGCCGCCATCAGCGCGGCATGGGCGGCAAACAATGCCAGCAGCCCGTAAGAGGCCGCCAGCGGCAGCCCCAGCCAATTCAAGAGCGCAAAGGCGACCCCGAAAAACGTGCTCCACACCGTCAGCGCCGTGCCCCGCTGGCGGTCGCTGGCCAAGAGCGCCATCAGAGTCGGACCCGCCACCACAATGCCCAGATGCGACAGACCTTCGGCGGCGCGGGTTGCCAGGAACAGCCCGTAGGGCAGATGCAGCACCTGCAGCGCCGACATTGCAGCCCCGGTCCACAGCGCCCAGACCAGCGTGCGCCGGTAGCCGAAGGCAGAAACAAACAGCCCGGCCACCGCACCCAGCAGGATGCCCAGCACCCCAGTCATCGACACGCTGAGACTCAGGCCCGCGCCGGCCTCCGGATAGAGCGCGCCAAGCTGGCCGAAGACCACAGAGACCTTACCGTATTGCGCCGCCGCACCCAGACCCGCGGCCCAGACCGCCAGGATCGCGCCCCAGCGGGTTTTCCCGGTTGTGCTCATGTCCGCTGCCTTTTGTTCTTGGTTTGCCTCTGGTTACCCCGGAGCGGACCGGGAGGCCAGAGCACACAGAGAACCAGCGTGGCGCGCACGGGCCAGTTCGGAACAGGGACGCCATACCTCCGAAGTGCGTCTTCTCAAAACAAAAGGCGGCCCGTTGCGGGCCGCCCGTCAGAATTTCGGCTGCCGATAACAGCTTACATATGGATCACGCGCCCATAGGCATCCAGCACGCTCTCATGCATCATCTCGGACAGCGTCGGGTGCGGGAAGACGGTGTTCATCAGGTCTTCCTCGGTGGTCTCCAGCTGGCGGCCCACCACATAGCCCTGGATCATCTCGGTCACCTCGGCGCCGACCATATGGGCGCCCAGCAGCTCGCCGGTCTTGGCGTCAAAGATGGTCTTGACCATGCCCTCGGCCTCCCCCAGCGCAATCGCCTTGCCGTTGCCGATGAAGGGGAAGCGGCCGACCTTGATCTCATAGCCCAGCTCCTTGGCCTTGGCTTCGGTATAACCGACAGAGGCGACCTGCGGCTGGCAGTATGTGCAGCCGGCAATGCTTTCGGGCTTCACCGGATGCGCGTGCTTGCCCGCGATCAGCTCGGCCACCATAACGCCCTCGTGGGACGCCTTGTGCGCCAGCCACGGCGCGCCGGCGATGTCGCCGATGGCATAAAGCCCGTCAACGCCGGTGCGGCAGAACTCATCCGTGATCACATGGGTGCGGTCGACCTTGACGCCCAGCTCTTCCAGCCCCAGGCCCTCGACGTTGCCGACGATCCCCACGGCGGAAATCACGGTGTCGAACTCCTGTTTCTCCACCTTGCCGCCGGTCTCGATATGGGCTGTCACCTTGCCCTTGCCGCGGTCCAGCTGCTTGACCATGGCTTTCTCCATGATCTTCATGCCCTGTTTGACAAAGGCCTTCTTGGCAAAGGCAGAGATTTCCGCGTCCTCGACCGGCAGCACCCGGTCCATCACCTCAACCACCGTGGTTTCGGCGCCCAGCGTGTTGTAGAAGCTGGCAAATTCGATGCCGATGGCGCCGGAACCGATCACCAGCAGCTTCTTCGGCATGCGGACGGGCTGCAGCGCGTGCTTGTAGGTCCAGACCAGATCGCCGTCCGCCTCCAGCCCCGGCAGCTCGCGGGCGCGGGCGCCGGTGGCCAGCACGATGTTCTTGGCGGTCAGATCCTGCGTGCCCTTGCCGGTCTTGACCGAAACCTTGCCCTTGGCCGGAATCGACGCCTCGCCCGTCACCACATCGATCTTGTTCTTCTTCATCAGGTGGCCGATGCCGGAAGACAGCTGTTTCGCCACTCCGCGCGAGCGTTTCACCACCGCATCGAGGTCATAGCCGATGTTGTCCGCCTTCAGGCCGAAATCCTTGGCGCGCTCCATCAGGTGGAACACTTCCGACGAGCGCAGCAGCGCCTTGGTCGGGATGCAGCCCCAGTTCAGGCAGATGCCGCCCAGGTGCTCCCGCTCGACCACACAGGTCTTAAGGCCCAGCTGCGCCGCACGGATGGCGGCGACATAGCCCCCCGGCCCGGCGCCGATTACGATCACGTCATACGATTGTGCGGCCATGTTGCTCCCTCGCCCTCGAACAGGTTCCAAAAACTAGTTTACCGTTAAACTAGTTTTCGCTGCACTGCAATCACCCACTGCTGCGGCATAGCGGCCATGCGTTTACCGGCAGGTTTCCGCTTGGCAGAGCGGGCAGCTCCGGGCCAGCATAGGACGGAAGCTTTCTGCAATCCACAACCCTGGACCGCATGCATATGACAGAAACTCTTTTTGACCTCGCCAAGGCGCTCTTGAACGCCACTCTGATCCTGCTGGCGCTGTGCCTGTTCCTGGGATGGAAACTGATGACCGCAGCCGAGGGCGCCACCGCCAATGCCGCCGCAATTGCAGACCGCGTGCTGCCGCTGCGCACGGATCTCGAAGCGCTGCAAGCGGAAGCTGCCGCTCTGCGCAGCACGGCGCAGGACAGCACCGCCACTGCCGCAAGCCTCACCCGGCTGGAGGCGCGCCTGGCCCAGGTGCAAACCAGCCTCGCAGACATGCGCGCCCTGCCCCGTCAGGCTGCTGCAGAAGCCGCCCGCGCAGGCGCCGCAGAACTGGCCGGCCGGATCATCCGCGCTGCGCCGCTGCTGAAGAACGGCAGCGCCTGCGGTTCAGGCGAAAGCTGACTCCGGCTCAGGCTTTTGCGGCATAGGCCGCCAGCAGCCCGCCGAACTCCTCCATCGCGGGGAAATGCTCAAAGCTGTGTTCTGCGGTGACCTGCACAAACGGATGCTTGGCTGCTGTCCAGGTCTCAACGAACGGGATGAACCAGCTGCAGTCCTCGAACATCGTTGGACGCACGTTCACAAACCCCTCAACGCCGGTGATGCGGGTGAACATCCAGGTCTGGCACTCCGGGCAGCAGAAATGGCTCAATTCCTCCCCCTTGGCACCTCCAACCACAGGGGCGCCCTGCGTCACCCGAAACGCTTCAGCCGGGAACATCGCGGTCAGGGAAAAGGCGCTGGAACTCATCTTCTGACAGCCACGGCAGTGGCAGGCGGCTGTGAGAACCGGCGGTTCGGACACTTCTATACCGGTGGCACCGCAGCGGCAGCTGCCGGTCATGGGAAAGGAGGATTCAGTCATGCTCTGTCTTTCAAGGAATTTTCTGAAATGCGGGAGCACCTTCCTGCCGCAGCGCCGCACCGCACGCAAGGGACGGCCAAAGAAAACGCCGCGCCCCTCCTCAGGGCACGGCGCTAATACTTTCCAGCAAGACCGGTGTCAGCCGGCCGCTTGCATCTGCCGCACGGTCTCGCCATAGCCGCCGGCCTGCACATAGGCCCGCTCCGGGCTGGTGCTGGCGCGGCTCAGGGCCTCGTTGCGGTAGGGGAAGCGGCCGAACTGGCGGATCACTTCACGGTGGGCGCGGGCATGCAGCAGGTTGCTGGTGCCGGTCTGCGGCATCCGCTCCATCATCAGACGGATGCAGCGTTCCTGGTCGCACAGGTTTTCCGAATGCATCAGCGGCAGGTAGAAGAACTGCCGCGCCGGCTCGTCGATTTTCAGATCCCAGTTCTTGTTGATGGCGATCTTGGCCGCCGACAGAGCCGCCCGGTCCGAAGCAAAGGCCCGGCCCTCACCGCGGAACATATTGCGCGGGAACTGGTCCATCAGGACAATATAGGCCAGCGTGCCGCTCGGGTAGGTGAGCCAGAAGGAAAACCGGCCTTCGCAGGCCGCCTCCCAGGTGCTTTGGAACGTGTCGCGGATCTCCTGATCCAGCGCGTCATCCTGCAGATACCATCCCTTCTCCCCGACTTTGTCGAGCCAGAATGCAAGTATCTCTTCGGGACCAGTCATCGGTCGTAACTCCAAGTTTCTCCTGACCCTATCTTCAGGCCATTTTACATTACCTTTACAAGTAACCTTGGGTCACAAATTGCGTCAGACAACCCTATTGTGTGAAATAATCCTCACAATTCCGGCTGGTTAGCGCAATCAGACTGTTTCTTGGGCAGTTTCCTGCTCCTCCAGTTCGCTCTCGATGGCGTATTCCTGAGCAAACTCCACAGCCACCGGCGTTGCTGTCGGCGACATCGCGGCAAAGCTGCCGGTTTCATCGACAGGCACGGCCGCTCGCTGCGTCGCGCGGTAGGCGGCATAGGCGGCCATCGCAAACATCAGCGCGCCGATGAAGGTAAAGAACCCCGCGGGCCCGAACACCGCATCCTCCATCAGCCAGCCGGTGATCAGCGGCCCGGCAATGGCACCCAGCCCGTTGATGAAGATCAGCCCGCCGGAAGCCGCCGCCATGTCGTCATGCTCCAGGTAGTCGTTGGTATAGGCGATCAGCAGCGAATAAAGCGGGTTCGACAGCCCGCCGATGAAGAAGGCGGCCACCAGCAGCATCTTGAACTCCATCCCGAACAGGAACCCGATCACCGCGCCGCTGCCGCCGGCAAGGGCGGCCCCCAGGATCAGGAAACGGCGGTCCATGCGGTCCGACAGCCAGCCCAGCGGATACTGCAGCAGCATCGCGCCAACATAGAAGGTGGAGACAAAGACCGACAGCTGCCACAGCGTCAGCCCGGCGGCAGAGCCGTAAACGGCGCTCATCCCGAACTGGGCCGAAAACACGCCGCCGAGGAGGAACATGCCGACACAGCCCAGAGGCGAGGTTTCAAACAGCTTGCGCAGGGTCATCGGCTTGGTGGTGTCAAAGGCCGGCGTCGGCGAGATCGACAGGAGGATCGGCCCGAAGGAGACCGAAACCAGGATCGACGCGATGATGAACGCCTCATAGCCGGCCGGGTCGCCGATCTGGATCATCATCTGGGCGGCAATGATGCCGATGGTCTGCACGATCATATAGAGCGACAGCGCCTTGCCCCGGTTGGTATTGTCTGCGGCGTTGTTCAGCCAGCTTTCGGCGGTCACATACACGCCCGAGAAGCAGAAGCCGATGATCATCCGCCCCAGTGCCCAGGCAATGGTGTTCGGCATCAGCGGATAGAGGATCATCACCGCGGAGATGAAAGAGGCCAGCGCCGCAAACACCCGCACATGGCCAACCCGGCGGATCATCTCCGGCGCCAGCCGCGAGCCGCCCAGAAAGCCCACGAAATAGGCCGCCATCACGATCGACATCTGGAAGGTCGAAAAGCCCTCAAGCTCGCCGCGAACACCCAGCATGGTGCCCTGCAGGCCGTTGCCCACCATCAGCAAGCAAACCCCCAGCAACAGCGCCCATGCGCTCGACAGCACCTGCAGCATTACATGCCTCCTTTGAAAGCAAAGCAGCCCTCCACCAGGGGACGGGCTGCCAACACCTTTGTTTGTTATGTCCGGCCGATCAAGCCCGCCGGGCCGGTATCGCCGATTCAGATTTCAGTTTGATGAACCCTTTGCGCGCCTGCAGGGTTCCATAGCTGCGGCGCTTATCTATGATTTTCCGCCGCTTTTCTGAGATGTATTCGCCTTGGCCGGGATCAAAAGCGACGCGTCGCCGTAAGAGAAGAACCGGTAGCGGTTCTCAACGGCATGGGCATAGATCTTGCGGATTTCCTCCTGCCCCATCAGCGCCGAGACCAGCATCAGCAGGGTTGATTTCGGCAAGTGGAAATTGGTCATCAGCGCATCCGCCACCTGGAACGTGAACCCCGGGTAGATAAAGATGTCAGTGTCGCCTTCCCAAGCGTGGATCCGGCCGTCCTTGGCCGCGCTTTCGATCAGCCGCAGCGCCGTGGTGCCGACCGGGATCACCCGCCCGCCTGCGGCCTTGGTTGCGGCGATCTCTGCTGCGGCCTCTTCGCTCACCTTGCCCCATTCCGCGTGCATCCGGTGGGTGGTCACATCCTCCACCTTCACCGGCAGAAAGGTGCCCGCCCCCACATGCAGGGTGACATAGGAAATCTCAACTCCGCGCGCCTTCAGCGCCTCCAGCAGCGGCGCGTCGAAATGCAGCGAGGCTGTCGGTGCTGCCACCGCGCCGGAGTTCTTGGCCCAGACGGTCTGATAGTCGGTCTTGTCCTGCTCATCCGCGGCACGCTTGGCGGCGATATAGGGCGGCAGCGGCATCGCGCCGGCCTCCGCCAGCGCCGCGTCGAAGCTGGTGCCGCTCAGGTTGAAGCGCAAATGCCCCTGGCCGTCTTCGATGGCTTCCAGCCTGGCACTCAGCTCTTCGGAAAAGACGATCTCCTCGCCCGCCTTGATCTTCTTCAAGGGCTTCAGCAGCGCCGCCCAGGTGCCGTCGGCGCGCGGCTCCAGCAGGGTCGCCTCAATTTTGGCCGCCACGGCGCCTTGGGTGCTGTCGCGGTGCCGCAGCCCGCTCAGGCGCGCCGGGATCACCTTGGTATCGTTCAGCACCAGCCGGTCGCCGGGCTGCAGCCAGCGGATCAGGTCCGTCACGTGCCCGTCGTGCAGGCTGCCGCCCTCGGCCACCAAGAGGCGGGCCGAGCTGCGCGGATTGGCAGGCCGGGTGGCAATCAGGTCGTCGGGCAGGTCAAAATCGAAATCGCTGAGTTTCATGGCGCGCGCTATAGGCTGTGCAGCGTGGGAAATCTATGGCGATTTTCATCCGCCGCAAGGTTTACTTGTCACTTGCCCGCGGCTCGCGGACCTGCTCCTGACCGTCCTCCAGCTCCTCTCCATCGGCTGTGAAGGCCCGGTTATCCCCCGGTACCGACGGTGCCGGGCCGCGGAAGATCTCGCGCAGGAAGCCCGGTGCCAGCCCGGCCAGCGGGTTCACGGTGACCGCCGGGTCATCCGCGGTGCCCCGCAGGGTAAAGGTAAAGCCGAAAAGGCCTTCGCCGTCCCGCGGCGACAGCACCCGGCCAATGGCGTTCAGCAGGTAAACAGGCGAGATCACCCCCCGCATGTTCAGCCGGCTGCTGTTCAGATCGTAATTGCCATCCACCGACAGCCCCATCGACGGGCCCACCGCGCTGCTCTGGTGCAGGATCAGATGCGAGGCCCCCAGCCGGAACCGCCCCTCCATGCTGGTGAACAGGATGCCCTGCCCGGTCATCTCGTCCAACAGGCCCACCAGGCTGATCGCATTCAGGATCGCCGCCATCGAAGGCGCGTTCTTCACTCGGATATTTCGGACCGTGACCCTGCCGTCATATTCGCCGGGCGCTCCCGCGGCCGGCACCAGCGTCATGTCGAAGCTGCCGCCGCGGCCATGCCCGAACACACCGGCAGAGCGGAACACCCCGCCCGCATCGTTCGCGCGGATGCGCGAGGCGGTGCCGCCGTTCTGCGGCACCACCGTGCCCGCCACCGGCGTCTGCCCGTTCAGGCGCGCGGTGAACTCCCCGTTCATGCCGCCGCGGGTGGAGAACCGGCCCTGGAAATTCTGCAGCCCGATGCTGTCGGTCACCTGCAGGTTCTGCAGCCGCAGTGTCACCGGAACATCCCCTCCGCGGCTGCCGCTGCCGCCGCCGTTCGCCGTATCCGAGAACGGCGACCGGTTGAGGTCCAGCCGCCCTCCAGTCACGTCAATCGCCGGCGCTGCCGCGCCCCGGCCGGTAAAGGTCACCGCACCCTGAAACCAGTTGCCCGCCCGCGCCGACGTGAACACCGCCTGATTCAGCCCGCCGTTGCTGTGCGTCGTGACGCGGCCCGCGGCCGAGAGACCCGGCGCCTCCAGTACCAGCCTGTCCACCGTGGCGCTCTTACCCAGGGTGGCGGCCAAGGACAGTTTGCCGGCTGCAGCTTCCCCCTTGCGCCAGCTGATTTCCGGGATCCGCAGCTCCGCGCCCCGCAGATCCGATTCCAGCGTCAGCTGCGGCGGCACCCCCGGCTTCAGCTCCACCGCATAGCGCCCCTGCGCCTTGCCGGTGACCGCCCCGCGCGGCAAGCCGATCCTGAACGCCTCGACAGCTGCCGGCGACAGTTCGATTATCCCTTCGACCCGGCTGTCCGGCGCGGCACCCTTGCCGATCTTCTGCCGCCAGCTGGCGCTCAGCGGCACGCCGGACAGGCTGCCATTGCCGCTGATCCGCACCTGCCCCTGATCGCCCTCGATCTGCAGCAGCGGTGCAGCCGCAACATGGCCCGGCACCAGCTTGCCGGACTGCACACCGCGCACGGTGCCCCGGTAATGATAGAGGATCTGCTCCACCGGTATCTTCTTCTGCAGCGGCAGCGACAGCGTGCCCACCGCCTCAACCCGCCCCTCCGCCAGATCCACCGGCAGGCTGGCCTTGTCCATCACCCTGAGCGGCTCCCGGTTCAGCAGCGACAGCGCCGCCGTGGCAGAGCCGCGCGCCTTGATCCGGGCAATGCCCGGCGTGCCGTCCTTGGCGGTGACATCCGGAATGATAAAGGACGTGCCGGCAATCTCCACGCCGCCGCCCTGATCCGCCGTGACCGTGCCGCCAGAGGCCGTGACCACAAACCGGTTGCCGTACAGGCTCAGCTGGCCCGAGCCGCCCCGCACCGGCGGCATGAATTTCTGAAACACCACCTCGGCGTCCTCAAACGCCAGATCCAGGCTGACAAAAGGCTTGCCGCTGCCGCGCCCGCGCATATGAAAGCCCACGTCACGCACCAGCCCCGCGTGCAGGTTCTCGCCCACCCATTCCCGCGGCTTGGGCGCCAGCACCGAGGGCCACAATTCCTTGACCCGCTTCACACGCACCTGATCGACGCTGCCGTTCAGGTCATAATCCCAGCCCTCCGGGCCGGCGCCGACAGTTCCATCAAGATGAATGCGGCTGCCGCCGTCACGCACCAGCATCTCACCCAGGCGCAGCCGGAACGGCTTGAGCCGCAGGTCAAAATCCGCGTCCACCTCAGGGAATTCCACCGGGGTTTCAAACAGCCGGCGCGGGTTCAGCTTGAGGTCGGAGAACCGCAGCTGCCCGACCAGCCCGGCCAGCTGGCCGTTCTGCACCCCGGCCAGGCTTGCCTGCCCCTGCATCACCCCGGAGCCCCAGCCGCTTTCAATGCTCAGTTCCGAGAACGCCAGCAGCTGGCGCGCCGGATCATAGGTGAAATAGCTGCGCGCGCCCTGGATCGGAACCGGGCGGGTCTGCGCCGCCGGCTGGATCACCCCCTCGCCGATCCGCAGGCTGGCCTGCACCGGCTGCACCACGCCATCCGCCGCCACGCCGCCGCGCAACGACCCGGAGATCGGCGCCCGCAGCACCCCCAGCCAGCCAAGCGCCGGGCTCTGCAACGCGATATCCTCACTGGCGATCTCGGAGACCAGCACCCCGAATTCGGCCTCGGGACTGCCGATTTCCGAGGCATAGCTGGCCTCTACCGTGCCCACCTCGCCGCGCCCGCTGAGGACCGAGAAGGCCGCCGACAGCGAGACCGACCCGCCCTCCCGCTGCAATCCGATCCGGCCGCCGTCCAGCGTCCAGCCGCGGCCCAGCCGGTCGTCGGTATAGGACAGCGTCAGCTCGCTCGTCTCAACCTCGGTCAGCGCGGCCAGCACCGGCTTTTGCAGCTGGCTGTCCCATTGCTCGATCAGCTCCACCAGGCTGGCGGCCCGCCGCGACGGGGCAGCACCGCTGGCAAAGCTCAGCGCCAGGCTGCCGTCCTCATTGCGCCTGAGCGCCGCAAACAGCCCGCTCAGCGCGATCCGCTTGGGCTGGATACGCCCCCGCAGCAGGGGCCGCATCGCCAGACTTGCCTGGGCATCGGCCAGCTGGGCAAAGACGCTGCCATCCGGGTGCCGCAGCACCACATCCCGCAGGCTCACCCGCGGCCGCCAGCCCTTGTCCATCACGACATGGATGGCGCCAAACTCGACCTGCAGCCCGTTCAGGTGCCGCTCGATCCGCGTCTCAACCCGGCTGCGCACCCAATCCGGCGCATCCAGCCGGGTGCCGACCCCGAAGTAAACCGCGCCAGCGCCCAGGAAACTCAGCAGCGCCAGCACCCAGACCAGCCCGCGCAGCAGCCGCCAGCGGCGCCGCCGCCGCGGCACATTCCGCACAGCCGCCTCCGCATCCGGTTCGGGTCCGGACACCGGCACCGCCTCTGCGGCGGCGCCGTTATTCTCGCCGGCGGGTTTGATCTCAGCTTTCCCTTCGCTGCTCATGGGTTATGGTCGCCGCGCAGTGAGTTGCGCAAAAGACAGGAGACAGGCCAATGCTCGACGTTTCAGATCCCGCCCCTTCCTTTACCCTGCCCCGCGGCGGCGGCGGAGAGGTCACTTTGTCCAGCCTCAAGGGCGCGCCCGTGGTGCTGTTCTTCTATCCCCGCGATAATACCCCCGGCTGCACCAAAGAATCCATCGCCTTTTCAGAGGCTTTGCAGTCCTTCGCCGATGCCGGCGCTCACGTTTTCGGGATTTCCAAGGACAGCCTCAAGAAGCATGAGAATTTTACCGCCAAACACGGTCTGACCACGCCGCTTCTGTCGGATGCGGACAGCACCGTCTGCGAGGACTACGGCGTCTGGAAAGAGAAAAGCATGTACGGCAAGAAGCATTGGGGCATCGAGCGCTCCACCTTCCTGATCGGTGCCGACGGCACCATCGCCCGCGTCTGGCGCAAGGTGAAGGTGGACGGCCACGCGGAGGAAGTGCTGGAAGCCGTTCGCGCCCTTTAGGCGTGGCACTCCCGCCAGCCCTGCCCGTGCCCTGACGGGCACGGACCGCGGCTGTTGGGCCCGGCGCCGCCCCGCGGGGCGGCGCGCAGCGCGCGGGACGCGCGCTGCCATGCCCAAGCCTGCCAGGGTCATCAGCCTGCTGATCACCCGCAGGCGCGGGAGCCCCCCGTTTCCGCACTGGACTCCGCCGCTTAAATCAGGTGAACCGGGCACCGCTGCCCGCTGCACCAGGAGACCCGCATGACCGATCAGCCCCTTTCGCTTGCCGAACGCGCCGCCGAGGTGCTGACCACCGCCGACGGCCGTGCCAAGACCGCCCTGTCCCGCCGCCATGCGGCCGCGTGGTTCGCGTCGCGCCAGGGCGACGCGCCGCAAATTCCGACCGGCACTGCAAATCCGCCGATGCACCCGGCCCGCCCGGACAGCCCCGAACTCCTGAACCCGCGCGATGTCCCCAAGCGCAAGCCCGGATCGGAGGCGGGCCGCATCGCCCTGCTGCACGCGGTTGCCCATATCGAGCTGAACGCCGTCGACCTGCACTGGGACATCATCGCGCGGTTTTCGCATGTGCCGATGCCGCTCGGCTTCTTCGACGACTGGGTCAAGGCCGCGGATGAGGAATCCAAGCATTTCAATCTCATGTGCGACTGCCTTGAAGCCTTGGGCAGCCACTACGGCGCCCTGCCCGCGCATGCCGGCATGTGGCGCGCCGCCGAAGACACCGCGGACGACCTGATGGGCCGCCTCGCCGTGGTGCCGATGGTGCTGGAGGCCCGCGGCCTCGACGTGACCCCCGGCATGATCGGCATCTTCCGCAAGGCAAACCTCCCTCAGGCGGTGGAGGCGCTGGAGGTGATCTATGCGGAGGAGGTCAGCCACGTCGCCTATGGTTCCAAATGGTTCAACTTCCTGTGCGGGCGGGACAATCTGGACCCCAAGGAGGAATTCCACGCGCTGGTGCGCAAATACTTCCGCGGTGCGCTGAAACCGCCCTTCAACGAGGAGAAACGCGCCGACGCAGGCCTGCCGCCGGATTTCTACTGGCCTCTGGCCGATCAGGTGAAACCGCTGCCCGGCAGGTGATCCGGCGGGCCGCCTGCCCCGGCCTTTACCAAAGCCCCGCCGGCGCGTAGACTGGGACGTCCCGGAACCCGCGGGTGCCCCATGTTCGAAAACGACTTTCCCCTGCTGAGCGCAGCCAGCCTTACCGCCCTGATCATTCACAAGGCGGGCTCCGGGCCGGTCACGCTGGAAAGCTGTGAAACCGCTCTGGATACCCTGTTCCAGCAGGCCAGCGAAGCCCCCGGCCTGCCGACTGCCGAGCGGCGCAGCCGGCTTGCCGGCCATCTGGCGGACCTGGAGACGGCCTGCATCCTTGAACCTCTGGGGCCAGGCCTCTGGCAGTTGACCCGCCGCGGCCGCCGGGCGCTGGAGCAGCACCCCGAGGGCCTCGACCAGACAGATCTTGCCCGCTACCCGGAATTTGCCACCAACTTGCGCCTCACTGCGCATAAGCCCTGCGGCATGGACCCGCGCGGCGCCCGTTTCGACGAGGGGTTCCGGGCCGGCATGACGGGCCAGCCGATCACCGCCAATCCGCATGCGTTCGACACCGCCGACCATCAGGCCTGGGAAAGCGGCTGGAGCGAGGCGCAGGGAGACCATCAGGACTGACCGCTGCCGCGGGCACTCCTGGCGTGCCGCCGGAACCGGTGCCAAGGGGCTCCCAGCCCGCCTCACGGGCCGCTTAACGGTCTTTTCAAGGATTTCCGCGACACTGTCCCACTGAAACAGTGGTTTATCAGTCATGCCCGATCGCAAGAAGCATACATACCAGGGACGGGATCCCCGCACCGCCGCAGCAAGGGCCGCCTGGCTGCGCCACCAGCGCGGCGGCCTGCGCGCTGACAGATCACTGCAGGTGGCGGCATGAACCCGACGGACCTCGAATTCATTCCCAACGACATGCTCGACACCGAGGACCGCACGGTCATGCACTCGGGCCTCACCAACCTGTTCCATCTGGATGGCGATGCCGGCGACAGCGCCGGCAGCAACAATGGCACCGTCTTTGGCGCCACCACCGTGGCCGGCAGGGACGGCAACGCACTCAGCTTCGACGAAACGGATGACTATGTCGCCATTCCCGACGTTGAGATGAACAATGAATTCACCATCACCTTCCAATTCAGGGTCGATGATAACACCGGCTCGCTGTTTCAGTACCTTTACAGCCACGGCGACATCAGCAGCACCAACAGCATCAACATCTTCATCAATGAGGACAGCCACGGCACCGACCCCAATGTGATGCGCACGGTGATCCGGGACGAGAACGACACGCTCAGCAACACTGATCTGGAGTTTGACGTCAGCAGCATCATCGGCGACGGCCAGTGGCACACCTACACGCTGACGGTGGATGCCACCGGCTCTACGGTCTACCTCGACGGGGTCGAGCAGAACAACAGCACCGCGGGCGGCGATGCCATCAACCCCACCGGCGATGTGATCCTCGGCAGCCGCAGCGACTTCGACGCCGACCGCTATTATGGCGGCGAGATGGACACGCTGCAGATCTATGACCGCGCCCTCACCCAGTCCGAAGTCACGGCAACCCACACCGATACTGCCCCGACAATTGCCGCGGGCACGATTATCGCCTCGGTGTCTGAGGTCACAGACCCCGACAACCCCACGGGCCATACCTTTTCGCTGACCGATGATGCCGGCGGCAAATTCGTGATTGATCCGAACACCGGCGACATTTCCCTGGCTGCCGACCATGCCGCCGACACCCTGTTCAGCGACACCATCACGGTTCAGGTGACGGATCCGGACACCAACACCTATACGGAAACCCTGGGCATCGCCATCGGCACCGAAAGCGGCAATGACACCATGACCGGCCCGCACGACCAGAACGTGATGTACGGCCTGGGCGGCGATGATGACCTCACCGGCGGCAGCGGCGATGACACGCTCGATGGCGGAGCGGGCAATGACTCGCTGACCGGCGGCGCGGGCAACGACGTCTTTGCCGTCTCCACCGGCCATGACACCATCAGCGATTTCAACACCGGCAACACCGGCGCGCTGGACGATGGCGACAGCAGCAACAATGATTTCATCGACCTCTCGGGACACTATGACCACCTGTCCGAGCTTTACGCCGATCAGGCCGATGACGGCATCCTGAACCAGTCGAACACTACCGACACCTTCGGCAATACGGTCGACTACAGCAACAACACCCAATTCGGCGCCGGCGACAGCCTCACCTTCTCCGGCGCGTCCGCGGACAGGTCCTCCTTCACCACGGAGAACACCGGCGTTGTCTGCTTCACCGCAGGCACCGCCATCCGCACGCCGCAGGGCAGCAAACCCATCGAAAGGCTGCGCCCCGGCGATCTGGTCTGCACCCTCGACAACGGCCCCCAGCCGGTGTGCTGGATCGGCACCCGGCGCCTCAATCACGCTGACCTTCTGCAGCACCCGAACTGGCGACCGGTGCTGTTCAGGCGCGAGGTTCTGGAGGCCAGCCGCGATCTGCTGCTGTCGCCGCAGCACCGCATCCTGGCCGGGCACGGCGGCCAGGGCCTGATCGCAGCCAAACACCTGGCCAGACGAATGCCGGGCGCGCGGGTCTGCAACGGTATCCGGCAGGTGACCTACATCCACCTGATGTTCGAGCAGCACCAGATCATCTTTGCCGAAGACACCCCGGCCGAAAGCTTCTTTCCCGGCCCGATGGCGCTTGCCGCCCTCAGCCCTGCCGGCCGGGCCGGGCTTGCTGCGCTGTTCCCGCACGTGTTCCGGCCCGGTGCAGAGGCCGCCACAGCCTACGGACGCCCCGCCCGGCCCATTCTTGCGAAGCCTGCACGAACCAGGCGGCCAGCCCCGCATATGCTGCCAACCGCCTTCCTTGCCCAGCACCTGGCATTCTGACGCCGCAGCCCGGCCCGTTGCGGCCCGCGCTCTTCCCCCCGGCACGCTCCATCCTGCTGAACCTTCGGCAGATTTCCGCCTATCTCCTGCCCGGACAGGCCCCTTCCGCCCCCGATGGGTCAACAGGCTTGCCCAAATGGCCAGCCCTGTCTATTGACTTCGGCCAAGGTCCCGGACCCGCCCCGCGGCGGCGCCCCCCGGACCGGACGACGGGACAGACAGGGAAGTCACATTGCGCACACGGCTCGCGATCCGAATTCACAGCTTTCTCGAACGCCGCTTCCCGGAGCGGCGGGTGTTCCTCAAGTCCGACACCGACACCAGGTTCATCCGGCTGCGCTCCGAAACCCAGCTGGTTGCCGTCGGCGGGGTCACCCTGTTTGTCGCCTGGTCGATTGTTGCCACCGCCATCGTGCTGATGGACAGCATCGGCTCCGGCAATTTCCGCGAGCTCGCGAAACGCGACCAGCAGACCTACCGCGCCCGCCTCAACGCCATTTCCGATGAGCGCGACGCCCGCGCCGAAGAGGCGCTGGCCGCGCAGGAGCGCTTCAACGCCGCGCTGGCGCAGATCTCGGTCATGCAGTCGGAACTCCTGGCCTCCGAGACCCGCCGCCGCGAGCTGGAAACCGGCATCGAAGTGATCCAGTCGACCCTGCGCGACACCATGACCCAGCGCGACGGCGCCCGCAAAGAACTGGCGCAGCTCAAGCAAGACGCCGAGGGCGGCGCCAGCCCCCATGCCATGATGGCCAGCGCCGAGGCGCAGATGGGCCTGCTGGCGGATGTGCTGGCCGACACCGCGACCGAACGCGACGAGGTTCTGGCCGACGCCCGCGGCGCGCTGGAACAGCGCGACGAGCTGGAGCTGGAACTGCAGCTGATGAATGAGCGCAACAGCCAGATCTTCCGCCAGCTGGAAGAGGCGGTTGCGGTCTCCGTCACCCCGCTCGACAAGATGTTCCGCAACGCCGGCATGCCGCCCGACCGCATCCTTGAACAGGTGCGCCGCGGCTACAGCGGCCAGGGCGGCCCGCTTGAGCCGCTGGCAATGTCCACCCGCGGCGAGGAACCCAGCCCCGAGGCGCTGCGCGCCAATGCGATCCTGGCCAAGCTGGACCAGCTGAACCTCTACCGGCTGGCCGCGCAGCAGGCGCCCTTTGCAACGCCGGTGAACCTCGGCCACGTGCGCCAGACCTCCGGCTTCGGCTACCGCCGCGACCCGAAAACAGGCGGCCGCCGCCTGCACAAGGGCTCCGATTTCGCCGGCAGCACCGGCACCGATATCTTTGCCACCGCCGACGGTGTCGTCACCCATGCCGGCTGGCAATCCGGCTACGGCAAGATGATCACCATCCGCCACGCTTTCGGCATCGAAACCAGATACGCCCATAACTCCAGGATCCGCGTGACAAAGGGCCAAAGGGTCTCGCGCGGGGATCACATTGCTGATATGGGTAACACCGGACGGTCCACCGGGACCCACCTCCACTACGAGGTCAGGGTCAACGGGCAAGCTGTTAACCCCATGATCTACATCAAGGCTGCGAGAAATGTTTTCTAAGAGCAAAATCAACGAGCCCGGGCCGAAGCAGGCCGAAGCAACCCCGGCACCCGCGGCAGCACCGGCAGCTGCGCCGGCCGCCAGCGACTACACCTCCAGCATGCCCAAGGCCAAGCCCGCCGCATCGCTGCTGAGCTCGGACCTGCACATCACCGGCAACGTCAAGACCACCGGCGACATCCAGGTCGAAGGCACCGTCGAAGGCGACATCCGCGCGCATCTGCTGACCGTTGGCGAAACCGCCACCATCAAGGGCGAAATCACCGCCGATGACGTGGTGATCAACGGCCGCATCGTCGGCCGTGTGCGCGGCCTCAAGGTGCGCCTGACCTCCACCGCACGGGTCGAGGGCGACATCATCCACAAGACCATCGCAATCGAAAGCGGCGCCCACTTCGAAGGCTCCGTGCAGCGTCAGGACGACCCGCTGAACCCGGGCGGCCGCAAGTCCGCCCCGGCCGCCGCAGCCCCCGTTGCCGCGCCGGCACCGGCACCGTCTGCTGCCGTTCAGGCCGCCACCGCGGCCCGCAAAACCGAAAGCTGAGCCGCCGTCACGGCAAAACCTCAGCACCGCCGGGTCTGACAGGGACCGCACAGGCGCCGCAGGAGCATTCCTGCGGCGTTTTTTGTTACGCTTCGGCACCTGGGAACGCCACGTCACCCAGTTCCGGCTTTACCATTTTTCCTAGGGGATTTACCCCTGCTGGAAACAACTCTTGCATGATTAAAGACGCTAGACAGGACGCATTATGGTAAACGTCGTTGTAACGGACGCCTCCAATTCCGTGCCCGATTATGATCTCTCCGCTTTCGATCCCGCGGATGTGGACGTGATTGACGCCACGGCCTCCCGGCTGGTGGTGGGTTTCAACGGTTTCGAAATCACCTTTGAGGGGTCCTTCGATTACACTTCCCAAGGCGAGGTCACCGCAGGCAGCACCATATCCGCCTTCACGATGCGCTATGACGGGACAACCGTTCTGTCTGTGACGGGCCTGGACCTTACCTACGAGGATCTGGCCACGCAGGACCTGGAGACCCTGCTGCAGCAGCAGTTGTCCGGGAATGACACCTATACCTCAGCTTGGAACGGCGGCGAGTATATCGAGACCTACGGAGGCGACGACACCATCCAGTCCGGCACCGGCGATGACACCATCAACGGCGGCGCAGGCGTCGATACAATCGTCTATGACGATACAGTCAACAGCTACCATTTCACCTTCCATGACGTCCGCGGCTTCTGGGTCCAGACTGCACCTCAGTCAGACTACAACTTCGATCAGATGGATTATGTGACGAACGTTGAAACGCTTCAGTTTTCCTGGACACAGCTTTCAGTGGCGGAAGGCGACGCGCTTTCTAACATTCTGACGGGTGGTGACAGCGGCGACCGTCACTTTATTCATGGCCGCGGCGGCAATGACACCATCACCGGCGGCAACGGAAATGACTACCTCCTAGGCGGTTCCGGCAATGACTGGATTTATGGGAGACTGGGACACGACGACCTGTATGGCGGAGAAGGCGACGATACGCTCAGCGGTGAAGACGGGGAAGACTGGCTGTTTGGCGATGAAGGCAACGACAGGCTCTACGGTGGCGCAAATCACGACAGTCTCGAAGGCGGGACCGGGAATGACTTCCTGGGTGGCGGCACCGGCAACGACACACTTTGGGGAGGAGAAGGAAACGACACTCTGGCCTCCCAAGACGGCGATGACTTGCTCTACGGCGGCGACGGCGATGACGAGTTCAACGGCTACGACGGAAACGACACTTTAATTGGCGGCCTCGGGAATGACGACATTTACGGCGGGCGCGGGCAGGACCGCGCGCTGATTGATGACGTTATTGCAAATGCCACGATTGAAAAAGCGGGCTTTCTTGGGGAGTTTCAGATTACCAGCGCGGATGGCGTGGACGTTCTTTCTGCTGTTGAGGAAATTCAATTCACCGATCGCCTGCTAGCATATACCTGGGTATCCTCGGCGTCCGCAACGGGAGACCAGAACCCAAACACTATTCACGATGTTTTATGGGTCGGGTCTTACTATCTCGGTTCAAGGGTCGATGGCGCAACTGGCGACGATTATGTGTTTGGCTATCAAGGCAATGACACTTTGCTGGGCGGTACGGGCAATGATCAGATCGAAGGCGACCGTGGGAATGACCTGCTGCTCGGCGGACAGGGTGCTGACACTCTGAGGGGCGGCCTTAATGACGATACTCTTATGGGGGGTAGCGGAAGCGACACGCTCGAAGGCGGTTTCGGTGACGACCGCTTGGATGGCGGCAGCGAAAACGACATGCTGATAGGCGGCAGCGGGAACGACTTCATGTCCGGGAAAACCGGTGCGGACATCCTGCTTGGCGGCGACGGCAACGACACACTCTGGGGCGACCGTGACAATGACCGGCTCCTGGGCGGCGAGGGCTTCGATATCCTGCGCGGCGGCGACGGTGCAGACAGTCTCAAGGGTGAAGACGGCAACGACGTCCTGCTCGGCGACGACGGAAATGACACCCTGATCGGCGGCGCAGGCGATGACACGCTGAACGGCGGCGGCGAAAACGACCGGCTGTGGGGCGGTTGGGGCCGCGACAGCATGGACGGCGCCACCGGTGATGACTTCCTGGCTGGCTACTTCGGCGCCGACCGCCTGCTGGGCGGTGCCGGCAATGACACGCTCATGGGCGGCGGCCACAATGACCGCATGTGGGGCGGCATTGGCGACGACTCGATGGATGGCGGCCAGAACAACGACTATCTGGTCGGCAGCGACGGTATCGACACGATGCGGGGCAGCAGCGGCAATGACACCCTCTGGGGCGGCTCCGGCAATGACATCATGGACGGTGGCACCGGCAACGACCTGCTGGGCGGAGGCAACCACAACGACAGCATGACCGGCGGCGAAGGTGCGGACACACTTGCCGGCGGCTCCGGAGCCGACACGCTGACAGGCAGCGCAGGCGACGACAGGCTGACCGGCGGCGCGCACCGCGACGTGTTTGTCTTTGCAGAGGCGGACGGCAATGACACCGTCACAGATTTCACCGCAGATTTTGACACCATCCAGATCACCGGCGGGGCAGGATCGCTGGACGATCTGACCTTCACCACAGTGGGCGATGACGTGCGGATTGATTTCGGGACCACCAGCATCCTGGTGGAGGACATAACCCTGGCCCAGTTGCAGGACGCGAACAACTTTTTGTTCTGACGGAATTTTCCGCTGAAGACTTGCAAAGGCGCGCCCTGCCCGGTGCGCCTTTCGCTATTTCAGCATCCAGCGCCCGTCCGGCCAGAAAGCGTGGAAGGCAAAGGCGAACATCACGTCGTGGGCCATGTTCCGCCCCTGCGCATCGCGCACCCGGACGGATCCGATATCGCGCCCCTGCGCCAGCCGCCCGGTGTCCAGTGCAGAGGCCTGCCCTGCCCGCCAGCTCAGCACCAGCCCGGCCTGGCGGATCTCTCCCTCCTGCGCCAGCCGTTCCAGCGGCCAGGCCCGGCTGCCAACCCGCACCACCCGTGCCATCGGCGCCAAGCCATGCGGCGGCGGGCTGCCGTCATAGAGGAACGGCCATTTCGCCGTGTCATAGCCGCGGTAGGGGTTGCGCCCGTAATCGCGGCTCCACCCCGGCTCCGCCATCACCAGCCCGTCAGGATTGCGCGCGGTAAACTCCTGCCAGCTTTCGACCCAGCTGGGCAGCGTCTTCAACCGGGTGCCGGTCATCCGCCCGACGATGCCGGTGCCGGTTGCCTGCTGCCACCAGCTCTGGCTCTCGCGGTCATACATCACCATGTCGGAATAGCGCAGCTTGCCGCTGACGCCGAAACGCAGAACCCCCGCCGCGGTGCGCCGGTCAAACGTCACTGCCGAGTTGCACAGCGGGCAATAGGTCACCGCCACCGGCACGCCGGCCACCACGTCATTCACGATCTCATGCCAGGTCAGATAGCGCAGCGGATAGGCCCGCGGCGCGGCGCCCTCCATCTCCAGCGTGATCACCGGCTCGCGCGGCTTCAGACGCCGCACCCTGGCAGCCGCCACGAACTGCGGCGCATCCAACGCCGGGATGGCATCCTTGGCCACCCCGCCAGAGCGGATCTGCGCCCACTCAGGCACGCTGGTGCGGCTGAAATCGGTCTGCGGCCACTCCCGCTGCCAGACCTGCGGCTCCGCCTGCACGCCCAACGGCAGCAGCAGCGCCAGACACAACAGAATACCTCTGAACACAGGCAGAACCTCCCTGCCCCAGTAAACGGCGGCAAGGCGGCGCGGAACAGGGGGTGGCACGCGCTTGTGACAATCTGTTAGCAGCCGCGAAAACAAAGGCCCGCCCCCGGAACGCCGGGCGCGGGCCTCATTCTGGCGGAAAACCGGACCCGGTTACTCGGTCACGGTCACCTTGGCCATCGCGTCAGGCTGGCCGATCACCGAACCGTTCGGCCCGTCGCCGCGCTTGATCGCGTCGACCACATCCATGCCCTCGGTCACCTTGCCGACAACCGTGTACTGGCCGTTCAGGAAGTGGCCCGCATCGAACATGATGAAAAACTGCGAATTTGCGCTGTTGGGGCTTTGCGAGCGCGCCATGCCGACCACGCCGCGGTCAAACGCCAGGTCGGAAAACTCGGCCGGCAGGTCCGGACGGTCAGAGCCGCCGCGCCCGGCATAGCTCATGTCGCCGCCGATGCGGCCGAACTCAACGTCCCCGGTCTGCGCCATGAAGCCCTCGATCACGCGGTGGAACACCACGCCATCGTATTTGCCTTCCGCGGCCAGCGCGGTGATCTGCTCCACATGCTTGGGCGCCACGTCCTCAAAGAGGTCGATCTTGATGGTGCCGTTGGCTTCGCCCTCGACCTGGACCTCCAGGCCGGTGGCAAAGGCAGGCCCTGCCGCCAGCAGGGCCAGTGCGGCCAGCGCGTTACGCATCCGCAGCAACCTTGACCGAGATCATCCGGTCCGGGTTCGCCGGCGGCTCGCCTTTGGTGATCGCGTCCACATGCTCCATGCCTTCAATGACACGGCCGTAAACGGTGTACTGGCCGTTCAGGAAGTGGTTGTCCTTGAAGTTGATGAAGAACTGCGAGTTGGCGCTGTCCGGGTTGGCGGAGCGCGCAGCACCAAGGGTGCCGCGGTCATGCGGCAGCTTGGAGAACTCGGCCGGCAGGTTCGGCAGGCTGGAACCGCCGGTGCCCGCCATACGGATGTTGAACCCGTCTTCCATGTCGCCGTTGGCCACGTCGCCGGTCTGCGCCATGAAGCCGTCGATCACGCGGTGAAAGCAGACGTTGTCATATTCGCCGGCGCGGGCCAGTTCCTTCATCCGCTCGGAATGCTTCGGCGCCACGTCGGGCAGCAGCTCAATCACAACATTGCCGTCTTTCAGTTCGATGATGACGGTGTTTTCGGGATCTTTAATCTCGGCCATCTGGCCCTCCTGTCGTCGAAATTTGCACAGATACCTAAGCCCAGAGCCCGGAAATGCCAAGGGAGCATTGACTGATGCGCAAAAACCCCCGAAACAGCGCGCGGATTTGACTGCATTTTCACCATAAGGGGTCTCTTGAGATGGGCTGGAAAACACTCGACGACATGGATCTGAACGGCAAGCGCGTGCTGGTGCGCGTGGATATCAACGTGCCGATCGTCGACGGCGTGGTGACTGACTCCACCCGCATCCGCCGCATCGCCCCCACCGTGCGCGACATTCTGGCCGCTGGCGGCAAGCCGATCCTGCTGGCCCACTTCGGCCGCCCCGGCGGCGAGCGCCGCGAGAACCTGTCGCTGAACCAGCTGGTGCCAACACTGGAGCGCGCCTTTGAAACCAGGGTGCTGTTTGCTGCCGATTGCGTCGGCGCAGGGGCTGAGGCCGCAGCCGATGCGCTGCAGCCGGGTGAAGTTCTGCTGCTGGAAAACACCCGCTTCCACGCGGCGGAAACCAAGAACGATCCCGACCTGGCTGCCGGCATGGCGCGCCTGGGCGAGGTCTACTGCAACGATGCCTTCTCCGCCGCCCACCGCGCGCACTCCTCGACCGAGGCACTGGCCCGCCTGCTGCCCGCCTGCGCCGGCCGTCTGATGCAGGCCGAACTGCAAGCGCTGGAAAGCGCTCTGGGCCAGCCGCAGCGCCCGGTCACCGCCGTGGTCGGCGGCGCCAAGGTCTCCACCAAGCTGGAACTGCTGGGCAACCTCATTGAGAAAGTCGACCACCTGGTGATCGGCGGCGGCATGGCCAACACTTTCCTGGTCGCCAAGGGGCTGCCGGTCGGCATCTCGCTGGCCGAACGCATCATGAAGGACACCGCCGCCGAAATCCTCGCCAAGGCAGAGGCCGCGGGCTGCGAGATCATCCTGCCGTCCGACATCGTGGTCGCCAAAAAGTTCGAATCCAACGCTCCGCATGAGGTGCTGCCCGCCGATCAGTGCCCCGAAGACGGCATGATCCTGGACGCAGGCCCCGAAAGCGTCGCTCGCATCATCGAGGTCTTTGCCAACAGCAAGACCCTGATCTGGAACGGCCCCCTTGGCGCGTTTGAGCTGGAACCGTTTGACGCCGCCACCAACGCCGCAGCGCTGAAGGCCGCCGCGATGACCCGCTCCGGCCAGCTGATCTCGGTTGCGGGCGGCGGCGACACCGTGGCGGCGCTCAACGCCTCCGGCGCGGCCGGCGACTTCAGCTATATCTCCACCGCCGGCGGCGCCTTCCTGGAATGGATGGAAGGCAAAACCCTGCCCGGCGTCGCGGCGCTGGATCAGTAAGCCCAGAACCCTGCCTGCCACAATGTCATGCCCCGGCCGCCGCGCCGGGGCATTGCGTATCACCGATAAAAAACACCCCTGTGGACAGTTTTGGGATTCCCAAGACGATTCGCCTGTGGCATAGTCAATTCAGACGCCGGCAAACGGCGCAAAATACAACATAAGCAGTAACATACAGGCACCTCCAAAGTGACCCGAAGCACACGGCCGTCCCTCGGCGCCATTGCCTTTTTTGCCATCGCATTCGCGCTGAGCGCGTATTTCACCTTTGCGGCGGTGCAGGGCGACTTCGGGTTGTTCAGACGGGTTGAGATCCAGGCTGAAGCAGAAGAACTTCAGCAGGATCTCAGCCGCCTCCAAGCACGGATCGGGGACATGGAAAACCTGACCCGGCGCCTGTCCGACGATTACCTCGACCTTGACCTCCTCGACGAACAGGCACGTACGGTTCTCGGTCTCGTCCGCGCGGACGAGATCGTGATCCGCTGATCCGTTCCGTAGTGCTTGCCGCCGGCCGCACAGCAGCCCGCGGCAGGACAGTCAAAGCAGACGGGCCGAAATACCGCCATCCACGGACACCGGCGCACCGGTCATAAAGCTTGCCCTGTCCGACAGCAGGAACATCGCGGACTGGGCAATCTCCTTCGGCTCTGCCATCCGCTTGAGCGGGTGCAGACCGGCGATCAGCTCATGCACCGCCGGATCATCGCCAGCCATGTCTGTCCTGGTACCCCCTGGCAGGATCGTATTCACCCGGATCCCCAAAGCCGCATGATCCGAGGCCAGCGACTGCGTCAGCCCCAGCAATCCTGCCTTTGACGCCGCATAGGCCGCCATGCCCGGCATGCCGCCATTGCTGACGCCGACAAAGGTACCGGTAAAGACAATGGCACCTCCGCCCCGTCTTTGCAGCGCGGGGATCTGGGCCCTGGCGGACAGAAACGCGCTGGTGAGGTTGGTTTCAAGAACGGTTTGCCAGTTGCCGGGGTCCATCTCCGCAACGGGACCCACATCCCCCATCATGCCCGCATTGTTGAACGCGCCATCCAGGCCGCCGAACTGCTCCCCAGCCAAATCAACCAGCGCCTCGGCATAAGATCCGTCGCAGACATCGCCGGCCAGAAAAGCCGCGCGGCCGTTGCTTTGCTCAATCTGCCCGGCAATGGATTTCAGCCGCGCCTCCCGCCGTGCGCCCAGCACCACATTTGCCCCTTCTGCGGCAAACAGCAGCGCTGCGGCGGCGCCGATCCCGCTGCTGGCTCCGGTGATGATGATTGTCTTGTCCTTCAGTTCCATGGTCATGCCTTTCTGTTTGTGCATGCCATTCAGCTAAGGCGGAAGGCCAAGCCAGGGCGACCCGGTTCTTGCGCTTGCCGCGCAGCCTTGACGGTAACCGCAAGATCCGGGCCGGCCCTGCCCCAGCGCCCGCCCCCGATGTTTCAATTAAACGCGCCCTTCGGCGGATCTTTACCCCGGCTTCACCCCGCGGCAGAATAGCACTATTCAGCCGGGCCAAAACCCGCTATGAATTTGTTTAACACTAAACTATCTAGCCTTCAGGGGGAGCTGACCACCATGGCCGCTAGAAAAAGCGCAAAGAAACCAAACGTTTCTGCCGAAGAACTGACCAAACACTACCGCGAGATGCTGCTGATCCGCCGATTCGAGGAGAAGTCGGGCCAGCTCTACGGCATGGGCCTGATCGGCGGCTTCTGCCACCTCTACATCGGCCAGGAAGCGGTTGTCGTGGGGCTTGAGGCCGCAGCCGAGGAAGGCGACAAGCGCGTCACCTCTTACCGCGACCACGGCCACATGCTGGCCTGCGGCATGGACCCGGACGGCGTCATGGCCGAACTGACCGGGCGCGAGGGCGGCTATTCCAAGGGCAAGGGCGGCTCCATGCATATGTTCTCCAAGGAGAAGCATTTCTATGGCGGCCACGGCATCGTCGGCGCCCAGGTGCCGATCGGCGCGGGCCTTGCGTTCGCCGACAAGTACAAGGGCAACGGCCGCGTGACCTTCGCCTATTTCGGCGATGGTGCGGCCAACCAGGGCCAGGTCTACGAGACCTTCAACATGGCCGCCCTGTGGAAACTGCCGGTGGTCTTCGTGATCGAGAACAACCAGTACGCCATGGGCACCTCGCAGCAGCGCTCCACCTCCAGCGCCGAGATCTGGGAACGCGGCAAGGCGTTCGGCATCCCGGGCGAAGCGGTGGACGGCATGAACGTGCTGTCGGTCAAGGAAGCCGGCGAGCGCGCCGTGGCCCACTGCCGCAGCGGCGACGGCCCCTATATCCTCGAGGTGAAGACCTACCGCTACCGCGGCCACTCGATGTCGGACCCGGCCAAGTACCGCACCCGGGAAGAGGTCCAGAAAATGCGCGAGGAGCGCGACCCGATCGAGCAGGTCCGCGAGATGCTGCTGACAGGCGGCCACGCCAGCGAAGACGACCTCAAGGCGATCGACAAGGAGATCAAGGAGATCGTCAGCAAATCCGCAGAATTCGCCAAGGAGAGCCCCGAGCCCGCCCTGGACGAACTCTGGACCGACATCTACGCCTGAGAGGGAAGAACAAGACATGGCAACTGAAATTCTGATGCCCGCCCTGTCGCCGACCATGGAGGAAGGCACCCTGGCCAAATGGCTGGTCAAGGAAGGCGATACCGTAAGCTCCGGCGACATTCTGGCCGAGATCGAAACCGACAAGGCGACGATGGAGTTCGAAGCCGTCGACGAAGGCACCGTCGGAAAGATCCTGATCGGTGAAGGCACCGAGGGCGTGAAAGTGAACACGCCCATCGCAGTGCTGCTGGAAGACGGCGAAAGCTACGACGCCTCCGCCGCCCCTGCCCCGGCTGCTGAAGCCCCGGCTGCTGAAGCCCCGGCACCGGCAGCTGAGGCGCCCGCAGCTCCCGCCGCTGCTGCCGCCGCGCCTGCGCCGGTCGAAAGCCGTGTTCTGGAGCCCGATTATCCGGAAGGCACCGAAATGGTGCAGACCACCGTGCGCGAAGCGCTGCGCGACGCCATGGCCGAGGAAATGCGCCGCGACGAGGACGTGTTCCTGATGGGCGAGGAAGTCGCCGAGTACCAGGGCGCCTACAAGGTCTCCCAGGGGCTCCTGGACGAATTCGGCGCCAAGCGGGTGATCGACACCCCGATCACCGAACACGGCTTTGCCGGCATCGCCACCGGCGCGGCCTTCGGCGGCCTGCGCCCGATTGTCGAGTTCATGACCTTCAACTTCGCCATGCAGGCGATTGACCACATCATCAACTCGGCAGCCAAGACGCTCTATATGTCCGGCGGCCAGATGGGCGCCCCAATGGTGTTCCGCGGCCCCAACGGCGCCGCCGCCCGCGTCGGTGCCCAGCACAGCCAGGACTACGCCGCCTGGTACATGCAGATCCCGGGCCTCAAGGTGGCGATGCCCTACTCCGCCGCCGACGCCAAGGGCCTGATGAAAACCGCGATCCGCGACAATAACCCGGTGATCTTCCTGGAGAACGAAATCCTCTACGGCCAAAGCTTTGAAGTGCCGAAACTGGACGATTTCACCGTGCCCTTCGGCAAGGCCCGCATCTGGCGCGAAGGCTCGGACGCCACCATCGTCTCCTTCGGCATCGGCATGAAATACGCGCTGGAAGCCGCCGACAAGCTGGCTGAGGACGGCATCTCAGCCGAGGTCATCGACCTGCGCACTTTGCGTCCGATGGACCTGCCCGCGGTGATTGACTCGGTCAAGAAGACCAACCGCCTGGTGACGGTCGAGGAAGGCTGGCCGCAGGGCTCCGTCGGCAGCTACATCGCCTCGGAAGTGATGCAGCAGGCCTTCGACTATCTGGACGCGCCGGTTGTGACCTGCACCGGCAAGGACGTTCCGATGCCCTATGCCGCCAACCTGGAACGCCACGCGCTGATCACCACGGATGAGGTGGTCGAAGCCGTGAAGCAAGTAACCTACCGGTAAGGAGCCTCAAGATGCCCACCGAAATCCTGATGCCCGCGCTTTCTCCCACCATGGAGGAAGGCACCCTTGCCAAATGGCTGGTCAAGGAGGGCGACACCGTCTCCTCCGGCGACCTGATCGCCGAGATCGAAACCGACAAGGCCACCATGGAGTTTGAAGCCGTGGACGAAGGCGTGGTCGGCAAGATCCTGATCGCCGAAGGCTCCGAAGGCGTGAAGGTCAACACCCCCATCGCGGTTCTGCTGGAAGACGGCGAAAGCGCCGGCGACATCCAGTCCTCCGGCAGCTCCAGCGCGGACGCAGCTCCGGCCAAGGCTGACGCCCCTGCGGCGTCCGAGGCCCCCGCGGCCAAAGCGGAAGCCCCTGCAGCCGCTCCCAAGGAAGAGGCCAAGGCTGCCCCCGCCGCGCCGCAGGGTGCCGATGGCAGCCGCATCTTCGCCTCGCCGCTGGCACGCCGCATCGCTGCGGACAAGGGCCTGGACCTGAGCGCCATCAAGGGCTCCGGCCCCAAGGGCCGCATCGTCAAGGCCGACGTGATCGACGCCAAGCCGCAGGCTGCTGCAGCCGCCGCACCCAAGGCAGAGGCCGCCGCTGCCGCGCCTGCTGCTGCTGCCCCTGCCGGCCCCTCCGCCGACATGGTTGCCCGCATGTACGAAGGCCGCGACTTCGAAGAGGTCAAGCTGGACGGCATGCGCAAGACCATCGCCGCCCGCCTGACCGAGGCCAAGCAGACCATCCCGCATTTCTACCTGCGCCGCGACATCCAGCTCGATGCGCTGCTGGCGTTCCGCGCCCAGCTGAACAAGCAGCTCGAGGGCCGCGGTGTGAAGCTCTCGGTCAACGACTTCATCATCAAGGCGGTGGCGCTGGCGCTGCAGGCAGTTCCGGACGCCAACGCGGTCTGGGCCGGAGACCGCGTGCTGAAAATGAAAGCCTCCGACGTGGCGGTTGCCGTTGCCATCGAGGGCGGGTTGTTCACCCCTGTCCTGCAGGACAGCGACACCAAATCCCTGTCGGCGCTTTCGGCTGAGATGAAAGACCTCGCCTCCCGTGCCCGCGAGCGCAAGCTAGCCCCGCATGAATACCAGGGCGGCAGCTTCGCGATCTCCAACCTCGGCATGTTCGGCATCGACAACTTCGACGCCATCGTGAACCCGCCGCACGCGGGCATCCTGGCGGTCGGCTCCGGCGTCAAGAAACCGGTTGTGGGTTCCGACGGCGAACTGAAGGTCGCCACCGTGATGAGCGTCACCATGTCGGTCGACCACCGCGTCATCGACGGCGCCCTCGGCGCGGACCTCTTGAAGGCCATCGTCGACAACCTGGAAAACCCGATGGTGATGCTGGCCTGAGAGGCCCGATTGCGACACAGTGAAAAGCCCCGGTCCTGCACCGGGGCTTTTTTCTTGTGAAGCTGCCGTGGCTCCCGAATTCCCTATTCGAACGCAATCACTTCATCGCATAGGGCTTTTAGAGAGCGGCCATTTTCTTCGCTCAATTCAAGGTGAGCGTAATAGTAAGGCGGGCCAGCCCAGTTACCGTTCCTGGAAATCAGTTCAGAGGTTTTAAAACATGTTCGCGTAGTTGGACGCATATCTCCGTATGGCTCATCGCTTACGAAGATTTCGATTTCAACCTTACCTTTTAAGAACTCAATCGCATCGTTGATCTTCGCAACGGCTTCGTCGGCGCTGTCACCAATACTCATTCGTTCATTCACAAAGGAGTAGAGGTCTTCATAAATATCCCATGCGTCAGAAGCGATGAGACAGGCCAGTTTGTGAGTCTCAAGTGGATTTGTCATCGCATCTCTATCGCTTTCTTGTTCCAATCTATCCATTTTCCGCTTGTTGGACGCTTTGCAGGGCAGAGCTACAGTGACCCCGTCAAAGCTCGAATACAAGAATAAGGGAGCACCCCCGCCCCCTTCATCTTTCCCCAAATACTCACCTGCGCAACACCACCGCCAGCCCCCCCGTCAGCGGCGGTGCGCCGCTCAGCACCTTTACCCGTGCGCAGATACTGGCAGCGCCTGCTCCGCCCCATCCATCTCCGCCAGACAATCCTCAAACAGCACCGTCGGCAGCCCCCGCCTCCGCCGGCGGCACGGCCCGCCGGTACAGATGCCAGGTGGTGTGCCCCAGAACCGGCAGCGTGACGATCAGGCCCAGAAACGCCGGCACCATCGACAGCAGCATGGCGGCGGAGATGACCGCTGCCCAGCCCAGCATGACCACCGCATTCTCCGCAACCGCGCGGATCGACGTCAGCATGGCCGTCACGAAATTGGTGTCCCGGTCCAGCAGCATCGGCATGGCGATAACGGTCACCGTGAACAGAACCGCCGACAAAAACGCCCCCGCACAGGTGCCAACCGCCAAAAAGGCCCAGCCCTGCGGCGTGAAAAAGACCGCGTGCAGGAACCCTTCGAAATCCGAAAACGACGCCTTCTGCAGGATGATCGCCAGCCAAAGCCGGACCTGGTACATCCACACCCAGAAAACGAACAGGGTGACAAAGGCCATCCAGCCCATCTCCCGGTTGCGCTGGCGGACCATCACGCTGAGGATGTCTGACCAGCCGAAGCTCTCCCCGGCTTGCATCCGCCGCGACATCTCATAAAGCCCGGCAGCGGCAAAGGGCGACACCAGCGGAAACCCCACGGCGGCGGGAATGATCATCCAGATCTTGCCCAGCCAGACCAGGCACCAGACAAACAGGATGCCGAAAACCGCATAGAACAGGCCAAAGAAGCCGCTCATCACGGGGCGTGCCAGAAAATCGGCAAACCCGGCCTTCAGCGACGCGCTGATGTCACCTGCAGTCAGCGTGTTGACCTCAAGCACGTTCCGCGGCCTCGGCTTGAGCTTGTCCGGTGATGGGGAACCGTCAGTCTTGGATGTCATGGCACACTCCTTCCAAAGCATGACCCTGCGCCGGCCCCGTGCAATCGGGCCAGGCAATGAAACAGACATCCCTCCTGTACAGGGAAGTGTGCATCAGCCCCGGCACCAGGGCAAGGGGCGCATGGCTCTGCAACGCGATAACACCGTCAGATGCCCTTTTTTACAGGCCCCCAAAGCCCCGAACCCAAAAAGGGAGCGCATCCGCTCCCCTTCATCTTTCCTCAAATACTCACCTGCGCGCCGCCGCCGCCAGCGCCATGCCAGCGGCGGCGCGCCGCTCAGTACTGATACCCGGGGGTCGAGGCCGACAGCGCCTGCTCGGCCTCATCCATATCCGCAGGAATATCCTCAAACAGCGGCGTCGACAGGTAGCGCTCGCCGGTATCCGGCAGCACTGCCAGCAGCACCGATCCTTCCGGCGCGGTTTCCGCGACCTTCATCGCCGCCGCCAGGCTGCCGCCGCTGGAAATCCCCGCCAGAATGCCTTCCTCCGCTGCCAGCCGCCGGGACCACTTGATGCTCTCGTCACCGCTCACCGGCTCCAGCGCGTCAAAGTACCCCTTGTCCAGCGCCTCCTGCAGAACCAGCGGGATGAAATCCGGGGTCCAGCCCTGAATGGGATGCGGGTTGAAGGCCGGATGGGTCGCGGCAGGCTCGCCCTCAGCGTTGCGCGCCTGCGCCGCGCCGGACTGCACCAGCGCCGCATTCGCCGGCTCGCTGAGGGTGATCTTCAGGTCCGGCCGCGCGCCCTTCAGCACCCGGCCCAGACCGGAAACCGTGCCGCCGGTGCCATAGCCCAGCACCACGTGATCCAGCCGTTCGCCTTCGAAGTCGCCCAGGATCTCCTGTGCGGTGGTGCTGGCGTGGATATCGGCGTTGTCCTTGGTCTCAAACTGATGCGCCAGGAACCAGCCGTTGGCTTCCGCCAGTTCCTTGGCCTTCACCACCATGCCAACCGCCTTGTCCTCCTTGCGGGTCAGCACAACCTTGGCGCCCAGCATGCGCATCAGCCGCCGCCGCTCGACCGAAAACCCGTCGTGCATGGTAATGACCAGCGGATAGCCCTTGGCGGCGCAGACCATGGCCAGCCCGATGCCGGTGTTGCCGCTGGTCGCTTCCACCACGGTCTGCCCAGGTTTCAGCCGCCCTTCGCGTTCCGCCGCCTCGATGATGTTCAGCGCCAGCCGGTCCTTCACAGATCCCGCCGGGTTGAACGCCTCGAACTTCACATACATGGTGACGTGCTCCGGCGCGATATTGTTCAGCCGGACCGCCGGCGTGTTGCCCACCGTCTCCAGGATCGAGCCAAACAGGCGGCCGCGGCCTTCGGTTGTGTAAATCATGATCTGTCCCCCAAATCGAAACTGCGAAAAAGAAGCTGCTGGTCAGGAATATGCGCCCCGCCGCCGCCGGGTTCAAGCCAGCCGGCGGCACCGGACAGCGAATAAGACCAGCCTCCGCCGGAACCCGGAAATTGCGGAACCGAAAGCCGTTGAGCCTGAACGCAGAAGGTAAACTGACGCACGCAACCCTTTCCTTCGAAACAAAATTCACCGCACATCCAAACAGAAAAAAGGGGCGGAAACCGCCCCTTTCATCTTTCCTGAAATACTCAAAGTCCCAGGCCGCAGCCAGATGCCTCACTCCGCGGAGGGAGACCCGGCCGGAACCACCTGGTCCATGTTGATCGACGGCTGGTCGCACCCCGCTTCGCCGACGATCCTGGCAGGCACGCCCGCAACCGTCGTGCAGGGCGGCACTTCCGCCAGCACCACCGATCCGGCGGCAATGCGGCTGCAATGGCCGACCTTGATGTTGCCCAGAACCTTAGCGCCGGCCCCGATCAGCACACCGTCGCCGATCTTCGGATGGCGGTCCTGCTCTTCCTTGCCGGTGCCGCCCAGGGTCACCGAATGCAGCATCGACACATTGTCGCCCACCACTGCGGTCTCACCGATCACGATGGAATGGGCGTGGTCGATCATGATGCCCTTGCCGATGCGGGCGCCGGGGTGGATGTCGATCCCGAAAATCTCCGAGGTGCGCATCTGGAAGAAATAGGCCAGATCCTTCTGCCCCTTGTCCCACAGGTAATGGCTGACCCGGTAGGCCTGCACCGCCTGGAACCCCTTGAAGTAGAGGATCGGCTGCAGCAGCCGGTGGCTCGCCGGATCGCGCTCATTGATCGCCATCAGGTCGGCGCGCGCGGCTTCCAGAAGTTCCGGGCAGGTCTCATAGGCCTCGTCAACGATCTCGCGCAGCACCATCATCGACATTTCGTTCGAGCAGAGCTTGGCGGCAATCCGGTAGGACAGCGCCTTTTCCAGCGTCTTGTGGTGCAGGATACAGGCGTGAATCAGCCCGCCCATCAGCGGCTGGGCGGCAATGGCCTCCTCAGCTTCGCGGGTGATGCGGTCCCATACGGGATCCACCGGAGTAACGGCTTGCTGTGTTTTTGCCATGGGTCAACGTCCTTTCTCCGCTCAGACTACCCATCTAAGGTGGTTTGCCGCAAACGCAAACCCGTGATGTGGCATATTTTCGAAATGAATGAGTCCGCCCGGGCGCGGCTCAAGCAGCAGCTGGCCTGGGGCGCTCAACTGAACTTCCGGCGTCTTGGGGCCGGCCGGAGGTGAGGTTTTTCGCTTCGGGCTCTGCCCGAACCGACCCGCGCCGCGCGCCGCAGGCGCGCGGCGCTGCCGCTTGGCAGCCACTGGAACATGCAACCAGCCAGCCGGAAAATGCGCAGCATATGATGGAAATGGTGTTTTGCTGAGAAGCGCTTGAGGGCGCATCCTGCTTCCTCAAGACGCCTTCCCAAGTGTAAGGCCAGCCTGACAGCCTCAAGGACAGGCCGCGCCCAGGCGCGGGGGCCTGCGCCCCTCCTTACCCCGCCAGCCTGCCCGGCGGGTGCCGCCCCGTCTGTTTCCAGCACAAAGGCCAGCTCCCGCAGAACCAGCCGGGTGCAGTCCAGATATGCCGGATCATCCAGAAACGGTTCCTCGGCCAGCGCATACCGCCGGGCGGCGGCACTTAAGCTCCCGTCGCCCCAGCGCGGATGCACACGGCCATACAGGCGGGTATAAACCGCGGCCTCCGCCGCGCCGCCGAAGATGCGGCGGCACAAGTCCAGGCGGGCGCTCTCCGGCACGGCCAGCAAGGCCCGCGCCGCCGCGGACGCATCGCCGGGCAGCACCGGGCGGATCATCCCAGCACGGCCTCTGCCGCTGGCCCGGCTCCGAACCGGGCGGAGCGCTGCGCCACTTCCAGCACATCGCCCGCCTGCACACCATCCAGCACCTGCGCCCCTGCCGGATAGGCCCAGGAGGGCGTGGCAGAGGTCTCCTCCCGCAGCACGGCAGCCCCGCGCATCACCCGGATGCGGTAGGATTCGATCTCCTCGCCCAGCGGCACCTCGTCCAGCTCCCAGCTGTCGCCCTCGATCCGGGTGCGGCGGATCCAGGCCGCTGACATGTCCTGCCCCAGCGCGCCGCTCAGCCGCAGGTGCACCGGCGCATAGGGGCGCAGGCCGATGCCCTCAAACGCCTCTTGCAGATGCAGATAGGACGGATCCTCCAGCTCCCGCCGCGCCGGGCCAATGCGGTAGTGGCGCTGGCGGCGGCGCTGCTCCGGCGACAGGCTCATCTGGACCGCGCTGCCATCCAGCAGCACGACATAAGACCCCGCAGCCCAGACCTCCGGCATCAGCGCCTCGCTGCCCTGCTGCCCCCGCAGACGCCCGCGCAACAGGTAGGTCTGCGGCGCAATCAGCTCTGCCTCGCGGAACTGGAACAGCTCCCAGTTGCCAGAGCTGCCATCGCCGATGGCCGCCGCATTGGCGCCGTTCAGAACCGCCTCCGCCGTGCGGCTTTCCAAGCTGCCGGAGATCAGCCTGACCTGCAGATCCGCGCCCAGATCCCAGCGCCCGGGGCCTGCGGCAAACAGCGGCGTCTGCGTGACGCCCACCACCTGCCGCGCCGCAACCACCTGTTCCAGCGCGTAATTCTCGTCCGCCTCAGAACCATAAACCGCAACGCTGCCAGGCCAGGCTGCGGCCGTCAGTGCCAGATGCGGCGCGTGCGGCACCTCGTCGCCCCGCATCAGCGGCAGGTCCATGAACAGCGGCAGCACCGGGCCGGGCGCGGCAAAGGCGCTGACCCCCGGCAGCTCCTCTGCCACCGTGGCCAGATCATAGGTGCCGGGTTCGATCCGCACCGCTTCCACCATCTGTGCCTCTGCCTGCTCCACCCGGTCGATCCGGTAAAGCTGCGCCTTGCCTTCCACCGGCAGCGACACCACATCGCCCGCCCCCAGATGCAACAGCGACGGCGGCAGCGTGAACCGCGCGGTGTCGCGGGAAATCCGCGCCTCTGCCAGCCAGCGGGCAACGGTCTGGCGCGCCTCGGCCCGGGTCAGCGACAGGGGCAGCTCGTTCTGGCTGACACTATGCGTCGCCTCGTCGGGCAAGACCGCCTCGACCGAGCCCGCGGCATGGTCGCCGCCCCATTCGGTGAACCGCAGCCGCACCCGGCCCGCCAGCTCCGCTTCGCTGGCGCGGGACAGCTCCAGCGTGCCGTCCGTCTCTTCGCTGTCGGCCAGATGCTCCAGTTGCAATGCCGCCGCCAAGGTGCCCTTGCGCATCCGGAACCGCAGCACCCCGTCCCGTTCCACCGCGTCAAACCCGTGCCGCAGCATCAGCGGCTGCAGAACCGCGCGGGCCTCCGCCACATCCGGGTTCACGAACCCGTGCACCACACCGTAAAGCCCCGTGGTATCAATGTCATAAAGGCCTGCACTATGGCAGATTTCCTCCACCACCGAGGCCAGCGTGCGCTGCCCGGCACGCCCGTTCAGCCAATGGCCGCGCAGATAGTTTTCGCCGTCGTTCCAGATCTCCATACGGCTCGGGAAGGCCGGAAACGGGCGCGCGTCCCAGGCCCAGACAAAGGCATTGGACATATCCAGCATGCGGCCATCGTATTCGTCTGACATCGGGTTATTGGCGGCCTCGCCCCAATGGCCCAGAAAGGCGCGCAGGTACTGGATCTGCATCAGATCGTCCCGCAACCCGTTGGAATACCGAGGCAGTTTCGATTCTGAGCTTTTCGGATCCAGGAACTTGTTGGGCTGGTTGGTGCCCTTGTCGATCGCGGCGCAGCCCAGTTCGGTGAACCAGATGGGCTTTGATTGCGGAACCCAGTCCGTCGGCGCCGCCTGCCGCACCCCGCCGATGCGCTCGTGGTGCTCATTCGTCCACCAGCTGCGGATATCCTTGTAGCGCCAGATCCAGGGCTCATCATGGGCGCCATCGGTGATCGGGGTGCGGATCTGCGCGTCCCGCGCCTGGGCGGAATGGTAGTACCAGTCAAACCCTTCGCCGCCTTCCACATTGCCGCTGAGGTAATCGAGGTCATAGATCGACGGCACGCCCGCCTGCGCGTCCAGATGGCCGTCGCCCTCGCGCCAGTCGGACAATGGCATGTAATTGTCGATGCCGATGAAGTCGATATTGGCATCCGCCCACAGCGGGTCCAGGTGAAAGTAGCGGTCGCCCTCCGGCGATTGATAGCCCCAGTATTCCGACCAGTCGGCGGCATAGCCGATCTTGGTGCCCGGCCCCAGCAGGCTGCGCACTTCTGCCGCCAGCGCCTTCAGCCGCTGCACCGCCGGAAAGCCGTTGGCACCGCGGATCTGGGTCAGGCTGCGCATCTCGGAGCTGATGCAGAACGCCTCAACCCCGCCCGCCGCCGCGCACAGGGCGGCATTGTGCAGGATGAAGCGGCTGAGGCTCCATTCATCCGGGCCACTATATGTCACGGTGCCGCTGCCGACGGTGAAATGCGCCGCCGTGGCCGTGCCGAAGAACGCCGCCACTTCCGCATCCGCCGCCGCGGTCCCATCAGGGGACCCGGCCTGGCCGGGTGCCACCGACAGGGTGATCCGCCCGCGCCAGGGAAGGTGCGGCTGGCCGTCTTCGCCGGTCCAGGGGTCCGGCAGCGTGTTGCCTGCGGCCTGATCCATCAGCAGGAACGGATAAAACATCACCCCAAGGCCCCGCGCCCGCATTTCCCCTATCGCCTGCACCACGGCGGCATCAGCCGGCGTGCCGCCATAGAGCGGTGTTCCGTTCTCCCGCAGCACCTGCTCGGCCGAGGCCCGGTTCAGCCCGCCCGCCGACCAGGGAATGCTGCCCTCTGCATCCTTGTGCTCCACCTTCGGCTTCACCGAACAGCTGCCGCAGCGCAGGTCATTGCCGAACCAGGACACGATCAGGGAGGCCGCACCGCAGGAGGGCAGTTCCGCGTTCAGGGCAGTCAGCGAGGTCTTGAGGTCGCTCATCCCCGAGGGCGTGTGCTGGTTGGCAGGCTTCACATCGCCCGGCCCGCCGGAATACATCACCGTGCCGGCAGCCAGCGAATACTCGCCCGTGCCCGGCATCAGCGCCACCCCCTGCACCAGCTGGCCAAGGTCCTGCGCATAAGTGCTGCTGGCGGGCTGCTCCGGGCGCAGCACATCGAATGAAAACTGCGGCACCCGGTTGCCGAACCGCGCCAGCTGCACGTTCTCCATCACCACATAGGCCGTGCCGCGGTAGGCAGGCACCTGCCCCGCGCCCTCAACGGCCTCCATCACCGGATCCGGCAGCTGGTCCGCGGTGCCGCGGTAGACGGTCATGTTCAGATCCTTGGGCGCCACTTCCTCGCCATCGGCCCAAACGCGGGAGATGCTGGCGATCTCGCCCTCGCACAGCGCCACCGCCAGCGACACCGAATAGCTGTAGCTGGTGACCTGCGGCTGCGGCGGCCGCGGGCGGCCCTTGCCGCCGCCGCTGCCGCCGGTGACCGTGACGGTCTCCAGAAAGCGCGAGGACCAGATCACCTGGCCGCCCAGCCGCATCCGGCCATAGACCTGTGAGACCGGCGCGCCCGTGCTGGTCTGGGTCAGGCGGAAGCGGTCGGTCTTGCCGGTCTCCACCGGCTCGGCGCCGGAGCCCATCAGGCGCTGGTCGATCAGCCGGCCCAATGTGGCGCCGACCGCACGGCCGATAATGGCTGAGGACAGCCCCGCGACCGAGCCGCCGATTGCGCCGCCAACCGCCGCGCCGGCGGCAGAGAGAAGAATGGTTGCCATCAGATCAGCTCCTTTGCCAGGACGTGCCAGGGAAGTTAAACCGCGCCACGATGCGGCGCTGCCAGGGCGGGCTCAGCGGGCTTTCGACAACCCCGTGGCCGGCATAGGCGTGGATGAAGGACGGGGCGCTGCAGACCTGTTCCGCCCGGCGGCACCGCCGGGCTGCGCCTGCCTGCCCCCCGGCAGGCGCATTCGCGCCCGCCCAGGCAGACGCAGCCCTCATTTCTTTGGTACAAACCTTGGACTGCACCCCCAGATGCTTGGCCACCGATCCCTCGCGCATCCGGAACAGGATCACATCGCCGGGGGCCGCCGCATCCAGCGGTTTCGCCGCCAGATGCCGCGCCGCGGCCTGCCACAGCGCCTCGGCGCCCTGAGGTTCGGACCAGTCCATCGTGTAGGCGGGCGGCAGCTCCGGCTCGGCGCCCAGCAGCTCGCGCCACAGCCCCCGGATCAGCCCCAGGCAATCACAGCCCGCGCCCTTGCAGGACGCCTGATGCACATAGGGCGTGCCGATCCAGCCGCGTGCGGCCTCCACCACCCGGTTCATCGCCGGCTGCCCCCGGTATTGGTGCCCGACTGGCGCGGCACCGCCATAACCCAGTCCTCGCCCGGAATGTCGGGAAACCCCTGGAAGTTCAGAAGATTGTTGAATTTCAGCCGGCAGGTCTCCATGCGCTTGTCGCAGCCGGCCTGCAGCCGGACCATGTCACCCGGCTGCACCACAGCCCGCACCGGCTCCCACAGGGTGATCCTGCGCCCCTCTGCATCGCTGCGGTCCGCCTTGATGGCAGCCCAAAGCCCTTCTGCCGCGCCGCTCAGGACCGTCAGCCGGCCATCCTCAAACCAGCTGGGTTCAAACCCCGGCAAAGCGCCCCAGCGGAACTCCTCGCTGCGGCTCACGGTTTCAGTTGCAATTTCAGCAGTATAGCCCGGTGTGTTCAGGTCGAACCTGCAAACCCCGTCGCCCAGCACCGCGGTGCAGGGTTTCTGGTAGATCCGTCCCAGCGGCTGGTTCAGCGCTTCGGTCAGCCCGCGCAGCTCTGCCTCAAAGGCACCGCCTGCGCGGCGGATCTCGCCGATGGAGCCGCGGAATTGCAGCCACCGCATCGAGACATCCTGCCAATTGACCAGCCAGCAGCGCACCTCCGCGCCATCAAACCGGCCCGCCTCGATGTCCTCCTCGCGCACCGCAGCGTCGCTCAGAACCCCCAAGGCCTCGGTGTTGTCGACCGACAGGCCGGTGGCTTGGCTCACCGCCCGCGCGGTCAGCCCGCTGCCGGGCTGGAAGGTGATGCCGTCAAAGGACAGCACGCAGTCATGATCGGTAAATCCCAGCACCGCGCCGTCCCGCCGCGCCAGCGCCCAGGCGCGGCACACCGTGGTGATGCCGGATTGAAGATGGTCGTGCAAGGCACTGGAAAGGCTTGTCATACCCGCACCTCCACCACTGGAACGGCAGGTGCCTCCCCGGCCTGAAACGACGCCACGCTGGTCTGGATGCTGGCGGTGTCGAACCGCACCGGCACGTCGAACTCAAACCCTGCATTGATGCTGAGGCCGACCTCCGGCGGGTGCGCCAGGGTGATGAGGCCGGTGGCGGTATCCAGCTGGTAATCGACGCCTTCGCGCAGCTCGTCCTGCTCGATCCCGACCCGCACGGTGCCCGCAACCGGCTTGGCAATCGGGCGCTGATAGGTGAATTCACCCGACCGGTAAGTCTTGGTGAGCTGGAACGTCACGCTGCTGCCGTCGCCGGTGGCAATCACCTGATCGTCAAAGGCTGCCTCCGCACTGGGCCGGCCGGATTTGAAGTCGCTCCAATCCTTCCAGCGGAACCCGTACAGCTGCCCCTGGCGCGCCTCGAAAAAGGCGATCAGCACCTCGATATCCTCCAGCGCGCGCAGGCCAAGGCCCGCGTCATAGCGGCGGCGGGAGTGCGCCCAGGGGGTGTTGCGCTCCTCAAAGCCGTTGGCCAGCGTCACCACATCGGTGCGCCGCTCTGGCCCGCCGACAGAGCCGAAGCTGAGCGACGCGGGAAAGCGGACTTCGTGGAAATTCATCGTGTTACCCTCCATCCTTAACGGTTGCGTCCGCCACGGGACAGCGCCCGCGACAGCTGCGCGGCGATCTGGCTGCGGCTGCGTTCAAAGCCTTTCACGTCCGGGGTGGAGACATTCATCACCACATTCACAGCCCCGCCGCCCTGGCTGCGCACCCCCAGCGAGCCATCGGCCCCGCGGGTGAGCGGCAGGATCGCCTCCGGCCCCGCTTCCCCCATCAGCCCGGTCGCGCCGCGCAGCGGGAAGGTTGTGGGGCTGGTAACAATGCCGCCCTTGGCAAAGGGCATCACCTTGCCCTGGCTGAAGGCGGCGCCATTGGCGAAGGGCAGCAGGTTGCCGATCAGACTGCCGAACCCGTCGGATATCAGTCCGCCCACATGATTGGTGACCGGTTTCATCGCCGCGTTATAGGTGGTGCGGATCATGCTGTTCCTCAGCGTCTCCATCGCCTCTGACAGGCTGTCGCCGTCGAACACCAACCCGTCAAAGGCGCGGCGCAAACCCTTGGAAAGGCTGCGGTCCAGGATCTGGGCATCGCGGCCGGTCTCGGAAAACCCCTCCTTGACCCGCCCCAGCACTTCTGCAAAGGCCGCGGCCATTCCAGAGGCACCGTCCAGCGCTTCTCCCAAAGCCTCGCCCTGCAATTCCAGTTCTGCCATCGAAGATGAGTCAGTCATCCGTTGTCTCCTTGTTCTTCGCGCCGGCGGTGTCCGGGAAGGCCGCCATCAAGGCCGAAAGCCGGTCGCGGCCCAGCGGCTGCGGCGAAACCGGATCGCCCAGCATCAGCCGCAGCTCGGCAGGCGTCAGCTGCCAGAAGTCGCGCGGCAGCAGTTTCAGCCCCGCCATCCCGGCGCGCATCAGCGCGGGCCAGTCGAGCGCACTCATGGGCTGTCCGGCACGGCAAAGCTGCGTACCAGCAGTTCCGCTGCCACCCGCGCCGCCTGCATCGGGCCGCCGCCAATGGCGGCCGCGGCTAGGTCCTCGCGGCTGAGATCATACCCGCCGCCCTGCAATCCTGCGGCCAGCAGCGCCAGCACGTCGCGGGCGGAAAACCGGCCCTGTTCGAACCTCTGCACCAGGTCCACCAGCGTGCCTTCCTCCAGCGCGGCCTCAAGCCCCGCCAGTGCGCCCAGCGTCAGCTTCAGCGCGTAATGGCTTCCATTCACAAGCAATTCTGCCTCACCTGCATGCGGGTTCACCATCGGTCAAACCGCCGCAAAGCTGAGCTGGCCGGCGCTGGCGAGCGACAGTTCATAGGTCGCCTCGCCATTGTGGCTGCCGGCGTATTCAAGTGCTGTGACCTGGAACGGCCCCTGCACGATGCCGAAGTCGGGGATGATCACCTGGAACTCCGGCGTGAGCCCGTCAAAGAACAGCTGCCGGGCGCGTTCGTCGGTCGCCTCATCCCTAAAGATGCCGGAGCCGGAGATGCTGGCGGAGCGCACACCGGCGCCTGCCAGCAATTCGCGCCAGCCGCCCTGGCTTTCGAGGCTGGTCACATCGACGCTTTCAGCGTTGAAGCTGATCCTTGTGGCGCGCAAGCCGGCGATGGTCTCAAAAAGGCCTGCGCCGTTCATGTCCACTTTGACCAAGAGGTCCTTGCCGTTTTGAACTTTCATGGGGGTTCTCCATGTATTTCAATTGGTTTCACGAAGTTTCTGCGGTTCAGATATCGTCCACACGGGCGCGGAAGCGCAGGGTGATCTGACGGCCGCCGGTGCTCAGCCGCTCTGCCTTGGCCCGGTCGAACCAGAGGCCGGTCAATTGCCCGCGCGGCAGCGGCACCGCGGCGCCGACCAGCGCGTCGCAGACGGCGGCGGCGGCGGATTTGGCGGTGGCAAAGCCGGCCATGTCGGTGGTGACGGTGACAAAGAAGCGGTGTTCGGCCCCGCCTGCGGTCTTGTCGGAACGGTCCAGCACCTCCTCTGATCCCAAGGCCACATAGGTCTGCGGCAAGGGGCCTGCGGGGATCGCGTCGTAGATCGCATTGCCGACCAGCGCGGTGAGGCCCGCGTCGCCGGTCAGGTGGGTGTAGACAGCGAATTGCAGCCCGCCTGCGATGGCATAGGTCATGTGCTCACCTCCGCAACCGCGAAACAGGTGAGGTAGCGGGCGCCGGAACTGCTTTCCGCAACCGCATCAATGCGATAGAGGCGGTCTTCATCCCGGAACCGCTGATCAGGGCGCGGATGGGACGCAAAGCCATCCGGGCTGGCGCGCAGGGTGATGCGGTATTTCTGCAAAGACAGGCTGTCGCTGTTCAGACGTCCGCTGAGCGGCTTCACCTCTGCCCAGTGGGTGCCAAGCGCCACCCAGGCCTCAGCATAGCCACCGGCACCGTCGGGGGTCCGCTGGGGGTCTTCCAGCACCAGTTTGCGGGTCAGGTTCGGGGGGCGTTTCATGCGAGGCCCCCCAATGTCAGCCGCAGCGTGCGGTAGCGTTCGATCAGGCTGGTGACGCCAAAGGGCATGCAGCCGCCATGGAGGCCGGTGTCGGCCCGGTATTCGTAGTAATGCGCCGCCAGCAGCATCACCGCCTGGCCCAGATCGGCGGGCAAGCCGCCCCAGTCCGCGGCCATGCCGGCCTGCAGGGTGATCCGTGCCAGACCGCCGGCTGGTATCGGGGGCAGCAGGCTGCCCGCGGGACACAGCGCCGGGCGCTGGCTGTCGCGCTCCAGGCGGTAGGCGGCGGGGTCCTGCACCGTCTCAGCGCCTGCGGCGTCACGGGTCATCACCTCTGTCACCATCTGCACCGGGGCGATGGGAAACACCATCCGGGCACGGTCGCGCCAGTGGCGGATTTCGATCTCAAATTCGCGGGTTATCAGTGCCTTGCCGGTTCTTCCTTCCACCGCGGCCAGGGCGGCGCGCAGGAAGCCGATCAGCACCTCATCCTGCAGGCTGTCCTCGCCAAAGCCGGTGCCCAGGCGGAGGTGTGCCTTAAACTGGGCCAGCGGCAGGGCGGCCTCGGGCACGGGGGTCACTTCGCTCAGCATCATCATCTCACTCCTGCGGGCCTCCCCCTGAGCCGGCCCTGATCTGCTGTCCGTTCAAAGGTTCGGCCGGCACGCACCGTTCCCTGCCGCTCGGACGGAGGGGGAGCAGCTAGACGGCAAGGAAATATGGGGTGCGTGCCAGCCGGCGGACCGGGCTGCCGGTCCGCCATCAGCGCTGAGCGGTTAGCTCAGGCCGAATTTCATCAGCTTGATCGCGGCAAAGTCGCTGACGTCGCCGCCGACGCGCTTGGTCGCGTAGAACAGAACATGCGGCTTGGCGCTGAAGGGGTCGCGCATCACCCGCAGGTCCGGGCGTTCGGCAATGGTGTAGCCGGCGCGGAAGTCGCCGAAGGCGATGGGAAAGCTGTTGGCGGCCGGATCCGGCATGTCCTCGGCGATCAGCACCGGGTAGCCCATCAGGCGCGCAGGTTCGCCTGCGGCCAGACCGTCGGACCACAGGAAGCGGCCGTCGGCGTCCTTCAATTTCCGCAGCATTCCCGCGGTCTTGGAGTTCAGAATGAAAGTGGCATTGGCGCGGTATTCCGCCCCCAGCGCATAGACCAGGTCGATGATCGCGTCGCCGTTGCCGATCTCGCCATCGACGCCGGTGGCCTTGTAGCCGATGTTGCCCCAGGTCCAGCTGTCGTTTTCCTCGACGTTGTAGTTGAGGAAGCCGGTGGGCTTGTCATTGCCGTCGCCGTTGATGAAGGCGTCGGCCTCGGAGCGGGAAAACTTGTCGGCGATGCGGCCGGCCAGCCAGCCTTCGATATCAAAGGCGCTGTCATCGAGCAGCCGCTGCGACGCCTTGGGCAGCGCGCTGAGTTCATGCAGCGGGATCGAGATGCGGTCGATGCTGCCGGTGGAGGTTTCCGTGGACGGGCCGGTTTCATTGGCCCAGCCGGCGCCCATTTCGCTGTGGTCGATCAGCACGTCATAGCTTGAGGCCTCCACATGCACCACGGAGGCCACGGCGCGGATCGAGGCGGAGGCGTTCAGCACCGCCTTGACGGTGTCGGCGGTCTGCGGGTCGACCAGATAGCCGCCGTCGCTGCCCACCGCGGTGGACATGGATTTGCCCTCCAGTTCGAGGCCGCGCAGGCCGTCGTCGTCGCCGTTGCGCAGGTAGGCGTTGAACGCCTTCTGATGCGGGGCGCCCGCGTCCTGGCTGGCTGCCAGATGGGGGCGGTTCTGAGAGATTGTCTTACGGTCCAGCATGGTCACTCGCTCTTCTGCCTGTTTCAGCCTTGATTGCACGTCGTCCTGAAACCCCTTGAATTCATGAAGAAAGCCGGTAATGGCCTGTTTCACTTCATGCGCCAGGGGCGCTGCGTCCCCGGTTTGGGCCGGGAGGTCTTGATTGCTCATGATGGGTGTCCTGTTCTGAGGTCACGGGTGATCTGGCGCAGGCCATCGGCCAGGGCGCGCAGCGCTTGCGCTTCCGCATCAGCGGAGGATTTTGCCGCCACCCGGGCGGCGGGCAGCATCGGGAAGGTGACCAGCGACACCTCCCACAGCTCCACCTGGGTCAGGTGGCGGGTGCCGTCCGGCGCGCGGGTGGCTTTCTGGGTGCGGTAGCCGATCGACAGGCCGTCGATGGCGCCACCCTCGATCAAGGCCGCCGCTTCGGCGCCTTTGGGGGTGGCGGTGAGGATGCGGCCCTTCACATACAGTCCGCGCTTGTCCTCGCGCACCTCGTCCCAGACGCCGATGGGCTGGTGCGGGTCGTGCTGCCACAGCATCTTGACCGTCCGGCCCTGATCGCGGAGCGTCTTGAGCGAGGCGGCGTAGGCGCCGCGCATCACCACGTCGCCGCCCTGGTCGGTCTGGCCGAACAGGCTGGCGTAGCCCTTGATTTCAGTTGCGTCCTTCAGCGAGAGATCCTCGCCGAAGCGTGCGAATTTATGTTCCAGCTGGGGGGATCCCTGCATCATCTGAACCTCGCAAGTCGTTGGAATTACGGCAATTGAACCGTCAGGAAGGATTGGAAGGCCTGGGCCAGGATCACTGCGGCGACGCCGTAGACGGTGAGCCAGAGGCGTTTTTCCAGCCGCTCCATCATCTGTTCGATCCGGTCGAGGCGGCGGTTCACCGCGTCGTTCTGGATCTGGGCGACCCGCTCATGGGCGGACAGGCGCAATCCCGGTGAACAATCAAATGCGTGCATCGGGTGCTCAGTCATCCTGTCCGCCCTCCGTCTGCGGCGCGGCTGGGGCTTCTGTGGGCAACCCCAGCAGCTGCCGCTTCTCCGCGGGTGTGAGGAAATCCGCGGAGGTGATGCGCCGCCACTGCGCCTCGCGCTCAGCCGCCAAGGCAGGCAGCTGGTCGAGGTCGGGCTTCAGCGTCAGCGCGTCGCCGGTCCAGGCGGTGAGCCAGCCGGACAGCGCGGCGGTGACCTTGGACACCAAGGGCAGAACGGTCAGCCGGTAGAAGGCGCGGTTGGCCTCCTGGTAGTTGGCATAGGTCGCATCGCCAGGGATGCCGATCAGCATCGGCGGCACCCCGAAGGCGAGCGCAATCTCGCGGGCGGCGGTGTCCTTGGTTTTCTGGAATTCCATGTCGGAGGGGGAGAAGCCCATCGGCTTCCAGTCAAGCCCGCCCTCCAGCACCATCGGGCGGCCCGCGTTCTGCGCGCCCTGGAAATTCGTTTGAATTTCTTCGCTCAAGTGGCGGAATTGTTCGTCGGACATCTGCCCCTGGCCGTCGGAGCCAGTCCATACCAGCGCGCCGGAGGGGCGGGCTGCGTTGTCCAGCAGCGCCTTGGACCAGCGGGAGGCGGCGTTGTGAACGTCAATCGCCATCGCGGCCGATTGCAGGGCCGAGAGGCCGTAGTGGTCGTCCTGCGGGTGGAAGCTTTTGATATGGCAGACCGGGGAATTGCCCGGCTCGTTGGCAAAGCGGTGCTTGCGCCCGCCCGCCACATAGTCAAAGCCTGCGGGCCAGCCGTCCGGTCCCGGCACCACGTTCATCCGGTCGGAGCGCAGCACATGCAGTTCGGCGGGGGTGGCGTCCTCTGCCGTGACCATCTCGATATAGGCATTGCCGGAGAGCAACAGGTGGCCGTAGAGCGCCTCCAGCAGCTCGGCCTGGGTCTGCGCCGGGTTAGGGCGGGCCAGCAGCGCCAGCCAGGGGTGGGTGTCATAGCGCTGGCGGTTGTCCTGCAGCACCAGCGGCACGGCGGCGGCGGCCTCGGCAATGAGGCGGATCACCCGGTGGGCGACCGGATTGCCGGCAAAGCCGCTGCGGGTCAGGGATACGGTGTCGCGCGGGCTCCAGGCGATGCGACCGGCGCCATGCCAGGAGACCACGCGGGCGGTCTGGCTGGCCTTCTGTTCCAGGCCCGGAGTATTGGGGCCTGATTTCTGGGGGTCTGGCGTTTTGCGCCGCAGCAGGTCAAAGACCATGGTCCGCTCCTCAGGTTGTTCATCATGACGCTGCTGGCCCGGTGGGGCTGGTGCGCCTTTGCTGAGGATTATTAGTGCCCCAAAGGCCTGAAGATTTGGCAAGCGGTGCGTACGGTGGGTGCGCAACACCTTGGGTTATAGCGTTGTATTCAAACGAAAACCGCCCGTTGCGCAGCGGGCGGTTTGCGGAGTTCACGAAGGGCAGCGCCGGTCCGCGGGTGGGCGAGAAGCGCCCGCCCCATCGTGCTGGAAGCACGCCTCCGGCATGACGGAGGGCGGACGGGCGCTGCCCGGCGTGCGGCCAGGCGGTAGCTTACAGCACCCTGACCTGCGGCCTGCGCAGGTTGGCGGCGGGCAGGATGATCAGCTCATGCAAGGCCCAGACCAGCGCATCCACCCGGTCGGGCGAGCCGCTGCCGCGGTAGCCCTGCGGGGTCATCTGGCACATCTGGTCCTCCAGCTCTCCCATCCCCGGCAGGTGAAACACCCGGCCCTGCTCATAGAGCGCAGCCACCGGCTCGGCGCGGGCGGATTTGCCCTTGCGGGCGTGCAGGGCACGGAACGGCACCAGCGGGTCGGCCTGGCGCAGCACGGTTTCGACCAATGCGCCGCCCTGGTTGACCTCTGCCACCACCCGTTCGGCGCTGTACCGGTCACGGGCGGCGATCACCGCCTGTGCCCAGGCGAGCGGCCCTACGCCGTGCACGGTGCAATCCGCCAGCACATACGCCTGCCAGTCCTGCGGCGGGCCGTGGGTGACCGCGCCCGCCACCACGATGCCGCAGGCATCAGAGCCTTTGCCCGCGCTGACGGCCGGGTCGACGGCGACCACCACCCGGTCCAACGGCGGTGCCTCGACCACTTGGGCCTCCACCAGGGCTGCGGTGGTCCAGAGCGCGCCCTGGATATCCGAGAGCATCACCCCGTCGAGCTCCTGCCGGCCCAGCCGGGTGCCCGCATAGCGTGCCCGCACCTCCGTCAGGAAGGAGGGCGCGAGATTGGCGCGGTTGGCCTCGGTCGCGGCGTGGGTGGTGACGGTGCTGGGCGAGGCCAGAAGCCGTTTCAGCACGGGCGCGTTGCGCGGCGTGGTGGTGACGCAGACGCGCGGGTCCTGCCCCAGCCGCAGCGCAAACTGCAGCATGTCCCAGCTCTCCTGCCCTTTGCGCCACTTGGCCAGCTCATCCGCCCAGGCGGCGTCGAACTGGGGGCCGCGCAGCGCCTCGGGGTCGTGGGCGGAAAACGCCTGCGCCTCGGCGCCGTTGGGCCAGATCAGCTTGCGCTCCGAGGCTTTCCACTTGGGGCGCCGGTCCGGCGGCGAGCAGGCCAGGATGCCGCTGTCGCCGTGGATCATCACGTCGCGCACCTGGTCATAGGTTTCGGCCACCAGCGCAATGCGCCGCGCAGTGCCGGGATCATAGGGGCTGGCCCCTTCGGCCAGGGAGCGGACCCATTCGGCCCCTGCCCGCGTCTTGCCCGCACCGCGGCCGCCCAGGATCACCCAGGCGCGCCAATCCCCGTCCGGAGGGCGCTGGTGCTCCAGCGCCCAGATGTCGAACAGATGCGGCAGCGCGCAAAGGGTCTTGCGGTCCAGCTCATCCAAGAACAAGCTCAGGATCGAGGGCGGCACGCAGGCGAGAAAGTCCGCGCTCGACAGCTGCGCGCGCCGCGACGGGATCGAGTTCGTGCTCGGATTTGAGCATGCGGGCGAATTCGGTGCTTTGTTCTGCAATGACTTTCTCCACTTTCTGGCAATCCCGGATCAGGCCTTCGAGACGGCTGATCTGGGCCTTGGCGCCGGTGACTTCGTCACCGCCGGTGGTTTCAAGCTGCTCCCGTAGCTCCTCCGCCGCGTTGCGCAGGCGGTGCATGCTCTCCTGCAGGGACCGCAGGAGATCGGCGGTGTAATGCACCTGCCGCTTCAGGAGGGCACCGCCGTCCTGCTCTGGCGTCTGGCACAGTTCTGAGTGGCCCGGTTCCGGGCCATTGGTCTGATGTGTCATGGGATGCTCTGCCTCATGCGTTTTTTGTCCGCACGAGAGAAAGACAGGACGGCCGCCGGCGGAGGGGTCCGGGGCCGTCCATGTTTCTTCCAGCTGCACCACAACCTTTACGCGATTTCAGTGTAAAAGTCAAGGTTTACGGGAGGGGGTGCGTACGGTGGGTACGCAACGGGCAATGGCCTGCAAACGCTGGAAGGCTGCCGTTAAGGCACCGTAAAAGGCTAAACCCTATTTAAATCTTTACCAGCTATTTCCTGCTTCAGGACGCGTGATGACTGAAAAGGAATACATGGAATGACCTTTACAGACCGACGGATTGAGCTGCGTCCGGCAAATGGCGAAGCCCCCTTTGCGCTCGATGAGATCTTCTTCTCGCGCACCGATGACCGCGGTGTGATCAAAACCGGCAATGACATCTTCCGCCGGGTCTCCGGCTTTGATTGGGATTCCCTTTTGGGTGCGCCGCATAAGATCATCCGCCATCCGGACATGCCGCGCGGTGTGTTTCAGCTGTTCTGGGACATCATCCAGAACGGGGATTTTATCGGCGCCTATGTGAAGAACAAGGCAAAGGACGGATTGTATTACTGGGTGTTCGCTGTGGTTGTGCCCTGCGAAGACGGATATCTTTCCGTCCGCATCAAACCGAGCAGCAGCCTGTTTGCCACCGTGAAGCAGGGCTACTGCGACCTCTTGAAGGCTGAGCAGGACGATGGCCTGAGTCCTGAGGAAAGCCGGGACAACCTGCTGGCCTGGCTGGCGGGTATGGGCTTTGCCTCCTACCGCGAATTTGCCGCGCACGCCTTAAGCGAAGAATTGGAAAGCCGGGACGCGGGCCTTGGGTCAGCGCCGGATATGACAATACGCGGACTGCGGCAGAAGCTGAAAAACTCTGAGGTGCTTGTCACCGAGACCAAAGGGCTGATTGACGACTTTTCCGCCATGCGGACCATTCCGCATAACCTGCGCGTGATTGCGTCGCGGATTGAACCTGCTGGCGGGCCGGTGACTGTTCTGTCGCAGAACTACGGGTCGATGTCGCGTGAGATGTCGACCTGGTTCTCCACCCATGTGATGGGCGAGGACAGCAATTTCGCGAAGATAAAGGACCTGGTCAATCAGGGCCTGTTTGTGGAAGGCATGGCCCGCATCCTGACCGAGTGCGACGGCCAGCTCCAGCGCGAGCGGCGGAGCCTGGGCGGAATTGACCTGAGCGCCGAACAGGACATCCTCAGCCAGCTGACCCAGGCGCAGGTGGCGAGCGCCCGGATGGAGCTGAAGGAAGTTGACAGGGAAGCCGAGCGGATCACCCGCGCTTGCGAAACAATGCGGCGGCAGTTCCTGGGCCTCAGTTCCACCCGGGTGTTGTGCAAGATCGAAAGCGCCCGGCTGCCGCGGGACGGCGCAACACTGTCCGATATCATTGACCAGCTGGGCTCCTTCCAGGAGCGGATTTCGCGGCGGCTGGACAAGATTTCTCATCTCTGCGCAGAGATCCGGGAGCTGAAGCAAGAAAAGGCAGCCTAGACACGGGAAAGGCGCCTGTTGGCGCTTCCCTGTTACTTTCCGCACTGAAGCGGAAAACACGTGTTCTCCGAGCCGGAACCTGCGCAGGTTTCCGGTGCTTGGCCAGCTGACTGCTGCCAGGCTTCGTTCAAGCGCCATCAGGCGGCTTGCCCCGCCATGACACAACCTTTGCGGGTTCAAACTGCAGTCTTAAGAGGTTGCGTAAGACGCGCGCACGGCGGGCTCGCATCGGGGCAACGCGGCGCCGGTTCAGTACGGAAAGAACCCGCAACCTCCTATGCACCTGTAGAACGGGGATTATTCCTCGACTTCCAAGGCATAAGGTGAATCAAATGGTGTGAAACTATCGCGGAATCCACCTTCCGAATCCACAATTATGAGTTGTACGTTCAGCCTTGCACCAAGCTGTGCATCACTGTCTCAATCAATTGCGAGGAACACCAGATGGGTTGGAAAAGCTACCAGATCGCCACTGCACAAGAGTCGACACCTGTTCCGGGCGACGCCGGCAAGATCTTCTATGATGCCACGCTGCACTATGTTTCCATTCCCGAGGGAGCGACAATCGTGATGTCCGGCGGCCCGAGCGGCGAAGGCGAAACCTCGGTTGACGATGTGGTCAACCTGACCCTGACCGACCAGAATGACAAAACCAACACTGCAACTTACACGCATGATTACAGCAACGGCTGCTCCGGCGTGGTGACACCGATGCAGCCGCAGGATCTGACATCGCAGTTCAGTGCGCTGTCCGGCAAGACCGTGAAGGCGACGATTGAGTTCTACGACAAATGCGGCGGCTATCAGAGCGGATCGAACTTCTACATCTGTATTTACACCTGACCGCAGCACACACCCCGGAGGAAGTACCCGGATGCAAAAAAGGGCGCCAACCGGCGCCCTTCCCTGTGTCTGCCCTGCCCCGCAGACCGTTTCCCGGCGCGGGAAACGGCTCGGAAAACACGTGTTTTCCGGGCCGGAATTCGCGTCGAATTCCGGCGTCCGGTCAGTTGTTCTGCTGCTGCTCGGCCTCGATCTCGCGCCATTTGGCGACGTTGGCGTTGTGCTCGTCCAGCGTCTCGGCAAAGGCGTGGCCGCCGGTGCCGTCGGCGACGAAGAACACGTAATTGGTGGTCTCCGGGTTCACCGCCGCCTCCAGGCTGGCAAGGCCGGGGTTGGCGATCGGCGTCGGCGGCAGGCCCTCGATCACATAGGTGTTCCAGGGGGTGGCCTTGCGCAGCTCGCTTTGGCGCAGGCCGCGGCCCAGGACGCCCTCGCCCTTGGTAACGCCATAGATCACCGTCGGGTCGGTCTGCAGGCGCATGCCGCGGTTCAGGCGGTTGGTGAAGACCGAAGCCACCATGCCGCGTTCCTCGGCGACGCCGGTTTCCTTCTCGATGATCGAGGCAAGGATCAGCATTTCCTCAGGGCTGGAGACAGCGGCATCGCTGGCGCGGCCTTCCCAGGCGGCGTTGATGCGCAGCTGCTGGCGCTCCTGCATCTCGGCCAGCACGGAGGCGCGCTGGGTTCCTGGTGTGACCTCATAGCTGTCGGGTGCCAGCAGGCCCTCTGCCGGGCGGTCGCCCGGTTCGCCGTCCAGCACGTCCATCGCTTTCAGCGCTTCGACCACCTGCCAGCTGGTCACGCCCTCGGCCAGCGCGATGCGGTAGCGGGTGTCGGCCTGCCGGCGGGTCTCGGTGTACTCAGACGGCACCTCCCCCTCGCCAAGGACGAACTCGGCCTTTTCCACGAACTTGCTGGTTGCCGGGTCCAGTTCGCGCACCTCGGCCTGGGTGCGGGTCACGCCAATGCGGTAGACGATCTCGGTGCCGCAGGTGGAGGCGCCGGAATGGGTGATCTCATCAACGATCCGCTCCATCGAGCTGCCCGGCTCCACCAGGAAGCTGCCGGCCTTCAGCTGGCCGGTCTTCTCGCTGTATTTGGCGCCAAGGCGGAAGATGGTGCCGGAGGAGACCGCGCCCTGCGATTCCAGGTCGCGGCTGACGCGGGCCATGTTGGAGCCGCGATCCACGCGCAGGCAGATCGCGGTGTCCAGCGGACCCTCGGCCTTGTACTGCGACTGGCCCCACAGGATGAGGCCGCCCAGCAGGAACAGGGCGGCGATCAGGACCGTCAGCATGTTGGAGGCGAGGCTGCGCCACATCAGTCAGGTTTCCCGAACAGAACCGATGCGTTGGTGCCGCCGAAGCCAAAGGAGTTCGACAGGGCCACATTGATCTTGCGCTCACGCTTGGCGTTGGGGGCCAGGTCGACCGGGGTTTCTACCGCGGGGTTGTCGAGGTTGATGGTCGGCGGCGCCACCTGGTCGCGGATCGCCAGGATCGAGAAGATCGCCTCAATCGCGCCGGCAGCGCCCAGCAGGTGGCCGGTGGCGGATTTGGTCGAGGACATGGTGACATTGCCCGCGTGATCGCCCAGCAGCCGTTCGACCGCGCCCAGTTCGATGGTGTCCGCCATGGTCGAGGTGCCGTGGGCGTTGATGTAGTCGATGGCGGAGGCGTCCAGCCCTGCGTTGGCCAGGGCCGCCTTCATCGAGCGTTCGCCGCCCTCGCCGTCCTCGGAGGGGGCGGTGATGTGGTAGGCGTCGCCCGACAGGCCGTAGCCTAGAACCTCGGCATAGATTTTGGCGCCGCGGGCCTTGGCGTGCTCGTAGTCTTCCAGCACCACGATGCCGGCGCCCTCGCCCATCACGAATCCGTCGCGGTCGGCATCATAGGGGCGCGAGGCCTTGGTGGGGTCGTCAGCGCGTTTGGTGGACAGCGCCTTGCAGGCGTTGAAGCCGGCAATGCCAATCTCGCAGATCGCCGCCTCTGCACCGCCTGCGATCATCACATCGGCGTCGCCGGATTTGATCAGACGGGCCGCGTCGCCAATGGCGTGGGCGCCGGTCGAGCAGGCGGTCACGACAGAGTGGTTCGGGCCCTTGAAGCCGAAGCGGATCGAGACCTGGCCGGAGATCAGGTTGATCAGCGCGCCGGGGATGAAGAACGGCGACACCCGGCGGGGGCCTTTCTCCTTGATCATCACCGCGGTGTCGGCGATCGAGCTGAGGCCGCCGATGCCGGAGCCGATCATCACGCCGGTGCGCAGGCGGCTTTCCTCATCCTCGGGCGTCCAGCCGGCGTCGCGCACGGCCATGTCGGCGGCAGCGATGCCATACAGGATGAAGTCATCGATCTTCTTCTGTTCTTTCTTGATGACCCAGTCATCGGGGTTGAAGGTGCCCTCGGAGCCATCGCCGCGCGGAACCTCGCAGGCATAGGTCGTGGTGACGCCGCTTGCCTCGGCATCAAACAGGGTGATGGGGCCGGCACCCGACTGTCCATCCAGCAACCGGGACCAGGTTTCTTCGACTCCGCTGGCCAGCGGGGTGACCAGGCCCAGTCCGGTGACTACTACTCGGCGCATTCCTTGCTCTCCTATGCCTCGGCAATCCGTCCGTTCAAATAGCTTGGAATGGCAACCGGGTGCAAGAGCGGGCTGGCCGCCGGTGTGACGCAACGGAAAACAGGCGGTGACGCTATTTTTGCGTCACGGGAACGGTTGATTAACGACTCATGCGTAGGTTGACTTTATCAAAACGCGAAACTTGGCATCCCGTCCTCGTGGTTTGCCGTAACGGGCTGGAGCTCTGGGCCATTATGTCTCCAGCCCGTTTTTTTGCGTGCCGGATGAGGCTGTGTGTCATTGCCGGGGCGATGATGCCGCGGCGGGGACAGCCTGCAGTCACATTTCCGCATCAGATGCCTCCGCGTTAACCTCAAATTCGCAACTTTGCGCCAGACTCTCCTTCGGAAATACGTGAGGAATACACTGCCATGCGCAAATGGCTTCCGACAGCTGCTGTCTTGCTGACCCTGTCCCTGCTGCCCGGACGGGCGGACGCGGCCTGCCCTGTGCATCAGGATCTTTCCGACCTGAACCGGGCCTCTGCCGGGTTTCTGGGCTATCTTGAGACCGGGCAGAGCCCCTACTACGCGCAGCAGCTGAAAAGCTGGATCGGCGCAAATCCGCCTGCCCCGCTCAAACAGCGGATGCGGGCTGTCGGGATTCAGCAGGTCGAGGCCGGAACGCTCCGGCTGATGCAGCAAAACACGGTTCTGCTGCAGATCCTGTCCAGCCAGGGCCGCCAGGCCGCGCTGGAAGGCGCGCGCCATATGGGGATCTTCGAGCTGCAGTCGCAGTACGGCACCCAGGTGGAGGCGCTGCCGTGCGACCAGATCAAAGAAGAAGGGTTCGGCAGCAAGCTGGTTGCGGTGAGTGCCAGTGATGCCCGCCAGCGCCAGCAGATCATCAACGCCGGCATCGCCTGGGTCTCGTTTCTGGTGCTGGGCGGCAGCGTGCTGTATTTCCTGGACCGGATCGGCATCCGCAAGATCCGCCGCACCAAACGGTACCCCTGCGCGGTACCGTGCGTGCTGCAGGCGGGTGAACGGACCGTGCAGGGATATCTTGTCGACCTGAGCCGGGCCGGCGCGAAGGTGCATCCGAACACCCAATGCGACCCCTCCGGCCGGGTGACGCTGCGCTTTGGCGGCCACATCATGGAAGCCCAGGTGCGCTGGAAGACGGCGGACTACGTGGGCGTGCAGTTCGTCAGCGAGTTCAACTTCATGCAGCTGCACCGGCTGCTGGAAGAGTTCCCGATGGAGGACGGCGGCATTCGCGAAGAAGCTCGGCTGGGGCTGTAAGCCGCTGCCCCTTCCCTATCCCGGCAGTGGTTTGGCGACCCTGCTGCCGGCCATTGAACTGGCCTGCAGCTTCTGACTGAGGCCCCTTTTGCCTGGCAGTCTTCTCAGCGTCCCGCAACCATTGCACATCCCGCGAAGCCGCGCCGCATGCGCGGCTTTCGCTTTTATGGCGAATTAACTCCACCAATAGGCGTCATTAATCAATGCTGATGCAGCCCATGGTAGATTGCACTGGATATTTCCACGGGCCGTTGTGGCCCCAGCTGAAAGGCGCGTCTCATTGATGAAACACTGGCCCTTGATCCTGGCAGCACTTGCCGCGCCTGCTGGGGTCTGGACGGGTGCTCAGCCGGCTGAGGCGTCCCGGGCGGCCTGCCTGCTGCAGTCCGATCTGGTGATGTTCCAGCATGAGGCGCGGGGTTTCCTTGAGCATCTGAGGACCGGCAACGATCCGGCCAAAGCCAGGCAGCTTAGCCATTGGCTGGAGGATCACCCGGTGGTGACGCTGCGGGTGCGGATGCGGCGGTCCGGGATGGAGGTGTACGAGCCGCTGGCCATACGGCTGGTCACCCAGCAAAAAGGGCTGCTGCAGGTTTACAACCGGCACGGCAATGCCAAGGCTGAAATCAGCGCAGAGCGGCTTGGCACCGCGGCGCTGCTGGAGGAATTTGCGGCCCGGATCATTCCGCTGCCCTGCAATTTCGCGCCGGATCAGAAACAGACGGCTGCCACCCCTGCCGGCATCGGGCGGATCAGGGGCATTTCGCAGGAAACCGCCATTGCCAGTTCCTTGTCAGTGCTGCTGCTGGCCGGCGGCGGCCTGTTTCTGGCAGAACGGATTGCCCGGCGCCACCGGCGCAGGCGCAGGCGGCACCCCTGCTCGCTGAACTGCAGCCTGAAGAGAAACCGGCAGACGCTGCGTGCAAAGCTGGTAGATATCAGCCGCCTGGGCGCCAAGCTCCGGGTCTGGCAGCTGCCCGGCATCCCGGATCTTGCTTCCAAGGATGAGGTCCTGGCCGTGCTTCCCGGGCTTGAGGACATCCCGGCCCTGGTGACCTGGCAGAACGCCGATTACATCGGCGTGAAATTCAGCAAGCCGATGGCCGCGGAAGATCTGCAAGCGCTTCTCAAACTTTCGAAAAAGGCCGCTGCCGCGCCGGCAGCTGAAACAGAGGCTGCAGCAGCCTCCACTCCGGCCGGCCTGCAGGCCTGAGCCGGTTGCCAGCAGACCGCCGCCCGCTGCGGTGCAGACCGGCCCAATAGGAAAAGGCGCCTGATAACAGGCGCCCTTTGCTGATCGGGTTTCGTCCGTGCGGATTGCGCAAGGGCCGCATTCGGCCCCGCGGGGCGGTTACTGGAACTCGGCCACGGGTTCCGGCTCGGGACGGGCAACAGCCAGCGCCTCCTCGACCGAGAGGATCTTGCGGAACAGGGCCCGCCCGACCTGAGCGCCGGCAATGTTGGAGATGTACTTGAGCCGCGAGATGTCATCGGCGTTCTGCACCACGCCGCTGGCGATCACCGGCAGCTTCACCTGCGAGGCCAGGTGCGAGATCAGCCCCATCTGCGCCTCCGTGTCGGCGACATCGGAATCAATGTCGGTGATGAGGATGCCGGCAAAGGGTGTGTCCTTGAAAGCCTCCAGATAGGCCTCGGGGGTAAAGGCACCCGATTTGCGCCAGCCGTCCGTCATCACCTGGCCTTGCCAAATGTCCACCGCCAGCACGATCTGGTCCGGGTGATGTTCCGCCAGTTCGCGCACCAGATGCGGGTCGCGGGCGGCCAGTGTGCCGATCACGATACGGCCGGCGCCCTTGTCGATCCAGTGCTCGACCTGCTCGCGTGAGCGCATACCGCCGCCCAGCTGCACCGGGATGCCGGCGCCGCGGATGATCTTCAGGACCAGCTCTTCGTTGCTGCTGTCGCCCTCCAGCGCGTTGAAGTCGGTAAGGTGCATCCATTCCGCCCCCGCGGCGGCAAACCCTTTGGCGGTTTCGACCGGGTCCACATGCCAGACCTGCGGCTCATCCAGGCGCCCTTTCTCGAGCGTCACGCAGCGGCCGTTCTGAAGTTGCATTGTGGGGTAGATGATCATAGTGCCAGTCTCCTCATGTAATGCCTCATGAGGTCAGAGTAGCATGGAATTTTCCTGGCGGTACGCCGTTTCATGACCAATTATCGAACAATTGCGGCGTGGAAATCCGGCCCGGCCGGTAGCGCAAACACGGAGCAGCGGCGCAAGGCGCCAGATTGCCGCGGCAGCAGATTCGGAACTGCAGCCCCCAAAAGAAAACGGCGCCCTCCGTGCAGGAGAGCGCCGTGAAATCCGGTCATCCGGAAGCGTGGCTTAGGACGCTTCGGAGATGAACTTGACCGCGTCGCCGAAGGTCTGGATGGTTTCGGCTGCGTCGTCCGGGATCTCGATGCCGAACTCTTCTTCAAACGCCATCACCAGTTCCACGGTGTCCAGGCTGTCTGCGCCCAGATCGTCGATGAAGGAGGCGTTTTCGGTGACCTTGTCTTCTTCAACACCCAGGTGCTCAACAACGATCTTTTTTACGCGATCTGCGACGTCGCTCATGTCTCTTCCTCGTTTTACAGGGCGCTCTGCCCGGTTCTGCCCTGCCCTAGCCGGGCGGCGTGGTTATTGCCCGGAGCGGGCGGTGTGATCCCCGCGGGACGGGGACAGTGCGGCGTTTCCCAAGGGAAATGCCGGCGGATACGGGCCGCCTATAGCATAGACCGCAGCCAAGGCAAACGGTTTCGCGCGGTCACGGACCTGCGGCGCAGTTTGCCTGTGGCCGCTATGAAGCGTGCAGATGGCCTTGTAATCAAGAGGTTGCAAGGCCTGCACCGTATCTTTTTTGCTTTTTCACCGGATTTCAACCATTTGGCGGCTGAGGTTCGCCCGCGCCGGCGCTCTGGTCCGGGGCTTCAGAGACGAAAAAACCCCGCAGGCAGGCTGCGGGGTTTTCAAAATCCGGGTACAAAGCGGCGGTCAGATCATCGCCATGCCGCCGTTCACATGCAGGGTGGTGCCGGTGACATACCCAGCTTCCTGGCTGGCCAGATACAGCACGGCAGAGGCGATTTCTTTCGAATCCCCCATCCGGCCGGCCGGGATCTGGGTGAGGATCGCGTCTTTCTGGTTGTCGTTAAGCTTGTCGGTCATCGCGGTGGCGATGAAGCCCGGCGCAACGGCATTGACGGTGATGCCGCGGTTGGCGACCTCATAGGCGAGCGACTTGGACATGCCGACCATGCCGGCCTTGGAGGCGGCATAGTTGCCCTGGCCGGGATTGCCGGTGGCGCCCACCACGGAAGAGATGTTGATGATGCGGCCCCAGCGAGCCTTCATCATGCCGCGCAGCACGCCGCGGCACAGGCGCATGGTGGAGGTGAGGTTCACGTCCAGCACGCTCTGCCACTCTTCGTCCTTCATGCGCATGAAGAGGTTGTCGCGGGTGATGCCCGCGTTGTTGACCAGGATGTCGACGGAGCCCATCGCCTCGGCTGCCTGTTTCGGCAGCGCCTCGACCGCTTCGGCGTCAGACAGGTTGCAGGGCAGCACATGGGCGCGCTCGCCCAGTTCGGCGGCCAGCGCCTGCAGCGGCTCTTCACGGGTGCCGGAGAGGGCAACGGTGGCGCCGGCGGCGTGCAGGGCGCGGGCGATGTCGCCGCCGATGCCGCCGGAGGCGCCGGTGATGAGGGCAGTCTTGCCAGTCAGATCAAACATGTTCTTGTCCTTTATATGCGGAGCCGGCGCGCACCGGGGAGCGGGCGCCGGCAAATCTGTTTCAGGCTTCAGCGGCGGCCTTGGCATCGTCCGGGGCGCCGACCTGGCGGCAGGCCAGGCTGCGGTCGATCTTGCGGATCATGCCCGAGAGCGCCTTGCCAGCGCCGATTTCCCAGAATTCGGTGACGCCTTTGGCGGCCATCGCCTGCACGCTTTCGCGCCAGCGCACGGAGCCGGTCACCTGCTCCACCAGCAATGCGCGGATTTCGTCCGGGCTGGTGACCGCATCGGCGCGGACGTTGGCGATCAGCGGCACCGCCGGGGATTTGATATCGACGCCTGCCAGCGCCTCGGCCATGGCGTCGGCGGCGGGCTGCATCAGGGCGCAGTGGAAGGGGGCGGAGACCGGCAGCATCACTGCGCGCTTGGCGCCCTTTTCCTTGGCGATTTCAGCGGCGCGTTCCACCGCGGCCTTGGCGCCGGAGACCACCACCTGGGTGGGATCGTTGTCGTTGGCGGCCTGGCAGACTTCGCCTTGCGCGGCTTCTTCGGCCACTGCGCGCACCGCGTCGAGGTCGAGGCCAAGGATCGCGGCCATGGCGCCCTCGCCTACCGGCACCGCGCTTTGCATCGCAAGGCCGCGGGTGCGCAGCAGGCGGGCGGTGTCAGCAACCGAAATCGCGCCGGCCGCGGCCAGTGCGGAGTATTCGCCCAAGGAGTGGCCAGCCACAAAGGCGGCCTTATCAATGGTGACGCCTTCGGCCTCCAGCGCGCGCATCGCGGCCATCGAGGTGGCCATCAGCGCGGGCTGCGCGTTCTGGGTCAGGGTCAGGGTTTCGATCTCACCCTCCCAGATCAGCTGGCTCAGGCTTTCGCCCAGGGCGTCGTCCACCTCGTCAAAGATGGCCTTGGCAGCCGGATAGGCCTCGGCCAGCGCCTTGCCCATGCCGATGGTCTGGGCGCCCTGCCCGGGGAACACAAATGCGATCGTCATTGATGACCTCGTCCGTTTTAGCGTTTTGCCTGATGTACCCGCCCTTTCCCTAACGTACAAGCAAAGGTGCATATTGCGCACGAAAGCTGTGCGCGGGCGGACAGCCGCATGCGTTGCATCCCGGGTGCGCGCGGTTAGGTTAAGGTCAACCGGACCCTGACCAGGAAATGCGCTTTATGTCCCGCTCCAATACGTTTTCGACTTATGGATCTGTCGCCAAAGGTTTTCACTGGCTGACCGCCCTCCTGATCTTCTCGGCCTTTCCGCTGGGATATTTTGCCAACGAACTGGCGCATGAGATCCAAAGCCCCGGGTTTGACGGCAGCCAGACGGTGATTGAGCGGGCAACGCTGCTGTTTTCGCTGCACAAGACCGTGGGCGTTGCGGTGTTCTTTACCGCGCTGCTGCGCATCCTGTGGGCGCTGAGCCAGCCGAAGCCTGGCCTCTTGCACCCGGACCGCAAGGCAGAGGCGCTGGCGGCGGAGGTGGTGCATTGGCTTTTGTACGGCTCGCTGGTGGCGGTGCCGCTCTCGGGCTGGATCCACCATGCCGCGACCAACGGCTTTGCGCCGATCTGGTGGCCATTCGGGCAGAACCTGCCGTTTGTGCCTAAGTCCGACGCGGTGGCGGGATTTTTTGGGGGCTTGCACTGGCTGCTGGTCTGGACGCTGGCAGCGGCGCTGGGGCTGCATATTGCCGGCGCGCTGAAGCACCATGTGATCGACCGCGACGCCACCCTGCGGCGGATGCTGCCGGGCAGCGGCACCCTGCCCAAGCCGCCCGCGCAGGCGCACAGCCTGGCGCCGCTGCTGGCGGCAGTGGTTGTCTGGGGCGGCGTGCTGGGCGGCGGTGCGGCGCTGGGCATTCTGGGCGGCCATGACCCTAGCGGCGATTACGGCGCAGAAGGCACCGCTGCCCCGGTGGTTGCCGCAGCGCCCGGGGCGGGCGGCGGCTGGGCGGTGCAGTCCGGCACGCTGGGCATTGCGGTGACCCAGATGGGCAGCGTCATCAATGGCAGTTTTGGCGAGTGGACCGCGGTGATCAATTTCGAGGAGCCTGCCGCCCCCGGCCCGGCGGGCGACGTAGAGGTGACCATTGCGATCCCCTCGCTGGAGCTGGGCTCCGTCGCAAGCCAGGCGATGGGGGCGGATTATTTTGACAGTGCCAATTTCCCCACCGCGCTGTTCACCGCGGAGATCGAGAAGCTGGCAGAGGGCTATCAGGCCGCGGGCACCCTGACCATCAAGGGAGAGACAGTGCCGGCCACCCTGCCCTTTGAACTGGAGCTGGACGGGGAAACTGCGAAGATGACCGGCGGGCTGACCCTGAACCGGCTGGATTTCGGGGTTGGCAAGAGCCTGCCCGATGAAAGCTCGCTGGCGTTTGCCGTTGATGTGATGGTGGAGCTGGCCGCCAAGCGGACGGAATAGCCGGCGGCGCAGGGCAGCGCTCCCGCGCCCTTCAGATGCGCCGGCAGGGCCGGCACCCCTGGCAGCCTTGGGCCTGGCGCCGCGCTGACGCGCGGCGCTTTGCCTGTATTTTGCGGGCCTCCGCGGCCCGGACTGCCCGCTGATTTCAATGCCGGTGGTAGTAATAGCCGCCGTGGCGTGAGCGATGCCGGTCGCCGCTGTGGCGGCGGAAGTGGTGCCGGTTGCGGGTGGCGTGGTGCCGGCGGGCGCCGTGATAGCCGTGGTATTGCCGGGGCTGATGGTAATAGGCGCGGCCGCGGTGGCGGTCCCGGTCGTTGTCCAGGCTCTTGACGATGATGCCAAGCGTGATCAGCCCGGCAATGGCACGGGCGGCGTCATTGCCGGAATCATGGGCTGCGGCGGGCGTTGTTAAGGCCAGATTGGCGGCAAGCGCCAAAGCCGCGCAGGCCGTGGTGAGAGAGCCGAAGCGGAACATGGTGCCTCCTTTCCGAAGCGGCCGGAGGGGCCAGCTTCAGTCTGCGCGGCGCATGGTGCAAAAGCCAGTGAACTTGGGTCACGGTTTGGGGAGGTTTGGAGAGGTCCGGAGAGGCGCCCAAAGGAAAACCGCCGGCCCCAAGGGAGCCGGCGGCGGAGATTTCAAAGACTGGGCCGCTCAATCAGCCGTCGGCTTTCATCGCCTCGACGGAGATCTTGATGTTGACCTCATCGCTGACGAAAGGCGCGAACTGGCCCAGGTTGTAGTCGGTGCGCAGGATCTGGGTGGAGGCGTCAAAGCCTGCCCAGGGCTTCTTGGCCATCGGATGCTCGCCCGCCTGGTTCAGCTTGGCGTCCAGCACCACGGATTTGGTCACGCCGTTCAGGGTCAGGTCGCCGGTGATCCTGGCGGTGTTGTCGCCGGTGACTTCGATGCCGGTGGAGGTGAAGCTGATGGTTTCATCCTCGGTTGCGTCGAAGAAATCCTTGGTCATGAAATGGTCAAAACGCGCCTGCCAGCCGGTGAACATGCTGCTGAGGGGCATTGAGACGGAGACCGAGGAGGCCGCCGGATCTTCCTGGTCGAACATGATCTCGCCTTCGAAGCCGGAGAACAGGCCGTAGGTGGTCGAATAACCGAGGTGGTTGTAATCGAACAGGATCTGGCTGTGGCTTGCGTCCAGCAGGTATTTTTCCGGTGCGGCGGCAGCGCCGGTTGCAGCAACAGCGGCCAGGGCGGCGGCAAGCAGGGTCTTTTTCATTTCAAAGGCTCCGGTTTGAAGAATTTTCATATCAACAGATGTGATGGTTTCGGCCTCGAAAGGAAGACCGCAAAAACCAACACTATCTGTGAGCGCGCGAACACAAAACCCGGCTGCAGGCAGCCGGGCGGAGTCTCGCGCAAACGTGATCTGGTCTCAGGTGAGGATCTTCACCGCGCCGCTGAGCTGGTCGCGCAGCTGGCCGCGGGTGGCCGCGGAGTCCAGCGGCAGTTCGATCAGCAGGCTGCCGTCATCCTCAAACAGCTGCACGGCATTGCCGGTCAGGCGCGCGGCACCCAGCGAGTCATAGCTGCGGCGCAGAACAGTGCGCGGGCCGCCCTGGGCATCATGTTTCAGGACCCGCAACTCGCGGCGGACGGGATCAAAGCAGGCCTCAGGCCGGGCCGCGGGCTCATGCGCGGTCATCAGCACCACGCCCGCCAGCAGGAAGGCGATGGAGACACCGAAGCGGATCAGGTTCATCTCCGGGTCGGCCCCGGCCCCCTGCACCAGCCACAGACCGGCAGAGCTGAGGATCAGCGCCGCCCCCAGCAGGCGGAACATCATCACCCGGACCTTCCAGTTTGCCTGAAACCGCAGGCGCAGCGGCTCCGGACCTGAAATCGCACCAAGCGCGCGGGCGCCTGGCATCCCGGAAATCTGCGGCGGGGTGTGGTCTGTCACGGCCATTTGACTGCCCTTCTGCTGCGGTCTGTATTCATCTGCCCTGCTGACGCTCCCCTGCCGGAAAGCTGGCGCCGCGTGTTTCACCGCGTTAAGGCTTCGTTAAGCAGTGAAGCCCTGCATTGGGGCAGCAATGGGGCGGGCTTGCGGTTTTGCCGCGGCGGGCCTTGGACACCGGCGCAAGACGCCCTTTTGCCTTGCTCTTTCGGCGCCAGCCTGTATAGGAGGCCCTGCTTCCGCGACTTCTTCGATCCGCGCAGCCTCTCGTGACCTGGCAGCGGAAGCAGCACATGCCCGGTCTATGAAATGCGCCTAGACACAAACAGGAGTTCGCATGCCACTCTATGAGCATGTCATGATTGCGCGTCAGGACCTGTCCAACTCGCAAGCTGAAGGCCTCATCGAACATTTCGGTGCTGTTCTGTCCGACAACGGCGGCAAGCTGGTCGAGCAGGAGTACTGGGGCGTCAAGACGATGGCCTACAAGATCAACAAGAACCGCAAGGGCCACTATGCCTTCCTGAAGACCGACGCCCCGTCGGCCGCCGTTCAGGAAATGGAGCGCCTGATGCGTCTGCATGATGACGTGATGCGCGTCCTGACCATCAAGGTCGACGAGCACGCCGAGGGCCCCTCGGTCCAGATGCAGAAGCGCGACGAACGCGGCGAACGCCGTGAGCGCCGCTGATCAACGCTTGAGAAAAGGACGCTAAATCATGGCAGCCAAACCGTTTTTCCGCCGCCGCAAGGTTTGCCCGTTCTCGGGCGACAACGCGCCGAAGATCGACTACAAAGACACCCGTCTGCTGCAGCGCTACATCTCTGAGCGCGGCAAGATCGTGCCTTCGCGCATCACCGCCGTTTCGGCAAAGAAGCAGCGTGAGCTGGCCCGTGCTATCAAGCGCGCCCGCTTCCTCGCCCTGCTGCCCTACGCCGTGAAGTAAGGAGATAAGCAGATGCAAGTTATCCTTCTTGAGCGCGTTGCAAAGCTGGGCCAGATGGGCGACGTCGTTGACGTGAAGCCCGGGTTCGCCCGCAACTTCCTGCTGCCGCAGGGCAAGGCAAAAACCGCCTCCGAGTCCAACATCGCCGCCTTCGAGGCCCAGAAAGCGCAGCTGGAAGCGCGCAACCTGGAAACCAAGAAAGAGGCCGAGGCTCTGGCAGAGAAGCTGGACGGCCAGCAGTTCATCGTGATTCGCTCCGCATCGGACGCGGGCGCGCTGTACGGCTCCGTCACCCCGCGCGACGCAGCTGAAGCTGCAACCGCAGACGGCTTCTCGGTTGACAAGAAACAGGTCGTCCTGATCGCACCGATCAAGGAACTGGGCCTGCATTCCGTCGCCGTGAAACTGCACCCGGAAGTGGAAGTCGAAATCAAGCTGAACGTGGCCCGCTCCCCCGAGGAAGCCGAGCTGCAGGCATCGGGCAAATCGATCCAGGAGCTGGCCGCCGAAGAGGAAGCCGCTGCGGAATACGAAATCTCCGAGCTGTTCGACGACATCGGCTCTGCTGCGTCCGACGACGACGACGCACCGGCCGAAGCCGCTGGCGAAGAAACCAACTGATCCCCACCGGGACAGTGAGACACGGGAAAGGCCGCCTGATGGGCGGCCTTTTTCTTTGCCTGTGCGCAGTTTGAAAAGACGCGCCAAATTGCACGGAAATCCCTGCCCCCGAATAACCATCTGTTTGCCGTAATCCGCGACAATACTGCCCGTGTGGAGTGAGAAAGGGGGATGCGCCATGCAGGACGCATTGGAAAGTGAAGAGCTGGCGCTGCGCCGGCGGCTGTTGTTCCGTCTGCTGCGCGGCCACCGGTTCGACCGGCCTGACTTCAGGACCGAAGCGGTGTCGGAACTGGTGCCTGAGGGTCTGCTTGCGCCGGAAAAAAACCTGTTCAAGACGCCCGCGAACACCGTGCAGAAACAGGTCTGAGCGCCCGCAGGCACGGCCGTCAAGCGGCATAATCTGCGTGTCCGGATTGCGCGTTTCACGGCGCTCCGGACCTGTCAGGATGTTGTCGGGACCGCGAAATTTTGGGAAACAGCCGCGGTCCCTGTTCTGCCCGAAGGGATCAGCTGCCCCACAGGCGTGAGGGGCAAACTGCCCTGAGGGTTGTTTCTGCCTCAATGCGCACCCCCAATATGTAGTGGGACGCCATATTTAACAAATCTCTAATGATTAAAGTTTGAGCGACCTTCCGGCAGGCCGGAACAGGCTCTGGAACAGGCGGTTTCCCCCTGCGGGTATGGCGGTTCCCCGCCGCCCGGTCCGGACTCCGGCACAGACAGGATTGCAGCGCGCTGGCAGGCGGCTAATCTGGCCCGCGAGAGAAACCGCTTTCGGAGGCCGCATGACGCGCCGGACCACCTTGATCTTGTTTATAGCTGCCGCGGTGCTGTCCGCCTGCGCCAGCACGGCCTCCCCGCCCGCGGTGGCCAGAGCCGCCCCGCCGCTCTACCCGAATGAGACCCCGGAACTGCGCCGGAAGATCAATTACTGGGCGGACCACTACGAAGTGCCGCGCAGCCTGGTGCACCGGCTGGCGGTGCGCGAAAGCACCCACAGGCCCAAGGCGGTGAACCGCCCCTATTACGGGCTGCTGCAGATCCTGCCCGCGACGGCGCGGTCGATGGGCTTCAGAGGCGAGCCTCAGGATCTGCTGGATGCAGATACAAACCTGCAATTCTCGGTGAAATACCTGCGCGGCGCCTGGCTGCTGGCTGATGGCAGCCAGGACATGGCGGTGAAGCATTACTCGCGCGGCTATTATTACGAGGCCAAGCGCCGCGGCATGCTGGTGGAAACCGGCCTGCGCCCTGCCCCTTCTGACGGTTGAAACCTGCCCCATCTGCAGCGCCCCGCAGGGGCGCTGCCAAGCCCAACGGGCCGCGGCGGCGTCCGCAGGACGGCGCCAAGGGCGGGCGGGAGGACCTGCCTGCGGCCTGCATTTTAGGGGAATTGTAATCAGCTGCGGCTTAACTGGCGCCATGCTGAGCCTCATCAAACTCCTTCTTCCAGCCCTGATGCCGTCCTGGCGGTTCTTCAAGACGGTGGATCCTTCCCCAAGGGTGGAATGGGCCCTGCTGCAAGACACTGGGAGCACCGCCTCTGCCTGGCAGGAATTCCGCCCCCGGCCCAAACATTTGTCTCTGGCCGCCATGGCACGGCGGATGCTGTGGAACCCGCGCTGGAATGAGGGGCTGTTTCTGGTCAGCTGCGCCGAACGCCTGACCCTCAATCCAACAGAGCACAGCCTGCAGGAAATCCAGAACCGGATCGCAGCGGAGCTTTCCCGCTCCCTCCCCGCAGACGAATTGCGGCCCTATCTTCAGTTCCGCCTTGTTTTCATAGATCGGGATGAAGATGGCAGCCTGGTGAAAGCCGTTACCTATAAGTCAGAGCCGCGCCCGCTCCCAGGAAAGGCCGCAGCATGAGCTTGGAGCCCGCCCTGCGCGCAACCGAAATCCTCTTGGGTATTGCCTTTGTTCTGCAAAGCCTTGAGCACCTGTCGGGGTTCCGCAACGAGCAAATCATTCACGGGCCGCGGCTTATCCTCAGCGGGTTTTTGCTGGCAGGTGCAGCCACGCCCTGGGTTCTGTCAGGGTTGCTGGCGCTGAGCCTGCTTCATCTGCAGCGTTTCCAAGGCCCCTATAACGGCGGCAGCGACAAGATGAGCCTGCTGATCCTGTCCTGCCTGACTGCCGCGCGATGGCTGCCGCAGGAGCATTGGAAGGAATACGCCTTTGCCTATCTCGCCGGGCAATTGGTGATCTGCTACTTCATCTCCGGCCAGGTCAAACTCGTGAACCCGGAGTGGCGCTCAGGCCGGGCCCTGCAGGATGTGTTCCGGTTCTCTGCCTATCCGGTCAGCGAAGACCTGCGCAGGCTTGCGGACAGGCCCGGCCTGCTGTGGGCCATGGGCTGGGCGGTGATGCTGTTCGAGGCACTGTTTCCGCTGGCGCTGTTCAATCAGGAAGCGCTGGTTCTGGCGCTGTGCATTGCAGCCCTGTTCCATCTGGCCAATGCCTGCCTGTTCGGGCTGAACCGGTTCTTCTGGATCTGGATCGCTGCCTATCCGTCGCTGCTGTGGTTGCAGGAGCGGGTTGTTCTCTGACCTGAGCCGCAACGAAAAAGGCCACCCAGGGGGCGGCCTTTCCGTAAGTCGATGCGGACGGAGGATTATTCCTCTTCCAGCTCCTCAACGGCCTTTTGCAGCTCGTCCTTGGAGATCTCTTTCTCGGTGACTTTGGCCTGGCCGACGATGTGGTCGACAACCTTGTCCTCGAAGATCGGCGCGCGCAGCTGCTGCTGCATCTGCGCGTTCTGCTGGATGAACTCGAAGAACTGGCGTTCCTGGCCCGGGTACTGGCGGGCTTGCGCCATGATCGCCTGGGTCATCTCGGCGTCGGTCACTTCGACCTCGGCTTTCTGGCCCAGCTCGGCCAGCAGCAGGCCCAGACGGACACGGCGCTCAGCCAGTTTGGTGTGCTCTTCGGTGGTTTCGATCTCACCGTGGTCGTGGCCCTGCACGTCCGGGTTGTCCTCGTGCCACAGCTGGTGCGCGATCTGCTTGGCTTCGGCGTCGACCAGCGACGGCGGCAGGTCGAAGGAGACCAGCGCGTCCAGCTTGTCCAGCAGGCCGCGCTTCAGCACCGCGCGGGCGGCACCGGCGTATTCGGCTTCCAGGCGCTCAGAGATCTGGCCCTTCAGCGCGTCCAGGTCGTCGGCGCCGAATTTCTTGGCCAGCTCGTCGTCGATCTCAGCCGCCTTGGGCGCTTTGACTTCCTTGACGGTGCAGGTGAACACGGCCTCTTTGCCGGCCAGGTGCTCTGCGCCGTATTCCTCGGGGAAGGACACGGTCACGTCTTTTTCTTCACCGGCTTTGGTGCCGACCAGCTGCTCTTCGAAGCCGGGGATGAAGGAGTTGGAGCCGAGCGTCAGCGGGTAGTCGTCGCCTGCGCCGCCGTCAAAGGCCTCGCCATCGATACGGCCAACGAAGTCGATCACGACCTGGTCGCCGTCTTCGGCTGCTGCGCCCTCTTCGCGGGCTTCGAATTCCTTGGCGGTTTCGGCCAGGTTGGTCAGCGCCTCGGTGACGGCTTCGTCTTCAGCCTTCACAACCAGCTTTTCCAGCTCGACGCCGGAGAAGTCGACTTCGGGGATTTTCGGCAGTGCCTCGTAGGACATCTCGACGTTGACGTCGTCGCCTTCTTTCCAGTCTTCGTTGGTCATCTTGACTTCGGGCTGCAGCGCCGGACGGTCGCCGCTGTCCTCGAAATGCTTGTTCATGGCGCCGTCGATGGATTCCTGCATCGCTTCGCCCATCAGGCGCTGGCCGAACTGCTTTTTCAGCAGCGCCATCGGCACCTTGCCCTTGCGGAAACCCTTCATTTCGATTTCCGGCTGCGCTTCGACCAGCTTTTCGTTGACCTTCTCGTCCAGCTCGGCGGCGGTGACGGTGATGGCGTAGCCGCGTTTCAGACCTTCGTTCAGCGTCTCGGTGACCTGCATCCTATTCCCCATAGAGATTCGGGGCCCCTGTGCGAGGTGCCCCCAGACAATTTGCGGTCTTCTATTTCCCCCGGCGCGGCGGCGCAAGGGGGATTGCCCCTTTCCTGTGCAATCGCGCGGATTTCCGAAGCCTCATAACGAAAAAACACGCCCGCGAAGGGGCGTGTTTCCTGATCTGAAACCGAGGGAGTTGCGGTTCAGAACTTCCAGCGGGCACCGGCCAGGATGACATTGGCGTCCTGATAGGTGGTGGCACTGGAATCGGCATAGGAATAGTCACGGTAGGCCAGGTAGGTCTCGACATTGTAGGCGTCGATCTTCTGAACCGCGGCGACACCCCAGGACTCGGCGCTGTCGCCGTTGCTGACCATGTCGGAGCCGTCATAGTAGTCCACCGAGAAGGAGGTGGAGCCGGCCGCGATCAGGTCTGCGGAATAGCCCAGCTTGGCATAGGCATAGGTGCCCGCGATGTCGCGCTCGCCCGCAGCGATGTTCAGCGACAGGCCGGTGGCCTTGTGCAGCACCGCGAAGGAGCCGGAGATATCACGGTAATCCTGCTCGCCGGTTTCTTCGGTCCAGGAGGCGCCGATGCCGGTGTCGATGGCAAAGCCAGCCGCGTCGTCATTGGCCCAGCGGACCGCAACGTCATAGCTTTCGCGGTCGTTGGCGTCTTTCAGGATATCCGTGCCCCAGGAGGTGGACAGGGTGAAGCCTGCCAGTTCCGGCGAATCGTAGCGGACGCGGCCCAGGCGGCTTCCGTCGAAGTCGTTGAAGACATCGCCGATATCCACGCTGCTGAGCGCACCGCCGGTGGTGCGGAAGGCATATCCGCCCGCGGAATCGGCAACCGCGTTGGAGGCGCCAAGGCCGGTGCCGGAGAAATCAGCGCCGGTGATGCCGTCAGTTGCCATCGAGCCCTGACCCGCCGAGAAGCGGCCATAGCGCGCGGTGTCGAACTGGAAGTCGACGTGGCGGATGTTGGTGCGGTCCCAGCTGAGGTTATCGCCGGTCGAGGTCTGGCTGACCGCGTCCGAGGAGCGGAAGCCAAAGGCGGTTTCAAAACGGAACCGCAGGGTATTTTCGCCGTATTCCTGCTCCAGCTCAAAGCCGATGCGCGAATTGGACGCCGCGTTGTCGGTCAGGCGGTTGAAGTCCTGCTCGCCGTCGTCAAACGACTGGTAGGCAGGGTTGAACTGGCCGTACCAGCGGAAGCTGCCGCCGGTGTCGTTGGTGTAGGTGGGGCCTGCAAATGCCGGGGCCGCAACAGCGGCTGCGAGAGTGGCTGCGCCGGCGCGGGCTGCAAACTTGGTTTTCATGTCCTGTCTCCTGTTCCGCCGCTTACGGCCGCTGTCCGGCACAAGCCAGCGCAGGAGCCGAGGGAGCCTCCGGGCGCGTGGCATGAATTCCGGGTCAGATGACCGCTGCGGCAATTGTGAAAATCTGCCCGTGGCAAAAAATCACTTGCACCGTAGCGCCGCCACGGGACCGGAGATGTGAAGACGATTACGTTTACCGCCCGCCTCACGCAAAGCAGCTATGCCGCCCGTGCAACCCTGTGGCAGGAATCAGCCGGGCGGGCGGATCCGGAAACCTGGCCGGTCCAGCCTCAACAAAGAAACGCTCCGGCTGACCGGAGCGTTTCATTATGGTCCAGATATCTGCCGCTCGTCAGAAACGCCAGCGGGCGCCCAGCACCCAGGTTGTCAGATCCTGGTAGGTCGCGGCGGCATCCTCATACTCATATTCCTGGTAGGTCAGGTAGATATCGGTGTTGATGCTGTCGACCTTCTGCACCGCACCAATGCCCCAGCCCTTGGTGCTGGAACCGGTAACGTTGAAATCATCGCCGTCGTAATAATGCACCCCAAGCCCGGTTTTGCCCCAGGGCAGCCAGTTGCCGGTCTCATAGCCGATCTTGGCATAGTAGTAACTGGGATCGCTGGAGCCGGCCGCATCGTTGTCCCGGCTGCCGCCCGCAACGGTAAAGCTGATGCCGCTGTCCAGCAGCACCGAGGCCGAGCCGATCACATCCGAGCGTTCCGCCCCGGCATCGTCGCGCACCTGATAAGCCAGAGACGCCGCGAAATTGGTGGAGCCGAATTCCTGCCCGTAGCGCAGGCCGATGTCATAATAATCTGCATCATCTCCGGACGACAGGATGTTCTGCCCCCAGGCGACACCGGCAGTAAACCCGCTCAGATCCGGCGTGTCATAGCGGACCCGGCCCCGGCGGGAGCCGTCGAGGTTATCGAAGGCAGAGGCAACGGCAGGCCCGCTCAGCCCGCCCGCGGTGTCGCGGAACAGGAAACCGGCATTGGCATCAGCCGTATAGGAATAGAGCGCAGTGCCGACATAGGAGAGGTCGGTTTCAGCGGCGCCATCCGCCACCATGCTGCCCTGCCCGGCAGAGAACCTGCCCCAGCTGCCTTCCAGCCAGAAGTCCACGTGGCGCAGGTCCGCGCGGGTCCATCCGCTGTAGTCGGAGCCGAACTGGTTCACTTCGGTCGAATTCGGAAAGCCCAGCCCGGTTTCGAACCGGAACCCGAATGTATTCGGCTCCGATCGGCTGCATCAGGCGCAACCCGACCCGGGAGCGGGACAGGTCGTTGTCGAGCAGGTTGGTTTCGGTCTGCTGGCCGTCATCGACGGAGATGATGGCCGGATTGAACTGGCCGTAGATTTCGACATAGCCGCCGGATTTATTGTCATACCGCAGCTCGGCTGACGCCGGGGCCGCAATGGCGCACAGCCCTGCAGCAGCAGTGGAGATTTGCAGAAGACGTTTCATGGCCATCCCCCTTATTAACAATGTACTGGTAAACGCATGGGCCGGCCGCTGGCCGCAGGCCGGCCTGGGTCTAGTATAGCATACCCGAGGCAGGGCCGGGAAACTTATCGAACCGGGCCGCCGGACCGGCCATCAGCCGCCGCCGTTGCTGCAGGGGTGAACCCGGCTGATATCCGTGAATGGTGCGGGTGAAGGGACTCGAACCCCCACGCCAAAGGCGCCAGAACCTAAATCTGGTGCGTCTACCAATTCCGCCACACCCGCACTGCGCGCCGGAGGAAACCGGCCGCGTGACGCGCTGAATAGCAAAGCTTGGCAGCGGATGCGAGGGGAAATCGTGCCCAAATTGCCAATGTGCAAAACGGCAACAATCGGTGCGGAATATCGCAACAATCGGCGGGTTTTCGCGCAAAAAGGCTGGGCGTGGAATCCGCTTGTGCGGTAGTTTGGCAAAAAAGTCTGAGGCAGACAAAGCGAGCAATAAAATGAAACCGTTTGGAAATGCGGCCCTGCGCGCGCAACTGGCGATGCGCGTCCAGGCACAGCCCCGGCGGCTGTTTCAAGGCAGCCAGAACATCAGCCTTTTGCGCGGCACCATCGTGCTGACCCGCGAGGGAGAGCGTGCGGCAGAAGAACTCAAATCCGGCGACAGCCTGATCACCCGCACACAAGGCATGGCCCAGGTAGAGGATGTCCGCACCCGCCGCGCGATGCTGCAGGCAGTGTGCATCACTGCCGGATCGCTGGGTGACACACGCGCGGACGGTGACCTCGTCGTGCCCTGGGACCAGCGCATCCTGGTGCGCGACTGGCGTGCCAAGGCGATGTTCGGCCAGCCGCAGGCGGTGGTGCCTGCCTATGAACTGGTGGATGGCGAATTCATCCGCGACCTGGGCCTGCAGATGATGGATCTGACGGTGCTGGAGTTCTCCCGCCCGCATGTGATCTATGCAGGCGGACTGGAACTGGCGGCCGCGGCCGCGCCGCAACAGGACCTGCGCCCGGCGGCCTGAGCCCTAAAGTCCCAGTTTGCGGAACACCGCGGGGATCTGCTCCGGCAGGTCCTCGGCAATCAGGCCGGGCCCGAATTCCAGCGCGCATTCGACGTGGATATAGGCGGCGGTTTCAGCCGCCTGCATCGGGGAGAACCCGCGCGCCATCAGCCCTGTGATGAACCCTGCCAGCACGTCGCCAGAACCGGCGGTCGCCAGCCACGGCGCGGAGCGCTCGTAATGGGCGGAGTTGACCGAGCAGCGCCCGTCCGGCGCGGCGATCACCGTGTCCGGCCCCTTGAACAATACCACGCAGCCCGCGCGTTTGGCCGCTTCGCGGGTGGCGTCGACTTTGGAATAGGCGGGGCCTGTGGTGGCGGGGGCGTTCAGTTTCTCCGCGAGGTCCGGGAACAGCCTGGCAAACTCGCCGCCATGCGGGGTGAGCACGCAGTTTTCGTGCAGCAGTTCAAACAGCGCCTCCGGCTTCAGCTCGAACCTTGTGAGCGCATCGGCGTCCAGAACAGAGGCGCGGTTTTCCTTCAGCACCGCCATCACCACCGCCTGGGTGTCCGCGCCTCTGCCCAGGCCCGGACCAAGGCAGACCGCGTTGAAGCGTTCGTCCTCCAAAAGCTCGCTGACCCCATGCGCGCCGTCGATCTGCTGCAGCATGATGGCAGTGAGGTTGGCGGCGTTTTCGAACATCGCTGAGCGCGGCGACCCGACGGTGACCAGACCAGCCCCGATCCGCAGGGCACCGCGGGCGGCGAGCCGGGCGGCGCCGGTTTTACCATGGCCGCCGGAAAGGACGAGGGCGTGGCCGTGGGTGTATTTGTGGCCTTTTGAGGATGCCTTTTTGCATCGGACGGAATCAAAACGAGATATCCACGGCTTCCGACGATCTTCGACTAATGGACACTCCCCCAGAAGAACTGAATAAGGCAGTCGCAATGACCGAGGAGGCGTGCCGGGTGTAATTTCTTTCAATACACGCCATTGTTCCAACCCAATGTCTTTTACAACAACATGGCCGCACACAGACGGGCCTTCATTTACAAAATGACCGAATTTTGGGCTGTCGAACGTTACTGTCAGGGCTGCAAATCTGTCTTGAAACGGCTTACGACCTCGAGGTTCCTGCCCCTGTTGGTCAAAGATCGGATGGCCTAGGCTGAGCGGCGCTTCCTCAAGAACAGTTCCGCTATCCAAGCAGAGGCCGGACGGGGCATCTATGGCGACAACGCTATCACTGTAATCATCACCATTGCGCCCCGACATTTGGGAAGCAACATTAAGGGCTTCACCCTCTAAGGGGCGAGATAGCCCGGCCCCGAACAGGGCATCAATATACAAGCAATAAGGCTCCTTACGAAACGCTCTTTCGGTGAGCTCCTCGACCTGGTTGTCAGCCAGCCAAATCTCATAATTGGTGCGCGCATCAGCTGGCAGTTTATCTGGATCACCGTACAAGAAGACCTTCACAGTCCAACCTTTGCCAGCAAGCAACCGAGCCACAACAAATCCGTCTCCACCATTGTTACCCGGGCCGCATAACACCGCGACACTCTGGGGCGCAGTATTATACTCCGGCCATTCCTCAAAGATGGCCTCGACCACCCCCTGCCCGGCCCGCTCCATCAGCTCCAGCCCGGTCACCTCGCCGGACGCGATGGCGGCCTGCTCAATCGCCCGCATCTGGGCTGCGGTCAGCAGTTCGGTCATATTTTGCCCTTCCCCGATTCAATTCTGCGCAATTTTTGGACGCAGTGCTTAATTTTTAGGCAGCCGCGATCAAATCCTGCCCCCAAATGCCGCAGCCGCAGCCTCCTGCATTGCTGCCTTCATTTAGAAGTGAAATGACACCCCCAACAAGCTTGCGAGGAGCCAAAGCCGATGAAAAAGATCGAAGCCATCATCAAGCCTTTTAAACTGGATGAGGTGAAGGAAGCGTTGCAGGACGTCGGCGTCCAGGGTCTTTCCGTCATCGAGGTCAAGGGCTTTGGCCGTCAGAAGGGCCACACCGAGCTGTACCGCGGCGCCGAATATGTGGTCGACTTCCTGCCCAAGGTGAAGGTCGAGGTTGTGCTGGACGACGATCAGGTCGACCAGGCGATCGAGGCCATTGTCGATGCTGCCAAGACCGACAAGATCGGCGACGGCAAGATCTTTGTCTCGCCCGTCGAGCAAGCCATCCGCATCCGCACCGGCGAGACCGGCCCGGACGCGCTGTAAACGAATTCAACGAATATCCTGACATCTACATCAGAAGGACCGAGGGAATGAGCGCAGACGCAGTTCTCAAGACACTCAAAGAAGAAGACGTCGCCTATGTCGACATCCGTTTCACCGACGTGCGCGGCAAGCTGCAGCATGTGACCGTGGACGTGGATCTGGTCGACGAAGACTTCCTGGAAGAAGGCTTCATGTTCGACGGCTCCTCGATCGCCGGCTGGAAGTCGATCGAAAACTCCGACATGAAACTGATGGCGGACACCACCTCTGCCTATATCGACCCGTTCTATGCGGAAAAGACCCTGTGCCTGCACTGCTCCATCGTTGAGCCCGACACCGGCGAAGCCTATGAGCGCGACCCGCGCGGCACCGCCCAGAAGGCCGAAGCCTACCTCAAGTCCTCCGGCATCGGCGATGTGGCCTACATGGGCCCGGAAGCGGAATTCTTCCTGTTCGACGACGTGCGCTACTCCAACACCATCAACAAGGTGTCTTATGAGGTTGACGCAACCGACGGCTCCTGGAACACCGACGCCGAGTTCGAAATGGGCAACATGGGCCACCGCCCGGGCCTGAAGGGCGGCTACTTCCCGGTCAACCCGACCGACGAAGCGCAGGACCTGCGTTCCGAGATGCTCTCGACCATGAAGCGCCTGGGCATGAAAGTCGACAAGCACCACCACGAAGTGGCGTCCTGCCAGCACGAGCTGGGCCTGATCTTCGACAGCCTGACCAAACAGGCGGACGAGCTGCAGAAGTACAAATACGTGATCCACAACGTGGCGCACGCCTATGGCAAGTCGGCAACCTTCATGCCGAAGCCGATCTATGGCGACAACGGTTCCGGCATGCACGTCAACATGTCGATCTGGAAAGACGGCAAGCCGCTGTTTGCAGGCGACAAATACGCCGACCTGTCCCAGGAAGCGCTGTATTTCATCGGCGGCATCCTGAAGCATTCCAAAACCCTGAATGCCTTCACCAACCCGTCCACCAATTCCTACAAGCGCCTGATCCCCGGCTTTGAAGCTCCGGTTCTGCGCGCCTACTCCGCCCGCAACCGCTCCGGCTGCGTGCGTATTCCGTGGACCGAAAGCCCGAAAGCCAAGCGCGTCGAGGCCCGCTTCCCCGATCCGGCGGCAAACCCCTACCTGTGCTTTGCCGCGCTGCTGATGGCCGGCCTCGACGGCATCAAGAACAAGATCGATCCGGGCGAAGCCATGGACAAGAACCTGTACGATCTGCCGGCCGAAGAGCTGGAAGGCATCCCGACCGTCTGCGGCAGCTTGCGCGAAGCCATGGACGCGCTGGCCGCCGACCACGACTTCCTGCTGCAGGGCGACGTGTTCACCAAGGACCAGATCGACGGCTACATCGAGCTGAAGATGGAAGAGGTCCACAAGTACGAGCACACCCCGCACCCGGTGGAATTCGGCATGTACTACAGCTGCTAAGCTGCTGCTCAGACCAGAAGAAAAGGCGCCCTAGCAGGCGCCTTTTTTGCTGCCCGCCCAAATGTTGCCACATTCCGGCCCCGGCTAGGCCTGAAATCCCCTTCAGAAACAGCAGCCGAAACATCAACTTTTAAGAAAATCCGCCAGTTTGGGGCTGGTCAGTTGATGAGGGTGAAGTCATTCGAGGGCCCGCAAGGGGAACCTGAGAATTTAGGGGTGGAGTTGGCTTTTGGCTATTCTCGACAATGCAATCTGGCTGACCGCCGGCGACGGCACCGCGGAAAGCGGCAGCACAGTCATTTCCGAAAACGGCAACAGCACGACTGTGACCGCAACCTTCACCGGCAATGCCTGGGATGACAGCCAGAACGGCCAGAACGTCTCTGAATTCGGGGCCTTTGCCACCGCTGACCCGATTTCCGCTGAGTATCAGTTCTCCGAGCCGGTGCAGGATCTGTCCTTCACCTTCAACCATGTCAACGATGACGGCGGCTCCACCTATGATGACCAGTGGACCATCTACGCCTATGACGAAAACGGCGATCTGCTGCCGGCCTCAGATGTCATTGCCGGCCTCAGCGGTATCGACGACGAGAATGTGGTCACCAACCCCGACGGGTCCGTCTCGATCATTTCCGCAGGCACGACGGCCAATGACGTCGACCTGACCCTTAGCGGCCTGGTGTCCGGGCTTGAGCTGATATTCGAGCCCGGTCCGGACGGGTCGACAACCGGCGGCTCCGGCATCAGCGATCTGAGCTTCACCATTCCGGAGCCGGACACGGACGGCGACGGCGTCGCAGACGGCGATGACCTGGACTCAGACGGTGACGGTATTCTGGACACTGAGGAAGGCTACAGCGAGAGCACCCCCAGCACCATAACCATCACCTTTGACGGTGATGAATGGGCAGACAGCGACAACACCCGCTGGGAACTGCGCGCGCCGGACGGAACGCTGATTGCCAGCGACTCCACCATCAACAGCTCA